>JANLHZ010000221.1 GCA_024653775.1 Planctomycetota bacterium | reverse complement strand
CACACCGCGAAAATATGCTCTCACGAGCACACTACGAACAGAATCCCGCTATAGACTGCGATCTACCCCGTGAACACTTACCATTTTTTTTGTCCACAGTTTAACACCGATTGACACAGATTTTTTCACAATCGCAGCATCGATAAAATGAACCTGTCAGGGGTGGAATGTTTGTAGCTTCTTCAGCGCTGAGCCGCGGAGAAAACATACTCGATTGCGCCGAAGTTCGATTTCAGTTTGAATGGATTCGTAATTCGTTTTTCGCAGCGGACATTTTTTGTGTACAAAACTTCAGTCGATCATCCGATAGTCTTCTTCGACGGTAATTGCGCGCTGTGTAACGGCATGGTCGATTTCATCATTGCGCGGGACGCGGGAGGAGTTTTCAGGTTCGCCGCGCTGCAGGGAGAGACCGCGCGGAACCTTCTCGGCGTGGGCTTCGGGGACGCTCCGGCGAGCGACGCCAACTGGATGAACAGCATCGTCGTTGTCGATTCCCGCGGCGTTCACCGGAAATCCGACGCGACGATCAGGATTCTATCGAACCTCCCGATCTTTCGGTGGGCGGCTCTTTTTCTGATGATGGTTCCGAGGCTGATTCTAGACGAAGGCTACGACTTCATCGCCAGGAACCGTTACCGCTGGTTCGGGGAGAAGATTTCGTGCCGGGTTCCCTCGAAGGACGAGACGGCGCGGTTTCTTCCGTGATCAGCTCCACTTCTTTGCGAGCTCGTCGAGCCTGGACTTGCCGAGGTCTTCAGGAGACATCACGATATGGAACGAAACGTCCGCGTTGAACTTCAAAAACCACGGCTCCGCGAGCGCGGGCACGCTGGAAGGTTCCGCCACGTCTACGATCAGAATCGCGCCGCGGGTGCCGTTCTGCTCGGTGAAGTACACGGCCTCCGGCGTCGTCTCCTCGAGGATGCTCTGAAGCACTTCGCCGACCGTTCCGCTACGGACTAGCGCGTTGAAAGGTTCGTGGGGAATCCTGACATTCATCAGCATGCGCATGGCGATCTCCTGAAAAGTTTGGTGTATGAAATCGGTAAAAAACAAACTAACTGGGAACGATCGTATTCGCGAGAATCGTATTTTTTTGACCGAATTCCAGGCGGGTTTGGCAACTTCGTGATACCATTTATCGGATCAGGTTCAGCAGGTGGAAGAAAAAATGACGACCAAAGTTATTCGCGGCGCGAATTCGAAGGCTTTGTTTGGGATCGCGCGGAAATCCGGGCTTGCACTGACGTTCGCCCTGCTCGCGGGCCTTTTGTGGCTGCCGGAAGCGACTCTCGCAATCCTATGGAACGTTGCGATTCCGATCCTGCCGGCGGTTTTCATGATCTGCCCGGACCTTTGGCGCCAGACGTGTCCGCTTGCAACCTTGAACTTTCTAACCGGCAATCGCGCGGGAGTGCGGACGAGTTCCGCGGCGACGCTGCGGGTTGGATGGATTTTCGGGATGGTCCTGCTTTTCGCGCTCGTGCCCGCAAGGCGGTTTCTTTTCAATACCGACGCAGCGGCGCTCGCGATTACGATCGCTGTCGTTGGCGCGCTCGCGCTCGCGGGCGGGATGCTGTTTTCGAGAAGGTCCGGATTCTGCAACCTGATCTGCCCGGTGCTTCCCGTGGAGAAACTCTACGGCCAGCAGGCGTTCGCAAACGCTTCGAACGCAAGCTGCCCGAGCTGCGTTCGCTGCACGGAACGAGGCTGCATCGACGTCGCGAAATCGAATATCATTCCCGAAACCGTCGGCAGAAAACATTTCCTTGCGACTTCGTTCGGCGTTTTCGCGGCTGCGTTTCCGGGATTCGTCATCGGCTACTTCTCTGTGGAAAACGTGGGGCTTGGCGATGCGCCGCGGGTGTATTTCGAAATCGCGGTCGCGGCGGCATGGAGTCTCGTTTTCGTGGCGATTCTCTCGACGGTCGTTCGCGTTCGCGCCACGACGTGGACCGCGATCCTGGGCGGGGTTTCGCTCGCGCTGTATTACTGGTTCGCCGCGGCGGAGATTTCGAAAACTTTCCTCGCTCCAGATGCGATAGTGTGGATCATCCGCGCGCTGGCGATCGCTCTGGTGCTTATCTGGGCCGCGAGAACCTTCCGGCTCAGAATTGCGGGTATCGGAAGCGTTCAAGTTCGATAGATGGCCGACGCGAATTCGAAGCCTTACGCTGAACGAGAGTACGGGCTAGTGTGCTGTAAAAACGCTTCGTTTAGAATCCATCCTCCCGTGGGGAGAGGGGCGGAATTGTTTCGACGTTTGCTTACAAGACAGCAGGCTGGTTCATTCTGAATTCTTCATTCTACGTTCCGCATTCTGTACTCAATTCCGTGGTATACTGAAATCGGAGGCTACAATGGTTGCGCCGATTGAAAAACCGAATCTGATTCCGCTGGACTTCCGGCCGTCATACTACGGCGTGCGGATGGTCGAAGAGACCCCGGCGTCCGTCGGCGCGCGAATGGTTCAGGATAAGCACGTCCGCGAAAAAGCGCCTCGGCCCGCGGCGAGGCGACGACGGGAAAATCGCGAGGAGCCGATCATTCACGATGAAGTCGAAGTCATGTTCGAAACGCCGCCGTCGGAATCGCGCGGGATGCACCGCCTTCTGAACTCGTCACTTCAGAGCGTGCTGTAGATTCCGCGTTGAGCTAAGCAATCTCATCGTCGAGAATGCTGTCGATCATACGGTTCAGAGCGAGTTTCAGCTTCTTTTCGTCCTCGTACGTGCCGTCTTCGATCTGCTTTTTGATGTTCGCGACACGCTCGATCCTTTTCGGATCCACCGCGTTACTTACCGCGTCGATAAGCTGCGCCTTCTCGGAAATGATAGCCTCGTCCGTTCCGGTCCGCAACGCGGTCTGCGTCTTCTCGCGCTTCTGTCTGGCTTCCTGCGCACGTACGGCTTCGATCTTTCCGGCTAAGTTGATTCCTGGTATCTGCATTCGTTTTCAGTCCTCATTGTCCCTATGAGCACTCTTCCTACTTTAATTATTCGGCATGGCTCGTCCGAGAATTCAATTTGAAATTTCGGTCACGCGTCGAAAGTTGTCTCAAATCCGTGCGGATGATACGAAACACAAAATTATTGACTGTTTGCTATCGGCTCGGTGAACCACGTTGTTTGGAACGTTTCAGGCGTTTCCTTTGCGTGGCACGGTCATCTTGACCGTGAAGTCGCCGATGATACGTTCAAGTTACGTGCTAACTGAACTTGTACCACAAAGATGACGTTGTGCTCGTTATTATGGCGGCCTACATTTCAAATTTTATTCAAATTTGAATCTATATCAGCAATATTTAACTATTATATGTATAATACAGTCTAAACTTGGCACTCGGCCGATTGGAAACTACCTCGGTTTCTGGGAATACTTCCATCATCGTCAGAGCAAGACCCTTCGGATGTCTCGCCTGAAGGCTCCGAAAAATGAGAACCTCATCTTCAGATAGTTGCCACATTAGACTCAATGATTGTAGATGTCATGAAATATTGCGTATATCATTTATTTAAAGCACATAATCATTACAACTTATTGTAAATTGTAATGACTTACAGAATTGCCCAGATAAGACATAGCCCCTGAAACGAAATCATCGAATCCGGATGTCTCTGACATTCCAGAAATGGTTTAAACCGAATTCCACGGTTATTTCGATTCTGTCCTGGACGAATCTCGGCTCGAAAAAACCAATTTATAAAAAGAAGCTGTCGCTGGCGGGTTGGATCGCCTGACCCGGACGAATATTGGAATTATTTTAGATCGACCGCTATCCGGCCGCGGCTCGGAGTCTATAATTCAAATGTCCAGCCGTCATTTTGCATTAACAATCGGAAGCCGAGGAGTAACGGATGCTGAAACCGCAAAAGAGACTGTGCGATAAAATCTGGGTCGACGGAGAACTGATCGACTGGGATGACGCGAACGTCCACATGTCGAGCCACGTACTTCACTACGGATCGAGCGTCTTCGAGGGGATTCGCGCCTACAACGTCGGAGGCACGACCAAGGTCTTCCACCTCGACGCCCACGTCGACCGGCTGTACGATTCCGCGAAAATCTATCGCATGGAGATTCCGTACACCAAGGATCAGTTCAAAGATGCGATAATGAATTGCATCAAGGTCAACAAGTTCGAGGCCTGCTACATAAGGCCGATCGTGTTTCGGAACGTCGGCGCGATGGGCGTCAACCCGTTCCCGGCGAGTATTTGCTGCGCGATTCTCACCTGGATCTGGGGCGCGTACCTCGGAAAGGAAGCGGTCGAGGAAGGCGTCGACATCTGCGTTGCGACATGGAGCCGGATGCACGCGAACACCCACGCGGGCATCGCGAAAGCCGGCGGCAACTATTTGAACAGCCAGCTTATGAAGATGGAGGCGATCACGAACGGCTACGTCGAGGCGATCGCACTCCAGACCAACGGCTACATAGCAGAAGGCTCCGGAGAAAATCTTTTCATGGTCGGAAAGCGCTGGGGAACGAAACACCCGACGATATTCACACCGCCGCTGAGCGCTAGCATACTGAGCGGGATAACCCGCGCGAGCGTTATCCAGCTTGCGAGCGACATCGGGATGGAGGTCGTCGAGCAGACGCTTCCCCGCGAAGCGCTCTACGTCTGCGACGAACTGTTCTTCACCGGCACCGCGGCGGAGATCACGCCGATCAAGAGCGTTGACCGCATCCCGGTCGGCCCCGGTAAACGCGGTCCAATAACGAAAAGACTTCAGGAGGAACTATTCGGCATTCTGAAAGGCGAAAAACCGGACGTTCACCACTGGCTGACGCCGGTGAACTAATCACTGGTGACGTGTACGAATTTTTTGTACTATTTTCAAGGCATATACCCCGTCTGCGCCATTCGATAAAAATATTACAAAAAAATCGTACACGTCACCAAAATCACCAAAAATCTTGGAGGATCAAATGAAGTACACGAACCTCGTTTATATTGACGGAATGCGAACGCCGATGGCTGAGTACAGCGGCACGCCGAAGTTCGGGAAGTTCGAAAACATCAGCGCGGTCGAGCTTGGCGCCATCGCAGCGCGGGCGGTTTTCGCGAAAACGAAGCTCGATCCAGCGAAGATCGACAACGTCGTCTTCGGAAACGTGATCCAGAGCGGCGCCGGCGCGATCTACGGAGCGCGTCACGTGGCGCTGAAAGCGGAAGTCCCGATAGAAACTCCGGCGCTTACCGTGAACCGGCTCTGCGGGTCCGGTTTGCAGGCGATCGTCAGCTCGGCGGAATCGATCCTGCTCGGCTATTCGAAGGTCGCGCTCGCGGGCGGTTTCGAAAATATGAGCGCGTCGCCTTACATCGTGCCTGGACTTCGCAGCGGGCTCAAATTTGGAAGGCCGATGCCGCAGCTCGTCGATTCGCTGTGGGAAGGGCTCACGGACTCGCACTGCAAAATGCCGATGGCGATGACCGCGCAGAACCTCGCTTCGAAGTACGAAATTTCGCGAACGGCGCAGGACGAGTTCGCGCTACGCAGCCATCAGCTCGCGGCAAAGGCGACCGCGGAAAAGCTGCTCGCGGACGAGATCGTGCCCGTGGTCTACGACGAGAGGAAGAATCTATCCCTCGACTTCGACGACCACGTCAAGCCGGAGACGACGCTGGACGCTCTTTCGAAAATCCCGAGTCCCTTTGGGAAGGACGGCACCGTCACGGGAGGCAACGCGTCGGGAATCGTCGACGGCGGAGCGGCTGCGATAATAGCGGACGAAGCCTGGGCTAAATCGCTCGGACTGACGCCGAAGGCGAAAATCGTGAGCTGGGGAATCGTCGGAGTCGATCCGGCGTATATGGGCATCGGACCCGCGCCCGCGATCAGACAGGCGCTAGATCGCGCTGGGATGAAGCTCGCGGACGTCGATCTGTTCGAGATCAACGAAGCCTTCGCTGCGCAGTATCTCGCGGTGGAGAAGGAACTCGGACTCGACCGCGAAAAGGTCAACGTCAACGGCGGCGCGATCGGTCTTGGTCACCCGCTCGGATGCTCGGGAACGCGAATCACGATCACGCTCGTGAACGAACTCCGTAAACGCGGCAAAGAGTTCGGCGTCGCCAGCGCCTGCATCGGCGGCGGGCAGGGGATTGCGCTGCTCGTCCAGGCGATCTAGCCGAACATTACATTATATTCGTGCCGTCTACGAATTATTTGTACTAATTATTCAGCGCTGTGAGTTGAACTTCCTTGCACGGAAAAATCAATGGTATAAGATTGAAGTGTCGATCCAACTATCGAGGAATACTTATGCACGGGCTGCAGGAAATCATTGACGAAGCCTCATCTCTTCCAGTCGAAGAACGTATCATCGTTATCGATTCGCTGATGAGAACTCTGAAGAAAATCGACCCGGAATCCGAGAAAAAGTGGATCGAAGTCATCAAGCGAAGGCGAGACGAAATTCGCACGGGTAAGGTAAAGCCGTTGCCGGGCGAAGAGGTGCTCTCGGAGATCAGAAAGCGATTCGAGGAATGACGTTTTCGTTTCATCCGGAAGCCAAGGCAGAGTTTGACGATGCAATAGCCTATTACGAAAACCAGGATTCGTGGCTCGGAATTGACTTTTTCTTTGCAGTCGAAGATGCGATCGAGTCGATTCTGGAGTTCCCGCGTGCGTGGCCTCAAGTGTATGAATCCGCCAGGCCTTGTCTCGTTGGCAGGTTTCCGTACGGAGTAGTCTACACGATTGAATCCAACGGAATATTGATCCACGCGATTATGCACCTTAGCCGCGACCCGGAGTACTGGGTCGATCGAATTTGAGGAGTCGTTAGCGACCTGTCCACTTTTTCAGCTTCGTCGAAAGACTCCGCGCGATGCCGCGGACGTCGAAGCGTTCCACGGCGAATTCGTAGCCGGCGTTCGCGAGGCGCGCGCGTTTCGGAGCATCGCATAGCAGTTCGACCACCGCTCCAGCGAAAGTCTCCGCGTCGTCCGCGATCAGTGCGTTCGATTCGTGCGCGAGTCCCATGCCCTCCGCGCCGATGGATGTCGTCACGACGGGAAGCCGGCAGAAGAACGCCTCGGTGATTTTGCCCTTGATTCCAGACCCGAACCGCAGCGGAGCGATCGAAACTTCCGCGCGGAAAAGATAATCGCGGATGTCGTCGACCCAGCCTGGAACGACGATCTGCGGATCGTTTGCGAGCGTCGCTACTTCCGGGGGCGGGCCGCCGCCGAGGGCGTAGAGTTTCGCCGCGGGGATCCGCGTGCGGATTTTCGGCAGAACGTCCCGCGCGAACCACAGGATTCCGTCGACGTTCGGATTGTGCGCGTAGTGCCCGACGAACACGATGCTGCCCGGCTCCTTCGAAACCAAAGCGTTTGGTTCGTAGTACTCCGGATACTGTCCCACGGGCACGATCAGCGATTTCATTTCCGGGATTTCAGTTCGCAGGACGCTTTCGTCCGCGGGAGTTACGCAAAGTACGAGGTCCGCCGCGCGGGCGAAGCGAAGTTCCGCGTCCTTCATTTTCCGGACCTCCAGAAGCAGCGTGTCCCTCCTGCCGGGGTCTTCCATCAGCTCCGCCCGGCGTATTTCGCGGACCCACTCTACGTCGACCTCGTCGAGGATCACGAGCGGCCGGCGGTTCGATGCGCCCAGCACGGGATCGATGCAGATTCCCATCCAGAACTTCGCGATCAGCAGAACCTCGAAGTCGGTCTGCGAGGCGAGTTCCGCGCAGCGCCCAGGAAGACGATTAGAGAATCTGTCGCTCCCGTCACGCTTCTTGTCGAAGCCGACTAGTTCGACATGGGCGCCGAGCGATTCGAGTTTCTTCGCGTCGTCGTAATCGGCCTCCGAGTGCGCGTATGTAGCCACGGTGACGTCGAAATCGCTCAGGAGTCCTTCGACAAGATGCCACTGCCGCTGAACGCCGCAGCTTGCGAATCTCCGCGGAAGGTTCTGGGTTACGAAAAGGAGGTTCATCGGGCTTCTCGAAGCGGTTTAGAAACTGTCTCAAGCAAGCGACGTCAATAATTCAGAGCCGTCAAACGAGACGTTTGACGGCTTTTGCGGACGAGGACGTCCGCGGTCCCAGGCGCCTACGATAGTTTCTTAATGCCCCGCGGCTTCGGCTCTTGAAATCATCGCCTCGGGGTCCGCCTGGAACGTCGGGATTTCGTCCGCGTTGCAGAAATGATACTCGACGCCGTTATGAGTAGCTTTGAGTTCGGCCTTGCCGTCCATCGAGCCGTTGCACGCGACGCACTTGCCTTCGCGCCACACCTTGACTTCCGCAGCGGGAGCGTCCGTGGACTGCGACCCTTGCGCGCCTTCAGCGCCGCCACCGCCGTTTACTTCGACCACGTCCGGATCGTCGGTTGCGTTCTCGTCGACCGGCTCTTTTTTACAGCCAGAGGTCGAAAGACCGAAAAACAGCGCGATCAACAATGCGAATTTCAGCGATTTCATGGTTATCTCCGTCATTGACTATAGACATCTTGATCTTACACCAGCGAAGGGCGTCGTTCAACGAATGAATGTCATTCACCCGGCTTCGCAATTGCGCCGGTGAACCTTGCAAAGACCTTTCTTGTAAGACAGAATGCCCGAAGAAAACCGGGACCGCGGACGTCCCCGTCCGCAAAGCGTTCAGGAGTCTCGCCTGAACGCTCATTTGGTTTCCAGGGAGAATCAATTTCGTGACCAGATACCTTGTAACTAGCGCGCTGCCGTACGCGAACGGTCCGATACACTTCGGGCACATCGCTGGGGCGTATCTTCCCGCGGACATCTACGTTCGCTTCCGACGGTTAAACGGCGACGAGACGCTCTACATCTGCGGCACCGACGAGCACGGAGTCGCGGTGACGCTGAGCGCGGAACTTGCGGGAGTCACGCCCAGGGAGCAGGTCGATCGCTGGCACACGCACATCAAAAAGACCTTCGACCATCTCGGCATCGAGTTCGATAACTTCAGCCGGACGACTCATCCTGTACACTACGAGCTGTCGCAGTGGTTCTTTGCGCAGCTCGTAGAACTCGGGTGGGTGAACAAGAAACTCGACTCGCAGTATTACGATCCTGACGCGAAAAGATTCCTTCCTGACAGGTTCGTCCACGGCACATGCCCGAAATGCGGGCACGCCGACGCCCGCGGCGACGAGTGCGGAAAATGCGGCCACTGGATCCAGAGCGGCGAGCTGACGAATGTCCGTAGCGCGCTCACGGGAAACGCGGTTGAACTGAAGGAGACACAGAACTGGTTCCTCGACCTCGGGAAGGCGCAGGATTGGCTGAAAAACGACTTCTTCGAGAAGCGCAAGGGTTACTGGAAGACGAACGTCGTCAACAAGGTTCTCGGCGATCAGATCGAAAAGGGGCTGCGCGAGACTTCGATTTCCCGCGATCTCGAGTGGGGAATTCCGCTCGCGATCGACGATCCTGAAGCGAAGGGCAAAGTGCTGTACGTGTGGTTCGAGGCGCCCATCGGGTACATTTCCTCGACCATCGAGTGGGCGGACAACAAGTTCGGCAAGGGTATCGAGGCGGAAAAGGCGTGGCGGAGCTGGTGGCAGCCTGAGAAATCCGAAGATGTGCAGCTAATCCACTTCATCGGGAAGGACAACATTCCTTTCCACGCGATCACCTTCCCCGCGACCTGCAAGGCGATAAACGAGCGCATCGCGAAGGGCGCGCGTTTCGAGCGGCCTGGTATCGAACGCCCTGAGAAGGAATTGAATTTCAAGATCGTTGACAACGTCCCGGCGAACGAATTCTATCAACTTCAGGGCGGCAAGTTCTCCACCAGCGGCGGCTGGTTCATCGACCTTGACGACTTCTTCTCGAAGTTCACCTCCGACGCCGCGCGGTGGTGCATCGCGCGCTCCCTCCCGGAGACCGCTGACTCCGAGTGGACCTTCGAATTCTTCCAGCAGACCACGAACACCGAACTTGCCGACGTCTTCGGCAACCTCGCGTCAAGGACAGTGAAGTTCATCAAGCAGTACTTCGACGGCGTGGTGCCGGAGCCGGCGGCTATTGGCTTTGACTTACAAGATCCACTCGCAACCGTCGATAACATGGTTAACGACATCGTAAAAAGTTGTTTTAAGAACTTCCAGATCAGGGCGGCGGCTTTGGCTATCCTCGATATCGGTCGATATGCAAATAAATACATTGACGATAAGACACCGTGGAAACTGCGCAAGAACGACATCAAGGCTTGTGGTACATGCCTTTTTGTAGCAAGTCAGATTATAGGAACACTTGCACACTTGCTCTATCCGTTCATCCCGGAATCTGCGAAAGCACTTGCGAAGGAAATCGGAATCGAACGCGAATTCGCTGAACGTGTTAATCCAGAAAATAGAATCAACAGCTTCGAGACAATCACTGAGAAAATTCGCCACGCAAAAACTGCAAGCGGTTTCATCGTCCCCGCGGGAACGAAGGTCGGCGAGGGGAAGGCTATATTCGCAAAACTCGACGGGGAAACTATCCAGCGCGAAATCGACGCGCTTAAAGCTCGGAAAGAAAAGGTGCAGAAAATGAGTGAAACTGAAAATACGCAGCCAGCGGAGGCGGGGGAGTCCGCGGAACAGAAGGCGCCGGAATTCGCTTCGATCAAGCCGACGATCCAGTACGACGATTTCGCGAAGCTCGATATCCGCGTTGGACTCATAAAGGCGGTGAACGAACTGCCGAAGTCGAACAAACTCGTCGAGATGATCGTCGATATCGGCGCGGAGGAGCGCAAGGTGCTTGCGGGAGTGAAGGCGTTCTTCAGGCCCGAGGATCTCGTTGGCAAGAAGGTGCTGATCCTCGCGAACCTCGCGCCGCGCAAGATGGCGGGAAGTGAAAGCCAGGGAATGATGCTTTGCGTGGACAAGGAAGGGCACGTTCCCGTGCTGATCCACCCCGCGGAGGACGTTTCTCCAGGGTATTATGTGACGTGAGCAAGTCGCATAGCGCGACTATTCTTTGTCCTGAGTGACGCTGCGCTCCTCGACGATCGGGATCGA
Source organism: Planctomycetota bacterium (assembly GCA_024653775.1). Taxonomy (GTDB): domain Bacteria; phylum Planctomycetota; class UBA8742; order JACQVU01; family JANLHZ01; genus JANLHZ01. The sequence continues at coordinate 34,030 of JANLHZ010000221.1, read as the reverse complement.
CCAGCCGAGGCCGGTGACCGCCATGAATCCGCGGTAGCCGAGCGCAAGAATGTCCGGCGCGTCTTTGCGCGACATTTTTTGAAGCGCGTAGAATGCATCGACGTCGCCAGCGACGGCCTTAGAGATGAGGCGAACAAGTAAACCGATTCTAGTAGAATGACGCATGTTCGGTACGTGTAAGTTGTGCTTCCAGTTCCAGATGGTCGCTTGTGTAACGCTAAGCAGCCTCGCGATGAAACTCGGTGTGCTCGGATGGCCCAGTTTTTTCAGTCCATCGGAAATCGTATTTATGATTTCGTTAGGCGTCGGTTCTCTGTGCCCATTACCATTTTTAGATTGTGGATTGTTCTCAGGTTTCATGTCGATAAATATTTTGGCGATTCTATGACTAAAAGTCAACAACAAAAGAAGCTATGATTCAAATTAATTTCAAATTTGAATCGTAGCAAGCAATTTTTTATTTATAAATGTATTCTAAGAGCTTTGAAGCTTCTTCGAAGCTTATGGGATACCGAAGATAGCCCGAATCCGGGGAATATCTGTTTTAAGTCCACAATTCCTTTAATAACTTCGAGGTGGCGGAGGCTGCCGCTTTGGAGTGCCGCGCACGAGCGCTGCGATGTTCCGAAACGGTCGGCGATCTCCGTATCTTCAAATCTGCGTGAGACATGAGTTCTTTTCTATCGCACAGCCTCAAGTGGAAATAGACAGGATTAACAGGATTGGAATCTAAATCTTGTTCTCATCCTGTGAATCCTGTCCAATAAACTTCCGCTTGCGTGTTTGGCGTTAAGACATGGTGGAGGCTACAGATGAATTATGCGTAGGGGCGCACTGCATGCGCCTTGTGCGGACGAGGACGTCCGCGGTCCCAGCCGTTCCCACGCAAAGACGCGAAGACGCAAAGATGATCGAGAAATGTGGAGAAGACTGGAAAGGCGAAGCTCAGCCAAATACAGGTTCAAACAATTTGTTTACATGAAATTGTATTCGCGCCCTTTTTTTCGGGCCGAAAGCGGGGCTGGGGATTTCACTTCGTTTTTCTGAACGCTCGCGACACCGTTCCCATGAAACTCGTGCGTGCGTCGTCGATGATCGTGTACATCACCGGAACGAGAATCAGCGTCAGAACCGTAGCGCTCATCATTCCGCCCATCACGCAGGCGCCTAAGCCATTGTAGCTGATCCCCCGCGGACCGCTCGCTCCGCCGCTTCCGAGCGCCATGGGCATCAGCCCGAATATCGTCGTCGCCGCGGTCATTATGATCGGCCTGAACCGCAGCGTGCCGCTTTCGATTATAGCGTGCTGCCTTGAATATCCTTCCTTGCGAAGCCTCGTGATCTTGTCCATCAGCACGATCGCGTTGTTGACGACGATGCCCACCAGAATCACGAGTCCGAGGTAGAACACCGAGTCGATCTGTATCCCGATCGCCCAGGTTATAAGGTACGCGCCTATAAACGACGTCGGTATGCTGAACATTATCGCGAGCGGGAGTATGAAGCTTTCGAACAGAACCCCCATAAGCACGAAAACGAGCAAAATCGCCATAACCATCGCGGTGCTCGAGAACGGATCGCGGCCAAAGATGTCGAACCGATCGCCGAAGGAAAACTCGTATCCCGCGGGTAGATTGAACGTGCTGACGACGCCTTCGAGACCTTCCTTGACCTTGCGCAGATCCTTTTCGGTGATGTAGATCGTAACGCCCATGCTCACGCGCCTGTTGTTGTGGTTGATCGCGCGGTGGGTGTCCACGACTTCGTAGTCCGCAAAGTTCCCGAGGCTCGTAAGCCCCGCCGCGGTCTGTACCTGCATGCTGAAGAGTCCGCCTATGCCGCCAACGTACTCTTCTCCGTACTCCATTATCATCGGAAGCTCTTCCCCGCGGTAATAGAACTCGGGCAGTCTGCGCCCGGAAAGCCCGAAGTTCAGAATCTGCGCGACGTTCCCCGGATCGATACCCACCGCCTGCGCCTGACTTCGGCTGAGTCCAAGCTGGATTTCCTGCGCGTTCTCCTCCGCCGCGTCGACGCTCGAAACGAACGGAAGCTCCTCCACCCGTCTTTTGAACTCCTCTGAAATATCCGTGACGAGATCGCTGTCCCTCCCGTAAATCTGGATCGTGACGGCTTCCTCGTCGTCGCTGCCTCCACCGCCGCCGACCCTTCCGCCACGTCTCCAGCCTCCGGTCTCGAACTTCACTCCAGCGGTTTCCGGACAAAGTTTCAGGACTTCAGCCGTAACCTCTGCAGGCTCGCGCGTCTTGTCCGCCTCGTCAGTCATGTAGAAGGTCATGTTGAGATTTCCGGGCTGGAAGCTCGACCTGACGTACTTCAGATCCAGCCTTTCTAGCATTTCGTCCGTCGTGAAGTTCTTTTCGACCCTGGTCGCGAACTTCTCCATCTCGATCCAGTCCCAGGTGTCCGGACAATCGGCGTATATCCGGAACCTTCGCTCCGAGCCGCGCCTGCGGTCGGTGACGCCCAGCGAGCTTGCGGCGGAGTACGCCACGAGGGTGATGACGAACAGCAGCAGCATCACCGCGATCCTGTGCGAAAGCGACCACGTGAGCGCCCTCACGTACAGATTACGCGCGAACGAAATGTACTTGTGCTTCCCGAGGTTCGCGGCTTCCGGATCGACCGCCGCATCCGCCTCGGACGTCGTCTCGCTCCGCTTTCTGCGAAGAAGGAGGAGCGACGCGAGCGGAATCAGGATCAGCGCTATGAAAAGACTCGCAAGCAGCGCGAGGCAAATCGGGACGCCGATCTCTTTCAGGTAGTCGGACATTATCCTGGACGTGACGCCTTCGTCCGTGAAGAAGTACATCGGGAGGAACACGACCATCGTCGTCGAAGTCCCCATGAGAATCGCCAGCGCGACTTCGCTCGCCCCGGCTATCACAGCGTCCCGAATCTTCCCGGCGCCCCGTTCGATGCGCGTGAATATGCTTTCGACCACGACGATGGAATTGTCGATCAGCATCCCGACCGCGATCGTAAACCCCATAAGCGAAAGGAGGTTGATCGACGCGCCGTAGAAGTACATTATCACGAGCGCCATCGTAAGACTCGCGGGGATGCTCAGCGTGACGAAGAGAGTCAGAAGCACTTTTCGAAGGAAGAGAAACAGAATAACGACCGCGAACATCGCGCCTATGACGCAGGTCGAAACAAGCGAGTTCAGCGATTTCGATATGGCCTCGCCGTCGTTGTGGAACGGATAGAAACTGAATCCCGCAAGCTGAGGGTCGTTCTTCAGTTCCTCGATAACCTCCTCGATCTCCCTGCAGATCTGGACGGAGTTCGTGTCCGTCTCCTTGAATATCTCGAGCTGGACGAGCATTTCTCCGTTCATCCGGTCCTGCCATTCCCCGACGGCGTATACGAGTCTCGCGCCCTGAACAAAAATTTCCTCGCCCTTGTCGTTCTTCACCATATAGCCGGCGACGTCCTTGACGCGAATCCCGCCGCCGAGGTCGATGTCGTTCAGTTCCTCGATGGAATCGATCCTGCCGTCGACGCGGACGTAATAATCGAGGCCGCCTTCGGTGACTGTGCCGACGCTGTCCGCGAAGTTGTCGCGACTGAGTTTCTGGAACGCGGTGCTGAGGCTGATCCGGTGGGACTCCAGTTTAGCGCGGTCGAACTGAATCCGCACCTGCTTCTGGAACGCTCCGGAAATGTTGATCACCGCGATGTGATCCACCTGCTCGAGCCGCTTCGCTATGTTGTTCTCGATCTCGTAGAACGGCGAGTCCACGTCTTCGCCGAACGTCACGCCAAGCTCGTAGACCTCGCGATCGTTCGGGTCGAATTTACGGATCGTGAATCTGTCGACGCCTTCCGGAAACTCCGGACGGAGGCGCTCCATCCTGTCGTACACTTCCGCGTACACGGTGTCCATGTTGACCGCTCCGTCGAAGACGATGAACACGTTGGCGCCGCGGGAATTCGACGTGCTCCGAATCTGGGATATGCCGGAGATCGAGCCGAGCGCGTCCTCGATGGGGGATGTAACCTCGTCCTCGACCTCCTTCGGATTCGCGGTCGGATCGAAATACGGCACGCTAATCGAAAGCACCGGAAACGTCATCCCGCCGGGCATAAGCTGCACTGGCATCCTCGTAAGCGCAAGAAATCCAGTCACGATGACCGCGAATAAGATCATCGTTATCGTCACCGGACGCTTCACCGCGGCGCTGACGATCCTGCTTTCGAGTTTTCGTTCCCTCATCCGTAAATCTCTGCGATTGACTGAACCCGAATCTACTCGATTCGACCCGCAAAAGGAACATTCATATATTCCAAATTCGCGTAGGACGATGGAATAATATTCCGGGTTCGCGCGTACTATATATCTAATCCACTTTTAGCACAGTAGGCCGATTATCTTTGTGCGCTAACGCGCACGGGGCGGCGACTTTCCCAAAGATTAGATCATTGTTTTCGTGAGGTTTTTATGAGACTTGCTGCTGTTTCATTTGCGCTCCTTATGGCAATTTCCGTTCCCGGCGCCGCGCTGGCGCTCGAGTCCGAATCATCTGGAGAAAGTTCGTCCGCGGAAGATAACGTCGAATCCGCTGACGAAGTCGCATCCGAGGAAAACGACGAGACTGAGGACGAATCCTCGGAGGACGAGGATTCCGCCGCCGAGGAAGAAGTATCGGAACCGGAACTCGACCGCGTCACGTTTGCCGACGGCACCGTGCTGCGCGGAACCCTGAACTCGATGACCTTCGGCAAGCTGAGATTCGGGACGTCGTTCGCGGGAGAACTCGAGTTTCCGTTCGACAAGATCGAAACCCTCGAATCCGGTAAGGATCAGGAAGTCCGGCTCGAAAGCGGGAGTCTCATCGTCGGAAGCATCGAAACCGTCGAGCCGTTCAAGTTCCGAATCGTCGGCGCTGACGCGAAGTCCAGCGACCTGGGTATAGGCGACATCAAGGCGATCAACTTCAAGCCGCTATGGGTCGGAAATTTCAACCTCGGCTTTTCCGCAATAGCCGGAAACAGGTATTCCCAGCGCCTCGAGTCGAAGCTCGACCTTTCCCGCAGGGGGCTTGACGATCGTCTGTCCGCGGATGCGCTCGCGCTCTGGGGAAGGACCAAGGACGACGCAACGAACCTCTGGGACGAGGACGTGCGCAAATTCGCCGGCGGCCTGAAATACGACTATTTCTTCTATCGCGACGTGACTTATGTGTTTGCCCAGACGAAATTCCTTTCCGACAAGTTTGCCGACCTCGATCTCCGCAGTCAGATCACTCTCGGCCTTGGATGTCTGATCGTCGAAAACGAAACTGCCTCGCTGGACTTCGAACTCGGTTTAAACGTTACAGACGAAGACCGCAGAAGGTCTCCGGACGATACGTACACCGCGGTGGCGTCTGCGTCGCATTTAAGGCTCAACATCCTCTCGAATCTGACTTTCAACTTCACCGGAGAACTCGTCAAGAGCCTCGAAAACGGCAAGGACCTCCTCACGTACCTGGAGGCATCCCTGCTCTACGGCTTCGACGCGAACTGGAGCATCGGTTTTACCACAATCTGGCAAAATGACAAGAACCCGCCGCCGGGCATCGAGCGGACAGACGTGCAGTATCTGCTCGAAATCGCATACACGTTCTGAGTCAACGAAAACGCCCGGATAGAATTCCGACAACTGTTCACAGGGGTAGTTTGCGTTCGTAGTGACGCCGTAAGGCGTTTCTTTGATCCACCACACCGCGAAAATATGCTCTTACAAGCTACCACGAACAGATTCCCGCTATAGACTGCGATCTATCCCGTGAACAGTCATAATATTTCGTAATGCAAGTTAATATTGCCGCGTATGATTCAAATTTAATTCAAATTTGAATCGTATGTGGCAATATTAAATGTCAAAAGGACATTTTTGCTGTGTCAGTTCGCTTAATCAGGCGATACAAACGTCTCGTTCGCGATTTCACTTTCAAGATGACTGTGCCACGCAAAGGAAACGCCTGAAACGTTCCAAACAAAATGGTTCGCCGAACCGATACCTTTTTCTTTATATAAAACCGCACATATTTCACACGCGGTGACGTGCAGAGGCGGTATTCTACCCCCAAAACTTTCAGTGTGCAAATTCGATGGGTGGTGTGAATTCACAATAGGTCTGTTTTTACTTTATCGCTCCGTTCAGGGATAGAATTGCAAAGGTATAGATAGTTGTAAGGTAAGGAAAAGGTCGCAGCGAGAACAGAAAGAACGGAGAACCTGAGATGAAGAACGAAGCAACAAGCATTGGTGCCAAACTGACTGTCCTCGCTTCTGCGATGCTTTCCTCGGCCTGCGCCACGAACCTGCCGGGCATCCAGGATGATGACGAGTTTCAGACCATAAAAACCTGGGATGAACCACTGTTCGAATCTCCCGTAAACGTGGTGTTCGCCTATGATAACAACCCGGACGTGAATTTAGGTTTATCGCCTCAGAATAGTAAATCCGGATCGTTCGAGAAGATCGATGGGGAAGAAAATTCGAACCTGTCTGGCGAAATAAACTACATGGACGCGGACGGAATCGACTGGCCGCTCGCCAGATCGCAGTTCGAAACTCAGATTATGAGCGAGCTTCAGAAGTCCGAATTATTCGCCGGAGCTGACCTGAAAACTTCGGCTGAAGGTTCGAATCCGATGGAGGCGAGTTGGCGCGAAAACCGGGACGTAGTGCTAAGACTCCGCGTAAACGGCTATAGTCTCAGGTACGAAGGAGTCGACGTTCCGCAGACTATCTGGAGCGGACTTCTCTGGGGAGTTTCCCTTGCGGGCGGACTATTCATACCGAAGGAAAACTATAGTCTTACTATCGAATTCGAAGTAGCGCTCGAGTGCGTAAGAACCGGAAGTCAGTTCTGGAGCGCGGTACTCACCGCGATGGATGTGGCCAGATTTTCGGACATCGAGCGAGGATTCAACGCGTCGAATCTGCTTCTTATTCGAGGGGAAATGGAAATGAAAAACTGGCAACGAATCGAGTCGTTTCTAGCTCCCCGTGTTTTCAGATGCGCCGTAATTGAAGCGACTTCAAAAATATGGAACGACAGAAATGTAATTCTAGAGAACTATAATAATGAATCTCAACTGTTTTCAATATGCATCGGTCCCGCATTCGTTGCGTCCGACCATGAAAACGATACTAGTGAATTTTCCAGCCGTAGCGCGGAAGAGTTCAGTCGATTCGTCGATTCCCATAGAAACGCTCGGATCGATGAAAGCCGGCCTCCGTACACGTCCGTACTTCTGACCGGAGGCGAAGCAACCGGGAGAAACGTAAGGAAGAGCGTCAAAGACGTGGCCGAAAGGATAAGGAATAACGACGAACTCATCGTGTACATATCGACTGACGGCTTCATCTTCAAACCCGAAAGCAATTATGAACTTGATTGGAAGCATTTTCTTATAAGGGTCGTCGATAGTGCGAATTCCGAGAAAGATGAAGTAATCAGTCTAGAGTATTTATTTGGCGCGTTCAGGGAACTATCAATTCGTAGATTGATAGTTGTTTTCGATATCGATTTTTTTGAATTCGACGATTCGAAATCGCAGACGGCTTTTCCAGAGTTCGTCGGATTCAATGCTACTGAATTCCGCGCAATGTTCGCGGCGGGCAGAAATCAGAAGGCCGACTGCGACGAAAATTCCGAACTTGGCGTATTCACGCGTTTTCTAACGGCTCAGCCGGTGGAAAATATAGAATCAATCGCTTCCGAAGAAGTCTTCTCAGAAGTCTCGGAGCGTGTACAGAAGTTTCAACTAGTACGAAATAGAATTCAAAAACCGGAAATGCTGACGGCAGCCGGGAATTAGCGACGAATATTCACTTTTGTGAAGGATCGTCTTTCAGGCTGGAGAAAGGCAGAAACGATGAAAAAATATATAACTATCATAATTTTGCTGGCAATATCGGTTGAGTGCTCCGGATGTTTCATCGCGACGTACCTTGGAATCGAAGCCTTGTCCGGGAAAAAAAAGCGGACCTCTCCCGCGCAGGCGATCGCGACGTCGACTCTCGAAGGCGACGATAAAACGAACAATCCGGAGGTCGGTTCCGGTTCACCGGGGGCGCCTGGTATCGATGATCCGGAAGCGACTTCGCCGGAGTCGCAGACGGGAAATCAGAATCAGGCTCCGCAGGTTCGTTTTATCACAGTGATCAGCGGAGCGACGCCGGGAGCTTCGAGCCACAGCGGCGACATACACATCGCATACACTCTGAGCGATCCGGATTCCGCGACGCGAAATCTCGCATTCGAATATTCAACCACCGGAACGACATTCGACGGAATGACGGAGCTTCCCGGATTACCGCTATCGGAGGGCGCGAACGATCTTACAAGCTCATCCGGAGGAACTTTGCATCGCTTCACGTGGCAGTCCGGAGTCGATCTTCCCGGCGCGCAGGGAATCTCGGTCCTGCTGAGAATCCGTTTCGCGGACGACGTTTCGCAGGGCAGCGCCGAGTACGGTCCGATTATTGTAGACAACAACGACGTCCCGTCGGCGGCAATTTCCGCGTTCCCGTCGACAACGGTTTCAGGCGACGTCAGCATCGGGTTCGTTGTCTCGGATTCGAGTTCGGAGCCGGTGAACATCGTCGTCCAGTATTCTCTCGACGGCGGCAAGATTTTCAGCAATTCAGCCGAAAATCCAATGACGGAGTCCGGAAGCGCTTTGTCAGAAGGAACCTTCGATCTTGCGACGAGTCCCGCTGGCGTGGCGCACACGTTCGTCTGGAGCGCTATATCCGACCTAGGCGAATCGACGTACGACGGCGTGGTTTTCCGGATCACGCCGTTCGATTCGAAACAAGGGACTTCGGCGACGTCGCTGCCGATATCGGTTACGAACAACACGCCGCCGAGCGTAACGCTGGACGCGGTTCCGATGCAGGCTTCGGGCGACGTGCTGCTTGGCTACACACTGCGCGACTCGATGAGCCATCCCGCGTCGGTCCTGGTCGAGTACACGACCGACGGCGAAATTTTCCGCCCCGCGACAAGGCGAATCGAAGCCGGTGGCGGCACGATGAATCTCGAAACTTCCCCGGAAGGAGCGTCGCACACGTTTCTCTGGAACTCGGTCGCGGACGTAGGCGAGGCGAATCTCGCCGGCGTCAGGCTGCGAGTGACACCGGGCGACGCAAGAAACACGGGCGAGCCGCGAATTTCGACCTCGATAACGATCGACAACAACGAAGCGCCGCGGATCGCGCTGCTCGCGAGTCTCGGAGAGTCGACAGTCCGCCACGACAAGACGATTCCGTACGCGCTTTTCGATTCCGCGGGCGATTACGTGAATCTTCTCGTCGAATATCGAATCGCGGACGAGGAGTGGGCCATCGCGACGGAGTCCGAAGATTCGCTCAGCAGCGGAGTTTCGAATCTCGAAACGTCGAACGTCGGCCCCGGCGAGTTCGGAATTTTCGTGTGGGACAGCTTAAGCGACCTCGGCGCGAACCGGGTTTCGCAGGTGTTTCTGCGGTTCACGCCGGTCGAGATCGAGGCGGGTGAAAAATCGCAGCTTGCCGGAAATCCGGTGATTACGGGCGGGTTCTCCGTTGACAACTCGACCGCGCCGATCGCGATCATTTCGGCGCAGATTTCGGGCACGCAGAGCGGATTCGTAACGCTCGCGTACAACCTCATCGATATGGAAAGCGACACAGTCAGCATTCTCCAGGTCGAGTACAGCACCGATTCTGGCGTGACCTGGACTCTCGCGAGCTTCGGTTCCGGCGGCGACGGCATCCTCGGCTTGCAGGCTTCGCCTATGGGCACATCGCACGAGGTCGTCTGGAGTTCGTTCGACGTCGGACTCGAGCCGGTGGCGAGCGTGATGCTCAAAATCACGCCGAAGGACACGCTTGTCGGTCAGAGCGCGATCACCGCGCCTTTCGCGGTGGACAACACCGACTACGCGGCGGTCGGGAAACCTCCGGTGGTGACGCTCGTTCCGCAGAAGGGAATCTTCACCGGCGACGTGCCCGTGACTTTCAGGCTCTTCGACTCCGAGAACCATCCCGCGAATGTGCTTGTCGAATACTCCATCGACGGCGGGAACTTTTTCACGCACGCGACCGAGTCGATCGAAGGAAGCGACGGCACCCAGAATCTCGCGAGCGCGTCGATATTCCCCGGCGAAACCTACATTTTCCGCTGGGACACGAACGCGGACATCGGTAACTCATCGAGGCCGACGGTGCAGATGAGATTCACGCCGTCGGACGTCAACGGCGCGGGGCTTGCGTCGACGACGGTTTCATTCGCGGTGAACAACAACTCCGCGCCGGGGGTGTCGATCACGCAGCCCGCGGACATAGCGAGCGGAAACGTCGGCATCGGCTATCTGCTCTCTGATTCCGAGAGTCACAGCGTCAGCATCGAGGTTCTGTTCTCTATGGACGGAGGCGCATCATTCTTCCCCGCGACCGCGTTTGCGGGAGGCGACGGAATCGCGAACCTCGCGAGCAGTCCCGCGGGAATTCTGCATACGTTCCTGTGGAATTCTATGGCGGACATCGGAGGCGTCCGGAATGAAAACGCCCGCGTCCGAATCATTCCATCCGATAATTCGGGAGTCGGCACGGAAGACTCCACGATGAATTTCACCGTAGACAACAATGGCGCTCCCGGCGTGGTTCTCGAAACTATCGCGGACGATCAGCGCGCAGACGTTTTCCTCTACTACGAGCTTTCGGATTCGAACGCGGACCCGGCTTCGATCTTCGTGGAGTTTTCCATCGATGGCGGAGTTACGTTCGGAGCCGCGACGGAGTCGACTCATCCAGCGAGCGAAGGCGCGTCCGGACTCGGCACCGCTTCGAGCGGATTCTCGCACGTCTTCGTGTGGGACTCGTTCGCGGACGCTCCTTCCAAGGTGACCGCGGCTGTCCTGAGACTCACGCCGTCGGACGCGGGCGGCATAGGCGAGAGTAAAACCACGAACGCGTTCGCGATCGACAATTCGCTCGCGCCGGAAATCGAGATCGACGATCCCGCGGGCGTGCAGCAGCTTACCGTCTCGCTGACGTACAGACTCTTCGACGCGGAAAGCCACGATTGTCAGGTTCTCGCGGAGTATTCCACCGACGCAGGCGTCAACTACTCCCTCGCCGCGATGGGCGCGGGAGGCGACGGCGTAGCGAATCTCGCGTCGAGTCCGTCAGGCGTTACGCACACGTTTGTCTGGAACTCGGCGCAGATCGGGCCGATAGCGTCCGGCAACGTCAGACTTCGCATTCGTCCGTCCGATAGTCAGAGCGGCGAGTACGCGGAGACCTCGAACTTCAGCGTCGACAACACCGCGGGCGCGCTCAACTCAAGCCCGTCGGCTAGCGTAGAGAGCATCGCGGGTCTTCAGTCCGGAGACGTTCTGGTCGCGTTCGATCTCTTCGACGTTGACGGCCATTTCATCAACCTTCAGGTGCAATACCGCGGCGGCTCGGCAGGCGGGGCCTGGAAAGCCGCGACGGTCTCCGGGCAGACCATCGGACTCGCTCCCGCGGCGGGGTATTCTCTTGTGTGGAAGAGCGGGTCCGACCAGCCGAACGTGGAGGCGAGCGATCTCGAAGTGCGCGTGATTCCGTCGGACGCCGCGACGGGCGCCGCGAGCGGAACCGGAACCTTCAGCATCGACAATTCGGCGCCGGTAGTGACGCTGACGTCGCCTTCGGGCGGAGGATTCATCGCGGGCGGGCAGACTCTTGCGATTTCCTGGAACAGCGCAGAAGCGAACAAAAACGCGGTGGACATCGAATACACCACGAACGGCGTCAACTACATCGCGCTACAAACCGGAACTCCCGACGACGGCGCGCATACGATTACGGTTCCCGCGCTGAACACGAGCGCGTTTCGTCTTCGCGTTACCGCCACGGACCTCGCGGGAAACTCCGGCGTCGACGTTATGGATCAGACGATGACGGTCGATTCGACCCCGCCCGTCGTCAGCGTCACATCGCCTTCGGGCGGCGAGATCATCAGTGGCGGCGCGTCCTTTCAGGTCACATGGACCACCTCCGAGGCGAACAGGGACGTCGCGTCGATCGAATACACCGTCGACGGAAGCACTTTCGTTGCGCTTGTCGCGTCTACTGCGGACGACGGAAGCGAGACGGTAACGATTCCCGCGCTGAACACTTCGTCGATGGCGATCAGGGTGACTGCGACCGACAAGGTCGGGAAGACGCACAGCGATATTTCCGCGGGCGCGTTCACGGTAGACTCGACCGCGCCGGTCGTCACGCTTGTTTCGCCAAGCGGAGGCGAAATCCTCCGAGGCGGCGATCCTCTGACGGTGACGTGGTCCACCGCTGACGCGAACGCGAACGCGGTATCGATCGATTACACCACGAACGGCGTCGCGTTCGTAAGTCTTGCCTCGTCGATCGACGACGACGGCGAAGAAACGGTGATCGTTCCTTCGATCAACAGCCCGTCGTTCAAGATCAGAGTTACCGCTACTGACAAAGCCATGCGCAGCGGGATTGGCGGGTCGAACAGCGGGATCGTCGTCGATTCCTCTCCGCCAGTAGTGACGGTGACGTCTCCCGCGGGAGGCGAATTTATAAGCGGCGCGGGCGCGCTGAACGTTACGTGGACCAGCGTCGAAAGCAACAAAGGGCTTGTAGATATCCACTACACCACCGACGGAATCAGCTACGTCCTTCTATCTGCCGGAACTCCGGACGACGGTGCCACGGTCGTCACGGTTCCGTCGCTCGGCACGAGCACTTTCCGGATTCGCGTCACGGCTACGGACGACGCGGGATTCAGCGGCTCGGACCTCTCTGGCGGTCCGCTTACCATCGACGCTGCGAATCCAGCGGTCGTCGTGACGTATCCCGCAGGCGGCGAATTCCTGAGCGGCGGTTCGACCGCGACGATCCTGTGGACCGTGACGGAGACGAACAGGGACGTCGCAAGCATCGAATACTCTTCCGATGGCGCGACGTATCTGGCGCTGCTCGCGCCGACCGACGACGACGGAAGCGAATCGGTTACGCTTCCTGCGCTGAATTCAGGAACCGTCAGGATTCGCGTTACTGTGACGGACAAAGCCGGGAGAAGCGCGAGCGACCTCTCGGACGCGGATTTCGCCATCGATTCGACGTCGCCCGCGGTCAGCGTGACTTCTCCAAATGGCGGCGAGTTCCTTCGGGGCGGCGATCCTTTTATCGTCACCTGGACCAGCGTCGATGCGAATCCGGACGCCGCGAAAATCGAATACACAACCAACGGCGTGACGTTTACTACCCTGCTTTCGTCCACCGAAGACGACGGCTCCGAGATCGTGACGATTCCGTCACTAAACGTTTCCACGTTCCGGATTCGCGTCACCGTCACCGACAAAGCCGGGCGCGCGGGAAGCGATACTTCCGACGCTGCGCTGACGATCGACTCATTGGCGCCGACGATAACCGTGACTTCGCCCGCTGGTGGCGAGTTCCTCCGCGGCGGCGATCCGTTCATCGTCACCTGGTCGACCACGGACAATAACAAAGACGTCGTCAATATCGACTACACCACGGACGGACTCGCGTACACGAATCTCGCCAGCGGGATTTCGGACGACGGAAGCGAAACCGTGACTCTGCCCGCGCTGAACGTGAGCACGTTTCGAATTCGCGTCACCGCGACCGACAGCGCGGGCTACTCCGCAGCAGACATCAGCGACTCGCCGTCGACGCTCGATTCCGTCGATCCGTCGGTGATAGTCACCTCCCCGAATGGCGGCGAATTCCTGAGCGGCGGCGCGGCGTATACGATCGCGTGGACCAGCACGGACTCGAACAAGGACATCGCGAGCATCGATTACACCGTCGACGGAACGAACTACGTCAGCGTCATCGCGTTCGCGGCGGACGATGGCTCAGAGATCGTCACTATGCCCGCGCTCAACGTATCGACGTTCAGGATTCGCGTCACCGTCACCGACAAAGCCGGAAGGACGGGGGCGGGCGTTTCCAACGCGAATCTGACAATCGACTCCGCGAACCCCGCGGTCGTTTTGACCTCGCCCAGCGGCGGCGAATACATTCAAGGCGGCGCTACGTTCGAAGTTACGTGGTCGAACTCTGAGACCAACAAGAGCGTTGCATCGATCGACTACACCACCGACGGCGTGGTGTTCGTAAGTCTCGCCTCGTCGGTTCCGGACGACGGAAGCGAATTCGTGACGATTCCCGCGCTCAATACTTCCGCGGCGCGCCTGCGGGTGACAGTCTCCGACAAGGTCGGGCGCACGAGTTCGGATATGTCGGACTCTCCGCTCTCAGTCGATTCGATCCCGCCGGTGGTACTTGTAACCTCCCCGAACGGCGGCGAATTCATCAGCGGCGGAACCGCGCTGAGCGTCGCCTGGACGAGCACCGAGACGAACAAGGACCGGGTGAACATCGAGTACACGACCGACGGAGTGACATACGCGTCCCTCGCAAGCTCCGTCGCGGACGATGGAGCTGAGAGCGTGACTGTTCCGACGCTCAACTCGTCTACGTTCAGGATTAGAGTCACCGCGATCGACCTCGCGGGGCTTTCGAGCAGCGATATCGGCAACTCTCCCTCGACGGTAGACTCCGCGGATCCCTCCGTCGTCGTCACGTCCCCCGCCGGAGGGGAATTCATCAGCGGCGGTTCGACGTTTCAGGTCGCGTGGACGAGCACGGAGACGAACAAGGACGTCGTCCAGATCGCGTATACGACGGACGACGCCACTTTCATCGACCTGATAGCCTCGACTCCCGACGACGGAACCGAGAACGTGACCATTCCTTCGCTGAATGTCGCGAACTTCAAAATCAGAGTCACCGCGATCGACAAGGCGGGCAGATCGTCGAGCGACCTGAGCGATTCCGGCTGTACGATCGATTCCACCGCGCCCGTCGTGACTTTGACCTCCCCAAACGGCGGGGAGTACATCGCAGGCGGGACGATCTACAGCGTTACCTGGAATTCCGTCGAGACGAATAAGAACACCGTCTCCATCGACTTTGCGACGAACGGCACGGTCTTCACGAATCTGATCTCGGGCGCTTCTGACGACGGAAGCGAATCCGTCACGATTCCGTTCATCGAATCTTCGTCATTCCGGATTCGCGTCACTGCGACCGATAAGGTCGGACGCACGGAAAGCGATCAGTCGGACGGGACGCTGACCATAGATTCCGCCGCGCCGGTGCTGGCGCTGGACTTTCCCGCTGGAGGAGAGTTCATCGCTGGAGGGACTGCGATCAACGTCGTCTGGAACAGCACGGAAAACAACAAGGGAACCGTCAACATCGACTACACTACCGACGGGATCGTTTACACTTCCCTTGATAGTGGAACCCCGGACGACGGATCGCAGATCGTCACGGTTCCGTCCCTGAACTCCGGGACTTTCAGGATTCGCGTCACCGCCTTCGACCTCGCGGGAAAATCGTCGAACGTGATCCAGAGTTTGCCTGCGACTATCGATTCAATCGCGCCGACCATCGACCTGCTCTACCCGAACGGCGGTGAATACCTGAGCGGCGGAAGCTCCCTCATAGTCACGTGGGCAAGCGTAGACGCGAACAAGGGCACCGTCCTGATCGAATACACCACCGACGTAGTCGCTTTCACCACGGTTGCGTCTACTCCGGACGACGGCTCTCACACGTTCACGCTCCCGAGCCTCGATCTCGCGACGTTCAGGATCAGAATCACCGCGACGGACAAAGCCGCACTCTCCGCGTCGGACCTCTCGGACGGCCCGTGCTCGATAGATTCCACCGCGCCAGTCGTAACCGTGACATCCCCGAACGGCGGCGAATTCATCTCAGGCGGCTCCGGATATCTCGTCACCTGGAACTGCGTAGAGACGAACAAAGGCACCGTGAGCATCGAATACACCCTGAACGGCTCCGCGTTCACGAGCCTTCTTTCGAGCACTCCGGACGACGGTAGCGAGGTGGTCGTTATGCCGTCGATAGATTCCGCAACCTTCGAGATTCGCGTCGCCGCGGCCGACCTCGCCAGCCGGTCAGGCGCGGACGTTTCGAACGCGGGCGCGACGATCGATTCGACGAATCCGATCGCCACGGTGATCTCCCCGAACGGCGGCGAAATCCTAGCAGGCGGTTCCGCCCTCCTCGTCACGTGGGCGTCCGCGGAGACGAACAAAAGCACGGTCGACATCGATTACACAACCGACGGTCTCGTGTACGTTTCACTCGCGTCCGGAACCGCGGACGACGGAAGCCACAGCGTGACGGTTCCCGCGCTCGACACAAGCAGTTTCCGCATTCGGATAACCGCGACGGACCTCGTTGGTCGCACGGGGGTCGATCACGGCGGATCGTGGTCCGCGGTTGACTCCACCGCGCCCGCGGTGACTGTCACCTCACCAAACGGCGGCGAGTACTTCGGCGGCGGAAACGTCGAGACGATTACCTGGGACGTCTCCGACGCGAACAGAAACGTCGTCAGCATCGCGTACACCACCGACGGGTTCACTTTCTTCACTCTCGCCGCGTCGACCGCGGACGACGGCTCGCACGCCGTTACGATTCCGTCCATCGACAGCAGCACGTTAAGGATCCGCGTGACCGCGACCGACGGCGCGGGACTAAGCGGAAGCGATCTTTCGGACGCGACGCTGACTATCGACTCCACAGGACCGATCGTCACCGTGACCTCCCCGAACGGCGGCGAAACCTTCCTCGCCGACGGCGCTCACCAGATTCGCTGGACGACGACCGAAGCCGCGCCGGACGTCGTAACTATCGAGTATTCGACCGACGGCTTCGCGGCGGACGTCAATGCGCTCGCAAGCGGAATTTCGGACTCCGGGTCGTACCTGTGGGACCCGGTAGCGAACCTGACGTCGTCCACAGTGACGATCAGAGTCACCGCGACTGATCTTGCGGGTCAGTCCGGGTCAGACGAATCGAACGCGGACTTCACCATCGACGGCCTCGTTTTCGTCGATCAGAGCGCGGGTGCGGGCCTCGGAAGTCTCCTCGATACCCGCGGCGCGAGCTGGGCTGATTACGACCTCGACGGAGATATCGATCTGATGGTCACGACGTCCGCCGCGGACCTGCTGTACCAAAATAACGGTAACTCCACGTTCACCGAGGTCGCGGCGTCCAGAGGCGTCACGGGCAGCGCAGACGGCTACGGCGCGGTCTTCGTCGACTTCGACCTCGACGGCGACACCGACATCTACGTCTGCAACCACGGTCAGGATTTCCTTTACGAAAACGACGGCAGCGCGAACTTCGTGAACGTCGCAACCGTGAAAGGCATCGTAGAGGCGCAGGACAGTTACGCAGCCGCGTGGGCGGACTTCGACGGCGACTGGGACCTCGATTTCTATCTCGCGGGCGACGGAGTCGACTATCTCTTCATAAACGACGGCGCGGGAAACTTCACCGACTTCGCGGCTGCGAGGGGAATGACCGCATCGCTTTCGAGCCGCGACGCGGCGTGGATCGATTTCAACCGCGACGGTTACGTCGATCTCTTCGTCGCGACGACCACCGCAGACCTTCTTTACCAGAACGACGGCGCCGGGAGTTTCACCGAGGTCGCGAGTCTCAGCGGAATCAGCGGGTCCGTCGATTCGAGGTCCGCGGCGGTCGGGGATTTCAATAACGACGGCTGGATGGATATTTTCGTCAGCACGGGTTCCGGCGCGAACAGACTTTACAAGAACGTCGGCGGAACCTTCGTTCTCGCAGCAGCGGGAGTCGAGTCCGGCGCGGCGTGCAGCGGCGTGGCGTGGGGCGACTACGATAACGACGGGGATCTCGATCTCTTCGTCGGCACCGACGCCAACGCGGAAGCGCTGCTCTATCTGAACGAAGGGAATGAAAGTTTCACCGAGGTGCACTCGAACCTCGGGATGAATCAACTCCGGACCCACACGGGAGGCTCAGCGTTCGCTGACTTCGACGGTGACGGCGATCTCGATATCTACGTCGCGTGCGGCGCGGGCAGCGCAGACGTTCTCTACGAGAATCCAGGCTTCGGCGGCGGATTCGTGAAGGTCAATCTCATCACCGACTTCAACGGAGACGCAACCGACTCCTTCATCGCGAACGACGTCCACGCACTCGGAGCGCTCCTCGAAGTCGATCTCGACAACAACGGCGATTTCTCCGACGGAACCGTGATCTACAAGGTCGCAGGCAGCGGAAGCGGATGGCTCGGACAGCAGCCCGCGTCTGCCCTCGTCGGTATAGGCGCGTCGAACCCGGTCGGGGTCCGCGCGACCTTCGCCGACGGTTCGAGAGTGACCCAGCTAGGCGTCGTGACGGGATCGACTATCACCCTGCGCGACGACGCGAGCGCGCCCGCGCCCACGATCACTTCGATCACCGACAGTTACGACTCCACCGGAGGCGGCAAGACCGTCACGATCCGCGGGTACGGCTTCCACCCGAACTCCGCCGTAACCATCGGAGGGAACAACGCGAACGAGACGTACGTCTCAGCGGTGGAATTGTCCGTTGTAGTCCCGAACGGAACTCTCGGGTATCGCGACGTCGTCGTCACGAACCCCGGCGCGCAGTCGTTCACACTCACGGGTGGATTCTTCTACACTTCAATTTCCGGCGGCACCGGCGCTAACGGCGCATTCGACTCGACGACCTACGTCTCCGGAGCGATCGCGGGCGTTACGAAGACTGGAAGCGATCCGTACGTCGTCACAGTAGACACGAGCGCTGTCTCCACTCTGAACTTCACTTCGTTCGTACTCCGGGAAGGCGACACCCTCACCGCAACCGGGAACAGCGAACTTACCATCAGAGCCACGCTTTCCGTCACCATAAACGGATACCTCGACCTCGCCGGTGAAAGCGGCGGCACTCCGGCCGCGGGTGTCGGAGTCGCGGGAGGCGGAAACGGAGGCAATGGAGGATCCAACTCCAACGGCAGCGGCGGCTCCGGAAACGGTAGCGGCAACGGTGCGAACCAGAAAGATGACGGAGGCGGAGGCGGAGGCTTCGGGTCCGACGGAACCGACGGCGAAGGCGGCGGTGGCGGGAACGGCGGAAACGCCAACGGAAGCGCCACTTTCGGCTCTGGAATTCGCGCGGGTTCGGGCGGAGGCGGTGGCGGTGGCGAATTAGCCACCACCGGCGGCGGTGGCGGAGCAGGCGGAGGAGGCATCCGCATCACCTCCATCGGATCGATCGTGATCGGATTTGCCGGCGCCATCGACTGCGACGGAGGCAACGGAGGCAACGCCAGCGGAACCTTAGACGGCGGTGGAGGAGGAGGAGGCTCAGGCGGAGGAATCTGGATGCAGGCCGCAAACATCGTCATCGATTCCGCCTCGACGAACGCGCTATCCGCGGACGGCGGCAAAAACGGCCTCGACGCGAACAACGGAAACATCGGAGGCGACGGCGGCGTCGGACGAATCCGCCTCGAAGACCTCGACGGCGTAGTAACCGGATCGTCAACGAGGTGCTTCCCCGCGGCAAGCGTCGGCGCGGTGCAGTGATCCGCGGTTCGTAACCTGCAAGTCGAAAAAGATTCATCGCGGCTCCACCACGGGCACACTACAAACCTGGAAGTGACCGGCACGTCCCCGTCCGCGCGAGCACGTCATAAACGCTGGCGGGGATGCGTAGTATGATGAGCTGTCCTCGTCTGCCTTCACCGCCACTCACGAGTAATCTTCATGTGCCGGGCACTTCGAGTTCGTAGTGACGCCGTCAAGCGTTGAAGTTCGTAGTGACGCCGTCAGGCGTTTTTATATGCCCTCACGGGCACACTACAAACCTGGAAGTGACCGGCACGTCCCCGTCCGCGCGAGCACGTCATAAACGCTGTCTCAAGCGCTCCCGGCGCTTGAGACAGTTTCTTATTCTTCGAGCAGACTGCGGAGCATCCACGCGGTCTTTTCGTGGAGTTGAATGCGCTGCGTTAGCAGATCGAGCGTTGCCTGGTCGTTCGCCTTCTCAGGCGCCGCGAAAGCGCTGCGCGCCGTGCGGATGACGGTCTCCTGCGCTTCCACGAGGTCCGCGATCATCTTTTTCGCTGTCGGGACGCCGTCTGCTTCCTTCACGCTCGCGAGTTCCGCGAACTGTTTGTACGACGCCGGGGCTGGAATCCCGAGCGCCCGGATGCGCTCCGCGATGAGATCCACCGCGAGCGCGAGTTCGTTGTACTGCGTCTCGAACATCAGATGCAGTGTCTGGAACATTGGCCCCGTGACGTTCCAGTGGTAGCCGTGGGTCTTGACGTAGAGCAGATACGTGTCTGCGAGGAGCTTCGAAAGCTCATTAGCAATCTCTTTGCGGTCGTTCTCCGCGATTCCGATATTCAGTTTCATGTTTCACCTCCGTGGTTTCCTGTGCCAACAGAATTTTACCACATCAATCCTGCGCGGGATTTATACCGCCGTCCACGGGAAGTCAGTTTTTTTGTTTCCGCCCGTCAGTGATGGCGCATTCCTCCCGAGAGAAGGTGCGCGGCAATGAACAATGCGACCAAAACCCCAAACAATATCAGCAGGGCGAGCTTCCAGTTCGATTTCGATTCGATCTTATCGTCCGTCGACTGAACAGATGGTTCCGACATGCTTTTCGCTCCATATTTCGTTCTTTCGAAAGGTTTGTATATCGAGAGTACAAGAGCAATGACTATCGCGACAAGGCCGCCTACGGCGTGGATCAAAAAGCTGGCTCTCCTGGAATCGGGACCTTCGCCTTCTAATACCTCGCTTCTTTCAAGTTCCGCAAAGCTACTTACGTCTCCCATGTGGACGATCAGGATCAGGGTAGCGACCGCAGTGATGAAAAACTTCGCCGATACCCAGTAATGACGGAAAAGCCCCCATTCCGTGCCGAGAGCCTGTATCAGTCCCGTCGCGAGCGAGGCAAGGCAAAGCGGAACGATCGCGTACCAGCCGACGGTTTCCATCGAATCGTACGCGGACCCCACATATCCTGGGTCTGCCTCGAAAAAGCCTTTTACCGCTATCGACAAATAAGCGACAACCGCCCCAAGCCAGCCCACGGAAAACGCGATGTGGATGGTTAGCGCAAGTTTTCGAACGCGTGGCGACATTTTTAATTCTATCTTCGTTTTCAATCGCCCGGATGTAAACTCCGCAGCGCTTCGAGATGTCTTTCGAGCATGTCGGCGTGGGCGTTCTCCATTTCTTCCACAAGTTTTTCGAACTCCGGGATTTGCTCTTCGGTCAGCGTTTCCCGGATTTCCGCGAAGGCACCAGCCCTGACGGCTTCGAAGCTCTTGTGGAACTCGTTTGCGCTAACCATCATTTCGTCGTGGACCCGGTCCAAAACGCTCTCGATCTTCGCGGTCTGTGCGTCGGTCAACTCAAGTCTGTCGCGGAAGTATAAGGCGAAGTGCGCCGCCGGGTCGGGGTCTCCGTGAGCGTCAAAATGCGGGAACGCGAAATGGCGATGGTACAGAATCCCGACGGCGAAGCCGCCTGCGAATATCGCCACAAAGAGGATGAATAACCAGATGGTTCTTTGATTCATTAATTGCTTTCGTTTTCGTCCGCGTTCCGGTCCTCTCCGTGAAGAAGGCCGCGCAGACGACTATGGATATGGTCCCGAGCGTGGGTCCGGTGCTCCTCGTGAGTCATTTCGGATTCGCTCCCCTCGTTCCCGTGGAAGAAGTTTCTAATGTGATTATGAATGTGTTCGAGCACATGGCGAAAGTGGTCCGCGTGACTCGTCGCCATGTCGTCCTGCGCGGCTTCCTGCGACTCCGGCTCATCGAAGTCCTGCGCGAAAGCGTGGCCTGCAATAACCAGCGCGAAGCATACGGACAAAGTTGCGATCAGTTTCTTCATTTCGTTCTCCTTTTCAATTATGGATGGAATAGACGGTAATTGGATGCGCGAAAGGAGACTTTCTTCCAGGATTTTTTTTCGGACTTTATTCCGGAGCCTCGCCGCTCAGCACGACCTTCATCCATTCGTCCCGCGTCGTCGGCTCGCTGTAGAGGACGCGCTGCTCGAATTCCGCGAGATTGCCCGCGCCACCTATGTCGGAAAGCCGAGGCGATGGCGCCTGGTCGTCGCTCAGGACTAATCCCCACAGCGCCAGCGCTATGAACACCGCCGCTGCTGCGAGTCTTCGAAGCGAGGTTGCGCCGCGCCCGCGGCTGGCATCCCGCAATCGTTTGCGAATGCCTTTCGCCAGCGTCTCCGGCGCCTTTGGCTTTTGTTCGCGAATCATCTCGGAAACGCGCACGAGATCGCCTAGCGCGCCTTGGCAGCTTTCGCAGGACTCGATATGCTCTCGTATCGAGGATTCCTCGTCTCCGGCTTCCTTATCTAAAAACAGGTTCAGCTTCGATCTGATTTCTTCACAGTTTTTCATTTGCCGTCATCCTTTCCGCGAGCATTTCCCGCGCCCGCGCGATCCGCGACGCCACCGTTCCCGCCGGCACGCCGAGAACCTTTGAAATCTCCGCGTAACTCATTTCCTCCCATTCGCGCAGCAAAAGCGCACAGCGATACTCCTCGGGCAGACTTTCGAGCGCGCGACGGATCTGCTCGCGCTCTTCCTCCTTCCCGAGAGCTTCGTCCGCGCCTGGCGATTCGCGAACTTCGATCAGCCTGAGTTCCGCGTCCAGCTCTCTTCTGCGCGCGTGCTTTCGCTGGTGTTCCTTCGTGGCGTTCATCCCGATTCGGTACAGCCATGTAAAGAACTTCGCGCCGAACCGGAATCCCGGAAGCGCCTTCCACGCGCGGATAAACGTCTCCTGCACGAGATCTTCGCAGGCGTCTGAATCGGGTACCCTGAGACAAATCATTCGAAATATTCCCGGCGAGTACTTCGTTACAAGCAGGCCAAAGGCTTCGTCCTCCCCGGCGAGCGCCGACCGGACCAGCTCCTCGTCGCTTCTTGAATCTGTGGAATCCGCCAGAGTTAGCTCCTGCGCAATACACAAGTTAGATGCGCGAGCCTGCGATTTCTTCCCGTAATTCTGAATAAATCCGCTAATCGGGACGTTTTTTATATAGATGCGCCGAAACTTGACTCGATAGCCGGATCGGTATTTACTTCAAGTTGACGAATCCTCGGCTTCGGTTACTTTCGAGAATCGAATGATTTCATCTGGAAACAGCGGAGCGTATTTCAAGCGGCAGTTACTTGGCGCGATTCTCTGTCTGGTACTGCTCGTTCCCGAAGCGCTTTGCTGCTGCGCGCTCTCATTTCCTTGTGAATCCGGGCAACCGACGACAAGCTCGGAGAACGAGCGTTCCTGCTGCCAGGAAAAACCAGCGGCGCCCCAAAATAAAGACCGCGCTTACGGGAATGCCTGCGATTGTCAGACTCATCTGATAACGGATAACGCGAGAAAAAACGAATCGCGGCCTGAATTGAAGACTTCGCCTTTCGCGACTCTTGATCTCATCCCGCGGGCTGAGGTTCATGCGATCGCGGCAAGTCCCTTTCGTGGCGGATTATTCGATCTGCGCGCGGATAGGGTTCCAAAGAAAATCTGGCCTTTCAAAACCACCGTCGAGCTTTTGATCTAGGACTACGATCGAGAGTTCCGGTTTTCTGTTTTCCCTTCGCGATGCGCGCCGGGGAAGCATCGATTTTTTGTGATCAGGTTTTTTGAAAGGAACGGAAAATGAAAATTATTGCAAAAACCATATTCGCCTTGTTGCTCGGATTTACCGTCGCTCTCCATCTCGGCGGGTGTTCGGAAAAGAGCGAGCACGAGAATCATGAAGATTCAAGTGAGCACGAAGGGAACCACGAGCACGACGACAACGGGGACGCTCACGAGGAGCCCGCGGAAGCGTCGTCTTCGGAGACGGATGCGAAGTATATCTGTCCTATGCGAGAGGAGCACCCCACGGTTTACGACGAACCGGGGAAGTGCCCGCTCTGCGACATGACTCTCGAACCCGTCGAGTGATCGACCGCGGTTCTATCTTTCGTAAAGGAACACGGGGCGAGATCGTTCGCCCCGCGATCCTGTTTTACCCAACTTGATTTTTACAATGGAGATTCAATATGACGCTTGAAGAACTGCATCCAGTCGTTGTGCATTTCCCGGTTGCGCTTTTCATCGTAGGCTTTTTGCTCGACGCAGTTGGCATCGCATTGAAAAGAGAAGCGCTTTTCGAGGCGGCAAGCTGGTGCCTCGGAATAGGCGCGATAGGAGCTTTGACCGCGGCATTCATCGCGCACGCTCATTTAGATCAAGGCGCGGGCGAAGACGCGCTGGCGACGCTCGAAAATCACGAACTCGGAGCATACGTCACTATAAGCCTCGCTCTCTTCGCGGGCGCGATCAGGGGGTACTTCGCGTTCCGCGCAAGACAAAGCCGCGCGCTCAGGTACATTTCAGCATTCGCGCTGCTCGCGGTGGCGCTATCCGTCGGAGTCACGGGCTTCTTCGGCGGCGAGCTTACCCACGGCGGAGGTCACGAACACGGAGAATCCGATTCAAACGAAACCACGGAGCACAATCATGACCACTAAAAATACCCCACGATACATTCCGGCTCTACGGTTCGGCTTCCTGACTGGGATTTACGATCCCCTCGTCAAGCTGACCACCAGAGAAGCGCACCATAAGAATCTACTTATCGAAACCGCGGGCATCAGTCCGGGAAGCCGCGTCCTCGACCTCGGTTGCGGGACGGGGACGCTTGCGATAATGATCAAGCAGAGGGTTCCCGATGCGGAGGTTTTCGGTCTCGATGGTGATCCGAAGGCGCTGGAAATCGCGAGAAAAAAGATCGCCGACGCCGGCGTGCAAGCGAGTCTCACGGAGGCGATGTCCTACGATCCACCTTTCGAGCCGGGGTCGTTCGACCGAGTGGTTTCAAGCCTTCTATTCCACCATCTCACGACGGAAAACAAGCTCAGAACTCTCGATTCGTCCCGTAGACTTCTGAAACCAGGCGGCGAAATCCACATTCTCGACTGGGGCAGGCCGCACAACATATTTATGCGCCTTGCGTTCCTCGTCGAGCGTCTTCTCGATGGTTTCGAGTCGACCGCGGACAGCGTTACGGGCAGGTTTCCTTCGCTTATGGAGGATGCTGGCTTCTTGTCGGTTACGGAACCGCACCGCCTAAAGACCATGCTCGGCTCACTCTCGATTTACAGCGCGACGTCACCCGCGACTTCAGCTTGAGTCTCCGCGAACCAGCCCCGCGTGCGGGTGCAGATTCCGACGAGCATCAGCATCACGGGAACTTCGATAAGCACGCCGACCACCGTCGCGAGCGCGGCGCCGGACGATAGCCCGAAGAGCATCACCGCGGTTGCGATCGCGACCTCGAAGTGATTCGACGCGCCTATCATCGCCGCGGGAGCCGCGTCTTCGTACGTCAGCCGGAGCAGTTTCGCGAGAAGGTATCCAAGCGCGAAGATCGTCACAGTCTGGATGAACAGAGGCACCGCGATCCAGAGGATCGTCAGCGGATTCGCGAGGATCGTCTCTCCCTTGAAGCTGAAAAGCAGCACCAGCGTCGAAAGCAGCGCCACGATCGTCACGGGAGTCAGCACGTGCAAAAACTTCTCTTTGAACCACATCTCGCCCTTCGCGCGGAGGATCCATTTCCGCGAGAAGTACCCCGCCACCAGCGGAAGCGCGACGTAGACGCCGATAGAGAGCGCGAGCGCTTCCCATGGAACGGGAAGCCTGCCGACGCCGAGCAGGAACCCGCCGAGCACGCCGTAGAGCAGCAGCATCGTGAGGGAGTTGATCGCGACCATAACGAGTGTGAGTCCGTCATTGCCCCGCGCGAGGTAGTTCCACACGATCACCATCGCGGTGCAAGGCGCGATCCCGAGAAGGATGCACCCCGCGAGATAGCTCCTCCACAGCGGCACCGACAGCATCTTCACACCTTCCTGCAGCACGACTACTCCCGCGCCATGCTCCGAGCCAACGGGGAGATCGAGCCCGAAGGGCATTTTCACAATGTCGACGGCGTCCTCGCCGATGAACGCGCGGAACAGTACGCCTAGGAACAGCATCGCAAAGCCGTACATCGTAAACGGCTTGACAACCCAATTGATGAAGAGCGTCAGCAGCACGGGCTTCGCGTTTCGACCCGCCCGCAGCGCGCTTGTGAAGTCGATCTTCACCATTATCGGGTACATCATAAAAAACAGGCACACCGCGATCGGGATCGACACCACAGGCGCACCCGCGACATCGATGGACCAGCCGTCGAGGGTCTGCGCGAATCCCGGCGCGAAGCTTCCGAGCACGATTCCCGAGCAGATCGCAAGGAACACCCACAACGTGAGCCAGCGCTCGAAAGGACTGTTGATTTTTAATTTTTGATTTTCGATTTTGAATCTCCGCGGTCGATATCGACGTTCAATCTGAAATCTGAAATTACACCTGCGGCTTCTGCGCCGTGACGCTTAGACTCGTCACGAAGTCGCTCGCTTTCATTCCATCGGGGATCATTTTCACGCCCTCTTTGTAAAGAGGGTCGGAGACGTTTTCCATCATCGCGTCCACCACCGCGCCTTTTGCTTCGAAAGTCGCGTCCACGAGCCCGGCGGCTTCGACCATCTTTCGCGTTTCATCGATGGTGATCGCGCCTGAAACGCATCCTACAAGGGATTCCGCGGACTCCTTCACGAAGTCCGGAAGTTCATTAACGAGCGCCATGTCGGAGATGCACGCGCGTCCTCCGGGTTTCAGAACCCGCGCGATCTCCCGCCACACCTGCGCCTTGTCCGGCGACAGATTGATCACGCAGTTCGAGATCACGACGTCGACGCCCTGATCCGCCACGGGCAGGTGCTCTATCTCCCCAAGGCGGAACTCGACGTTGTCAAAACCCGCGGCGTTCCTGCGCGCGCGTTCGAGCATCTCCGGCGTCATGTCGACGCCGATGACTCTGCCGGACGCGCCAACCTTCCCCGCGGCGATGAAAACGTCGAAGCCCGCGCCGGAGCCGAGGTCGAGGACGACATCCCCTTCGCGGAGCGACGCAAGCGCAGTCGGATTCCCGCAACTGAGTCCGAGGTTCGCGCCAGCGGGAATGCTCGCGAGTTCCTCCTTTTCATACCCGATGGACTCCGCGAATTCGTCCGCGGAACTGCCGCAGGTGGATGAAGGTCCGCAGCATGAACTTCCGGATTTCGCGATTTCGCCGTAGCCCTCGCGCACGGTTTTTCTGACGGCATCGTTTTTCGTTATCATAGCGTTACTCCTTTGTTAGAACTCCCGGAAGCGACTCCACGTAAGCCCGGATTTCGTCCCGCACCCGACGGTAATGTTCAAGCGCCTCCTCTTCGGTTTTCGCGTCCTTCGCGAGCTTCGGCGGATCGTCGAACGCTTTGTGAACGACCTTCGCATTCCCCGGAAACGCGGGGCAACTCTGCGCGGCGTTATCGCAGACTGTGACGACGTAATCGAATTCTACTCCGGAAAGCTCGCTGACGTTCTTCGATCGCTGGTCGCTTATATCTACGCCTGCCTCCGCCATCACCTTCATCGCGAACGGATTCATGCCGTGAGTTGCGACGCCGGCGGAATACGCCTCGATCTCGCCGGATTTGAGCGCTCGCGCGAACCCCTCCGCCATCTGACTCCTGCAGGAATTCCCCGTGCAGAGGAACAGCACTTTGAGTTTCGCCGGACAGCAGCGTTCACGCTGTTTTTTCGTGATCGATTCGAGCGGCGCGCAGCAAATTTCGTCTATGCAACACGCGTCAAGTTTGAACTCCTCGTCTTCCGCGGTAACAGCCTGCGTCCACTCGATTAGCCTCGACCCCGCGAACTCCGGATTCAAACGGTAGTACATCCAGCGGCCGTCTTTCCGCCCGAGCACCGCGCCAGCCCGGACGAGGATCGACATGTGGTTCGAGACCGTCGCGCCGGATATCTTCAACAACTCGATCAGTTGACAGGCGCAAAGCTCGCCCTTGCGCGAAATTGCGAGCAGACTCCGGAGACGGTTCTTGTCCGCGAGCGCTTTGAATATATTGATTGTCGTGTCTGCGCTTATCATTTTTATATTTAGCTAAGCATCTAAATATCTAACCGCAATTGTCCATCTGAAATTCCAAATTCAGAAAAATAAAATATACTTAATTAATTGCTTAATTAAGTATATGCTTATATGATTGCGTCTATGAACACATTCGCAGCACTTGCCGACAACAACCGCAGAGCGATCGTGGAACTTCTCGCGAAACGCGGCGAAATGTCCGCCAGCGCGATCTGCGCGAACTTCTCCATCAGCCCGCCCGCGGTGTCGCAGCACCTGAAGGTTTTGAAGGAAGCGAAAGTCGTGCAGATGAAGAAGGATGCGCAAAAACGGCTTTACAGCCTCGACAGCTCCGGCATCGGCGAGATCGAGGATTGGTTAAAAGCAGTGAGGGAAAAGTGGAACGCGCGGTTAGACGCGCTCGACAGTTATCTTTTAGACCTGCATAAAGGAAAGGACAGAAAATGAAAATCGAAGGATTCGAAGTGAACCCGCAGCTCGACCTCGTTTTAGACAGGACGGTCGACGTTCCAGTGGAACTTGTTTGGAAAGCCTGGACAGAAGTCGAGCACCTCGTAAAGTGGTTCGTCCCGAAGCCGTGGAGTGTCGCGCACTGCGAAGTAGACCTTCGTCCAGGCGGCAAGTTCAACACAGTGATGCGCTCGCCCGAGGGGCAAGAGTTTCCAGGCTCCGGCTGCTACCTCGAAGTCCTCCCGAATAAGCGGCTCGTCTGGACGTCGGCGCTGCTCCCCGGATTCCGCCCGGCCCCGAAGGCTGTGAACACTCACGAGCTGCTCTTCACCGCGGTCATCTCGCTCGAAGCCGTCAGCAAGGGGACGAGGTACACCGTGATAGCGATTCATCCAGACCCCGAAACCTGCAAGGCACACTCGGACATGGGTTTCACCGATGGCTGGGGAACCTGCCTCGACCAGCTTGTCGAGTGCATCAAAAACGGCGAGATCGCCTAACGAGATGTGAACACGAATTCAGATTTCCAAGGCTGGATTGTGCTTGAATTCATGTCGTGAGCAAAGTAAAATAGTCATATTGACTTGAAGATAGCGATATTAGAATAAAAAAACATATAGTTCGTCTTTTTATAAGCGCTATGTAAATACAATTCATTGTTAATTGTATGAATAAGTTAGTATTCATATTATTTTATGAACTAAATCGTGCTTGCCGGATACCTCTTCAAAGCACAACCACGTGCGATCTTTCACCCGCGATCTTTGCGGATCGTAAAGAGTTGCGCAACAAAAAAATACAGGGCCGGAGACATCTGAGTTTGCGTCAGATTCTTTCGCACGAGAAAGCAAAGCCGGAGTTGCGGCGATAGATACGCAGAGCCGTTGCATGAATGCTATAAGGCGAACAAGAGCGGAGCGAAGATGGCGTGAAGATGTGATGCGAGATGTACAACTTATTAATTTCAGCCTCATTACCAGTGGAAAGGCGTTTTGAAAAACCTTGTAAGGTGATAAAGTTACCTTCATGGAGAATATTCCGCTTTCATCGGATATTTTAACGAGCGGCTCTTCGTACAGTTCGCAGGCTGCGGGGGGAGTGTCCGTCGACCTGCTGAATTTCCTCTCAGGTCTGGAAGAAGGCGCGAACGTTCCCGTCACCGTTAAGGCTCTGATTTCCGCCACCACGTCTAACTACCTTTTCCAGATCGTCGGCGAGAACATCGAGTTCGCAGCGCAGAGTGCGGAGCCGCTGAGCGTCGGGTTCGAAGCGCTGCTGAAGCTCCTTAGTGTAGGCGAGGACGGCAAGGTCGAGTTCAAGCTAATCCAGCAGACTGAGGTGCCCGCGCCCGGAACAGAGGCCGCTCCGGAACTTGCGTCCGGAATCAAGGTTATTTCGCCCGAATCGACGAAGTTGACTCCGACTGGCGAGCAGGCAGCGTTCCTTCGCAGCCTCGGACTACCGCCAAGTCTCGAAAATTTCGAGATCGTCAAGGCTCTGATCCGCTACAATCTTCCAGTCACCAAGAATGAGGTCGAATCGATCGTCCGCGTACTGTCATCGGTCCTTGAGATATCGGAAGGCGACCAGACCTCGCAGGAAGTTTCTGCCTCGTCCCGCGGACCTGGTTCCATGGCGACCTCTGACGTCGCGCCCATAGCGATAGATTCTTCAGCGAAAACAGCGCTAGACGCGCAGACTCCCATCGATACGCAATCGATTTCGATTTCCGCAGACAATTCAATTGCGTCCGCGTCTTACGCTTACGCCGCAGGCAGACCGGATTCGATCGTGACGCACAGCGCTTCGACGGAAGAACTCGTCGGCCTACTGAAAAAGATGATCGAAGGCGCGGTAATTTTCGAAAAGGAGAGCATCATCCCGTCCCCTCGGCTCGTCGCGCAGTTCACGGAACTGAGCACGACCGACGAAGGCATCGGGGACCGCGCGCAGCAACTAATTTCCAAGTTCGCGGCGTTTTTCAGCGAAGGTGACGCTCCGGTTCAGACCGCGGCAAAGGGCGCGGAAAACCAGATTCAGCTTCCGCCGGAACTGCTGGCTCTCGCGAAGGAATTCGACGCGTCCACACTGACGAAGTCGGAGAAGTTCGAGGCGATGGACCTCCGAAGGACCGTCGCGAATCCGTTCGACTCCGCGATTTTCAGAAACCTCGGCGCGATAATCGAAGCCGCGACGAAAAGGCTTTTCGAAACGGACCACACCCTCCGGCTGCTCCGCGCGATGGCGCAGGAGTTCGAAGACGCGTCGCGGCCAAGACTCGAAGAGAAGGAGCAGTCGCCGCCGGACAGGAGGTCGCTTTCGGCAAACGAAGCCATGAGGCAGCTACGGATTGCGCTCGCAGGAAAGGAGCGGACGGAGGACCAGGTTCGCGAGCTTGCGCGGAACGTCGTCCGGAACCTCAGCATCGCAAGGCTCCGGATCGTAAAGGAACAGCTCGTGGAGCTTGAACGCGACGTTATCGCGAGGCATCCGAAATTCGCGGAACTGCGCGACGCCATCAAGGAGGCGAGGGATATTTCCGCGCGGGCGCAGGTGTTCAGAATGTTCTCGATGCACCACAGCGTCGAGGGCGAGCAGCGCGTCATCTATTACGAAATCCCGCTTCAGAACAAGAACTTCGCCCGGCGCGGAACTCTGAAGGTCGCGTACCGACAGGGCGGCGGTAAGAAGCGCGATCCCTCGAAACCCGTTACCATCGCCATCGGACTCGACACCGCAAACGTCGGAAGGGTCGAGGCGAAACTCACCGCTCTTCAGTCTAACCTCGACCTCGTTTTCACTCTCGATGGAGATGTAACCCGCGGACTCTTCGAGGAAAGCATCGGAACGCTGAAACAATCGCTGAACTCCATCGGCTATCAGACGAACGTGTTCCTTAAATCCCGCAGCTCGGAGCCGGAAGTCCGCGAGGAAAGCACCATCGCCACTTTCGCGAAGGACGACGGAAACGTGATGCGGCTGGACCTTAGAATCTGACTCGACCTATGCCTGAAAATCCGGACACGATTGGCCGAGCGAATATTCACCGCGGCTTTCAACTGCGCTCAGCGGTACTGACTTTCGTGTGCGTGCTCGCGTTCGCGATGGTGCCCGCGATGATCCTCGGGATTTCGCTTCTAGAGCAAGGCACCGACGACTTCACGCTCCGCGCGGAGGAATACCTCTCCGGAAATCTCAACCGCGGAAGCGACCTCTTCGGCGAAGGCCTTCTGGTTCCGGGCGACGAGATTCCCTCCGAGGCGGTGTACGCCGCGACGTTCGGCAGGGACGGCCTGTACGAAATCTGGATCGGCTACGCGACGAAGGAACCGCGGCCGATTGATCTATTCATCGATGGCGAGCACCTGAACAGCTATTTCCGGAGTCATTTTCCGGACTTCAAAGCCGAGGACTATATGCAGCCCGGACTGATGAACGCTGTTACAGGTGGATACGGCCGCGAATCGCTCCGAGAGGAAATGATCCTTCCTGCGCCGTATCCTATCGAGGCGGGGAGGCGCGTGATCGCACTTCGAGGCCGGCCCTACATTGCGCATCTCGAAAGCATCCGTTTCAAGCGCGTCGGCGACATCACCGAAGGATTCTGATCCGCACAGCCAAGCGAAGCCTGAACCAAAAACTATCCGCGGATTGCGCGGATTCATTTTTTTTGTCCACAGATTAACACCGATGAACACAGATTTTTAATGTGGCATCGGCGGCCGCCGATGTTCCACGGGCAGGATGCCCGTGCCACGATTCATCAGATTTTTTCACAATCGCAGCATCGATAAAATGAACCCCGTCAGGGGTGAAATGTTTGTAGCAAACAGTGCGGATGAATGAGTAAAGCCCCGTAGGGGCGATATGTTTGTAAGCGCCTTTCAAAAATCTTCGCGGGAAACAAAGAAGTTGCGTGTCAGTAGTATAGAGAAGAATGCGGAGCACTTACGAATTACGAATTGAATGCAGAAGTCAGAAGTAGAATGTTCAATCTGAAATCCCGATAACCTTTGCGCCCTAACGGGCGCGTGGCTGAAATCAAAAATCTGAAATTACACAGATCAGCCTTGTTTCTGAATTTCCGGTGGCTTCACGACCTGCCCGGTCTTGCTCGACCGCGGGAACGGCCTGATCCGGATGAGGTCGGTGTTCTGCTCTAAGTGCAGCGGCTCGCCCGCGATGTAAACGCACGGTTTCGGCGACTTCGCGATTCCGACCTTGGTCGCGAACCTGTAAACGAAAGCTTCGAGCTGCCCGAGGGTCGCGATTTCCTCCGCGAAGCACGGGATCACGCCGTAGACGAAGTGAAGCAGTCCGAAGGTGCGCCTGTTGGACGTCACCGCGAGAACGGGCATCTTCAGACGGTATCGCGAAACCGCGTTTATCGTCCGTCCGGTTTCGGTGTTGACGATAAGAAGCGACGCGTCGACGTCTTCGCAGATGTCCGCGACCGCGTGGGCGATGGCGTCGATGTAATCGCCGGGCTTGTCGGCGCGTCTTTCGACGTTGGTTTTGCGCCAAGGAATCTCATGACTTGTAGTCCGGATGATCTTCGCCATCAGGTCGACGACGTTCGACGGATCGATGCCGACGCTGGTCTCGCCGCTGAGCATCACCGCGTCGGTTCCGTCGAGGACCGCGTTTGCGACGTCGCTGACTTCCGCGCGGGTCGGACGGAGGTTCGTGGTCATGCTCTCGAGCATCTGCGTCGCGGTGATCACCGGCTTGCCTTTTTCGATGCAGCGCGCGATCATCCGCTTCTGAAGCACGGGCACCGTCTCAATGTCGACCTCCACTCCAAGGTCGCCCCGCGCGATCAGGATGCCGTCCGTCTGTTCGAGAATTCCCTCGAAGTTTTCGATCGCCTCGGGCCGCTCGATTTTCGCGAAGATTGGAGGAATCTTCCCCGGCGGCAGGTTCTCCTTCATCGTGAGGATGTCGTCTCCGCTCTGAACGAAACTGAGCGCGATCGCGTCTACGCCTTCCTCCACCGCGAGAGTCGCGAACTTGATGTCGAGTTCGGTTATCGTAGGCAGATCGAGCCGCGCGCCCGGAACGTTTATTCCTTTTTTCTTCGTCAGCGTTCCGCCCATTATCACTTTGCAGAAAACGCCGAACTTGTGCTCTTCCGTAACCTGGAGTTCGAACGTCCCGTCCGAGAGAAGCACACGATCGCCTTTGTGCAGCGCTTTCGGGAGCCTCGGTTCGGTGCATGCGAACCCGGGAATACTCAGGGATTCGAGGCTTTCGCAAAACGAGATCGTCTCCCCCGGAACAAGGTTCAGACTGTCTCCGGTAAGCACCGTTCGGTACTTCGGCCCCGGGAGGTCCACGAGGATCGACACCGGAACGTTTCTTCCAGCGTTGACCTTCCGGACCTCGTCGATTCGTTTCTTGTGCTCGTCCCATTGACCGTGTGACGCGTTCAGCCTGACGACGTCCACCCCCGCCGCGATTATCTTTTCAAGCTCCGGACCGTCGGTGGCGGGACCGAGAGTCGCGACAATCTTGGTATATTTTAACAATGCTTCCCCCGAAATCTGCCTTATATTGAAACCCTGACGGGTTTGTGGGCTTCC
>JANLHZ010000217.1 GCA_024653775.1 Planctomycetota bacterium | reverse complement strand
GGAGTTCTCGGTAAAGGTCTGTGGTAGGACCTCTTTCGCAGCTTCGTGTCGGCGCCCTCTGTTTTGGGTGCCGACCTTCATAAAAGGAGGTCAGATGGATATGCACTCACCCAAACTGTATGGCAACTTGTATGGCGCCGACGCGCCCGAGCTGCTCGTCGCGATCCGCGCGACGGACGAAAACGACGCGTTGCCGAATATGTGGCTTGTCTACGGTTTCGACAGCGAAAGCGAACAGATGGCGTTCTACAATCGCGCCAAGGATCATCTTATTTACAACGCCGTCGTACACTTCCGGAGGGGCGAGTGAAGCGAGTTTCCGGGGACAGGGAATGAAGCGTGTCAACGTCCGGCGCGTGTGGTAAGCTGCACTTGTTTTCGTCATTGCGCGGAGGAGTAAATGCGAGCGTATTTCGAATGCGAGAAGGAAGGTTGCGGAAAGACGTATCCGCTGGGCCAGGTAGTGTATCGCTGCGAACGGGACGGAAGTCTGCTCAGCGTAAAGCAGGATCTCGGCGCCTTGCAGAATCAGTTCGCGCTCGAAGATCTGCGCGATGTTTTCGATGCGCGACGCGGCCGCGCGGTGGACGAACTTCGCGGTGGCGTCTGGAGGTACAAGGAGCTGGTGCTTCCGGACATCGATACGAAAGACATCGTCTCGATGAACGAGGGCACGACGCCAATGATTCGCGCGGAAAATGCGGGCGCGCCTTACGACGCGGTCGAGCTTTACGTCAAGCTCTGCGGGAACGACGTCACGGGGAGTTTCAAGGACCTCGGCATGACGGTTCTGGTTTCAGAAGTGAACGCGATCAGGAACGCGGGGGCGCTGGTCGCGGGGATCGCTTGCGCGTCCACCGGAGATACCAGCGCCGCGCTCGCCGCGTACGGCGCGCGCGCAGGGATTCCAGTGTTCGTGTTCCTGCCCGCGGGGAAGATTTCCACAGCGCAGCTCGTGCAGCCGCTCGCGCACGGCGCGCACACTCTCTCGCTGTGCACCGACTTCGACGGCTGCATGAAACTCGTGCAGGAGGTCACGGAGCGCGAGAATTTGTACCTCGCGAACTCCATGAACAGCCTGCGCATCGAAGGGCAGAAAACCATCGCGTTCGAGATTCTTCGCGAGTTCGGATGGACCGCGCCGGACTATGTCGTCGTGCCGGGAGGGAACCTCGGGAACGTGAGCGCGATCGCAAAGGGATTCCGCGAGGCGATCGCGCTCGGGCTTTGCGAAAAGACGCCGAGGATGGTGTGCGCCCAGGCGGACGCGGCGAATCCGCTGTACCGTGCGTTTAAGACGGACTTCGCGGAGTTCGAGCCGGTGATCGCAAAGCAGACGAGCGCGTCGGCGATACGCATCGGGAACCCGGTGAGCTATGAGCGCGCGAAAAAGGCGCTCCTCGAATCCGAAGGCATAGTCGAAACGGTGAGCGAGGACGATCTCGCGAACGTCGGCGCCCACTTCGACCGCTCGGGCTTTTTCACCTGCCCTCAGACGGGAGTCGCTCTATGCGCTCTGACGAAACTCCTTCTTCGCGAAGAGATCGAACGGGGCGCGCGGATCGTCGTCATCTCCACCGCGGCTGGACTGAAGTTCACGGAGTACAAGGTCGCATACCACGAAGGGAAACTTGCGGACGTTCGCTCGAACCTGAGCGGCAGGAAGATCGAACTCCCCGCGAACGCGGACGCGATCTGCGAGGCGATCCGCGAAATTGCGGGCTAAGGAGGCGTCCTAAATCCGGATATCGCCAAACGACTTGTGGAATGAATCCAGGTCGCTGGAATTCTCGATAAGGTCTAGCGCATGGAGGAACTGTTCCTCTGACTTCAGCGACTCGAATCTCATTTTCACGTCTTCATCGGGGATACCGAACTTCTCGGTGAATCTGAGTTCCAGAAGCTTGACCATTCCCTTCGTAACTCCGATCTCGACTCCGCGTTCGATCCCGCGTTCGATCCCGCGTTCCAGCCACTGATCTTCCACGCTCTTGAAGTCCTTGATGGTTTCTTCGCTTAGATTCGGCATCATCACCTCTGCAAGTTCCTCTGGAGTAATTGGCAGCACTTTTCTAAGTAACTCGTAGATGTTCAAAAAGTCGTTCCTGCGGAAATCCTTGCTCGAAAGAATGGTCGCCCTTTCAATCATCGACTTCACCTCGATTATATCCCGCGAGTGCATCTTCTGCAAGATCAGTTCGAACGCGGCGAAGTTCGAATCCAGTTTTTCATCCACATCGTCGATGCTCGCGTAGTCCACGACGTCGATCGGGAAGTCGGCGAAGTATTTCTTCATCTCGCCGTCGATCTTGTACATCTCGTGAAACGAGCAACCTCTGCTCCAAGGCGACTTGCCATCGTGAACGACGACCGCTTTCGTTGGCACAGGAAATCTCAGATGCCGCCAATAGTGTTCGACGATAAGCGCCTTGTCCACGAAGAGCTGCACCCCGGTAGCGGGGTCGGGACTGCTTTTATGCTCCAGATGCAGGACGAGCACACCCGGCTTGCGGTCGATTTCAGTCTCGTAGACGATGTCCGCTATCTTCCGGCGGAGTCCCTTGACGATTTTCTCCGCGTTCACGAGCTTCAATTTCGAAAGATTGATGTGTGCAAGCTCTTCCTTGTCGATCCGGAGTTTCAGGAACGAACGAAAATACCTTTCCTGAAAAAGAAACGACTTCGCGAACTTGTCGTATACGCCGCTCAGGTCCTCCTGCTCTCGCGAGTTTCCTTCAGGCTTCACGTCATTCGTCATCCCTCGTTCCTCCGTCAAGTTTATCGAGGAGCGCTTCAGCTTCAGCGCGCAGATTCGCGTCGTTCGAAGTATCGAGCGCCGCCATCGCGTCCGCCCGCGCCTCATCAAGCTTCCCGGCGCCCAGGGACGCCTCGGCCCGCATCATCAGGAACTCGTCGTCGCCACCAAGAACTTCTATCGCTCGGGTCGCCGCCCGCGCGGCGGTTTCGAAATCGCCGCGGTCCATCGCAATCATCGCGCAGAACTCGAACACGTCGCGGAACGGACACTCCGCCTCGATCAGGAACTTGTAATCCTCGAAAGCCGCGAGGGCGAGATCTCCGTCCAGAAGTACGTGCGCGCGAAGTCTGATGAAAAGGCCGTTCGCGGGCTGGAGCTCGATCGCACGCTCGATCGCCGCGACCGCGAGACTCGTCTCCTCGTCCTGAAAGTAGAAATTCGCGAGCGAGAACCATCCCCACGGGTCGTCCGGATGCGCGCGAAGATATGCCGCGCCGGCTTCCACGACGGTGCAGTTCTCGCTCCGGACTATCGAATCAACCGCGTCGAAGAATTCCGTCGCGTCGACGCTGCTTACGAAATAAACGTCGGAGGAAGAAACCCCGCTCGCGGCCTCGTCAGGCTCTGAAAGAGTTTCCGATGCCGACTCTACATTCGATCTATCGTTCGCGTTTGAAAGCAGTTGCAGCTCTGAGCTTTCGGTTTTACAGGCCGGAGTAACGAAGAGAATGGAAATGACGATTGCGACGGGCGAGAGTTTCATCGAGATCATCCACCCACAAAACCGTAAGGTTTTAAATGTAGCTGTCGAGGGGTTCATAAATTTCTGGGCGTGGCGGGATTCGAACCCGCAAGACACCAATTCTAACAAACCTGAAACACAAGAGTATGCCGATTCAGACGGTTTTAAAAAAGTTGGCGGTCTATATGGCGGTTCCGATTTGGCAAAGCTGGTCAGGGTCTGGCAAAATCTGCCCGCGTACAAGAGGCTCGCAATCTTGGAATTGGCGGGAATAGGCGCGTTTGAATTAGATGTATAAAGTGCTGATTGACTTTGAGGACGAATACAAAAGTTGATTTCGCTTCCACCTCACACTCGCCAAAATTGAAAAAGCCGAGGGCGTTGCCCCCGGCTCGGTGAGAGACGCTATCAGGCGTCGTTGCCTTCGAGGAACTTGCGCCGTAAATGATCACTGGGTGGCAGTCTAAATATTCAAACCATCCAACGTACGTTACACTTTTATCAGCGTAACCCCCCGACGCGCCCCCCAGAGACAAACTGGAGGCGTGCGAGGAGGCCGTAGTCGGTTAGGAACCACGCGATAGGTTGCGAAACTGATGCATGGTGACTGATCATTAAAGGGATCTGCCGTACGGTGGGGCCCTGATTTTTATTTGTAATATTTTCTGTGTTGGTTCGGTAATTCACGTATTCTGCCATCCCCGCAGGATCAGTTCGCCATCTTGAATTTAATTCCTTTGCGCCTTCGCACCTTGGCGTCTTTGC
>JANLHZ010000213.1 GCA_024653775.1 Planctomycetota bacterium | reverse complement strand
CATGCATTCCCCGCGTCGAAAAGTGATATAATTTGGAATGATGACTACAGCAGCGGGAAATTAAATTTCAGTTCCTACGGTGAATAACACGGGTTTATGTTTCCGTTGCCTGTCTTCCTTCTCTTTGCGAGAATTTCCGAGAGTTCGATATCGAAGTATTTTCCCGATTGCCTTGCCATTACTATAAATACAGCAACCTGCATGAGAATAGCAAAAATGATAGTTAACGCGTAATTCCACCCTTCGATTTTCGTCAGATTTGAATAGACGCTGAACGGGTCCACAATCTTCAGCCAATCAATAATCATTGCAGAATTCAGGTGCCCGCGAAAAAAGAAATCTATAAGAGGTGAAAATAGCGGCAGAACTACATGCAGAGCGATCAGGACGGAGACAAATGAAATCCATGTATAAACTCCCGCACGGAAAATGTCGCGATGCTTTGCGGCGAAATAGAATGATATAGACCCGATCGCGAGCGTGAGTGTGAAGAGCAGCACGATTTCGAATATGACACGAAAGATCGGAGCGGCGCTTAAGAGCGACATAAGCACAAGAAACGGGATGCTGAGCAGCATCATCTCTACGGATCGCCAGAGACCACCGATAAATTTTTCGATGAATATTCTTTTTCGTCGTATGCTGGTTAGAAACAGCATTTCCAGATTTCCGGATTCGACATCGATGATAATTGTCGAGGCCATCTGCAATGGAACTACCAGCATTGCAAGGCCGATCAAAACAAACACGAGGTTTTCATATACTTGAATCGGGATCGTATATGAGCTGCGTGCCTCGGCAATCACCGATGTTCTGGAAAGAACGAAGAACGTAGCAGCGAAAATGAGCGACCCGATGACGAATCGTCGCAGTGCGCCATGCTTGGATCTTCCGCTGATTGTAATATCCTTGCGAACTATGACGCCGAATGGAACGCGTTTTCTCTTCATCGTGAAAACCGGCGGGACTAGTTCCCGGAGAGAAGGGGGCTTTCCATATCCTACGCTGCAGCGCGGTAAAAAGTTCGAGCTTCATCGCGTCGCAAGTAATAGAAGCGAGCACCGTATTGATTATGATCGTCGGCGATTGTAATCGCATTCCCGTGTGCGCAGGAGGTCGGGCGACGATCGACTACCGCGATCTTCTCGATATGCTGAGGCGGTACGCGCCCTGCTCGCCGGCTTCGTAACTCGTCGCGCCGATGAAGTAGGAGCCGGACGCGGGGACGGTGAACGTAAGTTCCGAGTTGGTTGTTTCGGCGCCGTCGTCGTTCTCCGCGAGGAGATTGCCGTCTCCGTCCTCGATCAGGAGGTAGCAGTCGAAGTCGTCGCTATCGAGCGTGATGGTCACTTCGTCGCCCTCTTCGAAATTCTGCTCGTACCAGTTGACGAGCTTGCCGTTCTGGTCGGGGAGCGTGTCCGAGTTTTCGTCGAGCATGTCCTCGAAAACTTCCCCGGGGCCTTGGTTTCCTCCCGGCCGCGACGTACTCGCGGGGGCGCTGTCTCCGACGCCGATCCGAAGCGAATACGAGCCGGAAACGCCTGGATCGAGGCTCGTCACACCGACCTTGTACGTCCCAGTCGAGGGGCAGGTGAAATCGAGCAATGAGTTGAGACCTTCTCCGCCGTCGTCGTCCTCCCAGCTTTCGCCCGGATTGCTTCCCTTTACGATGATGTAGGTGTCGAAATCGCCTTCGACACTCACTTGCAGGCGCTGGCCCTGGCTAGCCGAAACTTCGTACCAGTCGATATACTGGCCTCCCTGGCGAGTTTCGTCGCTTTGTTTCAGAGTTCCGGAATAATCGCTGTATTCGAGATTTCCTCTTCCGCCGCCGGACGGGGTTATCGGACCGCCTGCGCCTCCGAAAATTTCGATGTAGTATTCGCAATCGCCCGCGACGTTCGCGTCGACAGCGGAAATCGAGAACTTGTACGCGCCTGTCGTTTCCGCGATGAAATGGATATACGCGTTGTAGTCCCCGGCGGAATCGTCATCGGAGAAGAATTCGCCTCCGGGAGTCTCGACTTCGAGGTAGTTATCCCAGTCGGAGACGACGCCAGCGCGGACGTACGAACCCTCGGCGATTTCGACTTCGACTTCGCACTTTTCGCCGGAATTTCCGACTGTAACGGACCCGCTATTATATATCGAGGTGTAGAGTGTGAGAATGTACTCGCCCTGCTCTGCCTTTTCGAACGTGGTCACTCCGACTTTGAAGGTTCCGGTTTCGAGGGTATCGAAGTCGATCGCGGGAAGCAGTCCGACTCCGTCGTCGTCGTTTTCGATGACTTCGCCGTCGGGGCAGATCACCACGATCATCGAGTCGAAATCCGACGCGACGTTGCCATAGACGAGAATCCCGGCTTCGAATTCGATCTCGTACCAGTCAACGAACGAGCCGTTCGAGTGGGTCTCGTCCCCGTCTTCAATCGTTCCCGTCTCCGTGCGTATGCAGACGTTTTTGATGACCTCCCATTCGAGATCGTATTTCCCAGTGATCTTCGGTTCGAGCGAGGTTGCGCCGAGGTAGTACAGTCCGCTGATTTCGATGATGGCGAGAACCTGAGAATTCGTGCCATCTGGACCGTCGTCGTTCTGAATGTTGATGCCTTCCTCTTCCTGATTTTCGTCGAAGGTGTAGCCGGGAAGATCTTCGAGCGGTCCGAAGACGACGAGGTAGTTGTCGAAATCGCTCGTCATATTCGCCTTCAGAATGTCGCCTGCGTTCAGCTCAAGCTCGTAGAAGTCCACATACTCGTCGTCGCGAAGGACATCGTCGTCCTTCGTCAGTTCACCTTCGATGGATTCCGCGAATATCTGGCCCGCGAACGAAAATGCGAACAGAATTGCAACAAAGAGTGATTGGACGACGTGTTTGTTCATATTATCTCCCGGTGCAAGGATTCCCTAAGAATCAGATCATTCTATCCGAGGCGCCATGATTTCACCACGTAAATCCGTTTTCTTGACACTGGTCGGGTGCGAACGCAATTTCATGTAAACGAAGTGTTCACCGAACCGACACTGTAAAAGCAACAAAAAGCGATTTTAAATGCATAAAAACGCACAAAAATAAATTTTATACAACTGACTATGATAAAATTTTGAAATAAATTTGATAGATTTATTATTAGATACTTTTCTTTACGTCATAATCATTATAACGGTTCAGTGAGCCGATACCATGAGTCATGAGCGTTCGGTGAACCACGTCCCCGGCACTTACTTTTACTTTTTTACAGGTGCTCATCGGGCTGAATTACTTCTCGGACGGCCGTGAAAGTGCCGGGGACGTTCCTGATGGACGTGCTTCACTAAACGCGCACCCTGAATCAAACAAGACGTCTGCATAAATGTGTTGGTTCGGTAATTCACGTATTCTGCCATCCCCGCAGGATCAGTTCGCCATCTTGAATTTAATTCCTTTGCGCCTTCGCACCTTGGCGTCTTTGC
>JANLHZ010000211.1 GCA_024653775.1 Planctomycetota bacterium | reverse complement strand
GCAAAGACGCCAAGGTGCGAAGGCGCAAAGGAATTAAATTCAAGATGGCGAACTGATCCTGCGGGGATGGCAGAATACGTGAATTACCGAACCAACACTACGACTCCTTACCAGCCGCGAAAGCAGAACGTTCCCGACACTTCGAAAGCGTCCCAAATAGTGTGTCCGTGGGACA
Organism: Planctomycetota bacterium; assembly: GCA_024653775.1. Classification (GTDB taxonomy): domain Bacteria; phylum Planctomycetota; class UBA8742; order JACQVU01; family JANLHZ01; genus JANLHZ01. The sequence goes on along the minus strand of JANLHZ010000211.1, from coordinate 3,614 downwards.
TGATTTACCGAACCAATACTTTTACGCCTAAGCGTTCGGTGAAGCATCCGGCACGGCCGTCCACGGCCATGATTTCAAGAGAATGCGCAGTCGGGAACGTCTGCACCGCCACTATTCCACGGGCAAGATGCCCGTGCCACGTGGTTTACCGAACGTTCACATGCTTTTCTGCTTCTTTTCGAGATCCGCCAGAGCCTTGTCGAGAATCCGCTCCTTCATTTCGCCCGGAAGATCTAACTTTTCGTTTTCTAGCGCTTCCCTCGATACCTGCGGCTTAAGCCCGGCTTTCGCGCCCATTTCAAGAAGTCCGAAAATCGCTTCCGCTGGATTGTAGTCGTCTACCGCGAGCAGCATTTCCCGCAGGGTCTTTACCATCTCCTTCCGGGGCATCCTCGGGAACTCGATTTCGTTATCGATCAGTTTTTCGTGCTTCTCGAAATCGTCGAAGTGACACCTTAGCTTCCAGCCGTGCCACATGTGCGGGAACTCGTCATCGTAGATCATTTTCGACTCCGACCAGTAATGCACGGTCTTCTTCGCCATTTCGAAGTGAATCCCGCCCGCGGGAAACCGTTTCCCCATCAGCGTCCGGAGATGCTTCGCGGTGGTCATATTCTCGATCTTCACGCTCGCAATCAGCTCCGGACCGTACGCTAGATACGAATCAAGCATCGACGGAAACGGCATATACCGGAGCGTTCCATCCTTCAGACGGAAACTCGCGACGATGAGATACTCTCCGGTTTCCTTCTTCCAGGTGTGATATTTGTTCGATTGCGGAAGTTTCATAAGCATCCGCGCGATCTCGAAATGCATCGTGGGCGGGTTTCTAGAATGATCGGCTTTCCTTCCGACGTAGGCGCCGACGTCGACGCACCCCCGCGGAGGCCAGCGGACCTTCCATCCCTTCCAAACGCAGCGGACGAGGTCCAGATAGAATTTCCGACGCGGGAGGTCGCCAAGCTCCTGATCCCCGGCTTCTATAAGAAAAATCTTCTTGTCGAAATCGAGAAGCACGCTGCCTTCGGAACTTGTCGTGTCCAGCCAGCCGCGGTCCTTTTTCTCGGGATTCTGCATCTCGACGAACTGTCTGGCGAACTTCGGCCCCCAGAAAGTCTCCCGCGCGAGGTTAATCGCGCCCCAGTGGCTGTAGTATAGCCGCCAGTCGTCGTTTTCGACAATGACGAGATTGCACCTGTGTCCCATAACCGCACCCCCATCGCCTTGAAATCATTCAACCTGGTGACTTGTACTCACATGGTCAGGATGACCGTGCCACGACCGAATTTAACCACGCCAGGCTGGGGAATGCGATTTTGTATTGAATGTTTTCCGGATGCCGGGAAATTCCGGAGCCGCCGCGACTTCCGCAAAAATTCGCGAGCCGGTGTACTTCGGAATCCAGGGGCGATAGGATCGAATTCTGGCCGAATTCACACGCTCAGGATGAGCGTGCCACGGCGGTAATGACGAAAGGAGCCACTATGCACAAGAAACTTTTCATACCGGGGCCGACCGAAGTCAGCGAGGGTTCGTTCAAAGCGATGTCTACGCCTATGATCGGGCACAGGATGAAGGAGTGCTCCGACCTCATCGAAAGGATGAAGCCGAAGCTGAAGAAGCTGCTTTTCACGGATCAGAACGTGTTTCTGGTGACTTCGAGCGCGTCGGGGATGATGGAGGCGGCGCTCCGCAACTGCGTTACGAAGCGCGTGCTCGTCTGCACCTGCGGCGCGTTCAGCGAGCGCTGGTACGAAATGGCCGCTCTGAATAGCAGGCAGGCGGACGCGTACCGGGCGGAATGGGGAAAGCCGAACCTTCCGGAGAAAATCGACGAATACCTCGCAAGCGGGAAGTACGACGCCGTCGCGCTCGTTCACAACGAGACATCCACCGGCGTGATGAATCCGATCGAGGAGATCGCGAAAGTGATCAAGAAGTATGAGGACGTCCAGTTCCTGGTGGATAGCGTATCGAGCATGTCCGCGTACCCGATAAAGGTGGACGAACTCGGAATCGACGTGCTGCTCGCGGGGACGCAGAAGGCGTTTGCGCTGCCTCCGGGGCTAACCGTCGCCGCGGTGAGCGAACGAGCGATCGCCCGCGCGAAGACCATTCCCGACCGCGGTTACTACTTCAACTTTCCGGATATGAAAAAGTATGACGAAAAGTACCAGACTCCGAACACGCCCGCGATTTCGATGATCTTCGGGCTAGACTATCAGCTCGAAAGGTTTTTCGAGGAAGGTCTCAACGCGCGGTTCCAGCGCCACCGCGATCTTCAGAAGCGCGCCCATGAGTGGGGATCGCAGTACTTCGAGCTTTTCGCGCCGGAAGGGTATCGCAGCGTGACGCTGACGGTCTTCAAAAAGCCGGGATGGTTCGACACGAAAGAGGTCAACAAGTTCCTCGCGACCAGGGGATTCGTCGTCGCGGACGGCTACGGAGACATCAAGGACGCGACGTGGCGTCTCGCGCATATGGGCGACACGAAGGTGGCGGAGCTGGACGAAGTCATCGGCCATCTGGACGAGTGGATTCGCTCCAGAGAGAAGTAGATGGGTTTCGGGGATTTCAGTTTCAATCCGCCTACGTGAATTGAACTCTCAAAGAGGATTGATGTCGGAAATGATTTGTCTCTAATTCTGAAACTTACGAATTCCAGTTGACTTGCGATGCAAATTGTTGTAAATAGTTCATAGCCTATTCCACACAATAATCTATCAGGAAATCAAATGAGTGACGTGAACGTTCTGTTCAAACGATGTCAGTCAGTCAGCCTAAATTTTTGGCTGAACCCGAGATTATCGTGTCTGCTGACGCTTGCGCTCCTTGTCAGCTTCCCTGTTGACGTTTTTTCGCAAAGTACGGAACCCGACCTCACCGGATTATGGGTTCTCTCACTCGACCTTCAGGGCGGAACATGGGAGTTGGACGAAGCGAACATGGTCGCAATAGCTCCGGATGGCGAGGCTCCGCCCCTTGCTGTCGAACAGAACGGCAATATACTTGACTTCCTGAATCCTCCTGAAACGATAGAGCTTTCAGGCATGGTTTCAGGCGATTCCGTGACGATCAACCAGCATCAGGTCTTGTTTGGCGAAGAAACGGCGTCAGTTTACGACGCGACGGTTTCGCTATCCGGAATAACGATGAAAGGCAGAACCGATTCTGGTTCCGCGATCATCGAAGGAACATACACCGGCTTCGGATTCCTCACCCGTCAGTACGGCGTCGATGAATCCGGCGAACCGATTTTTCTTACCGACAACTGCACCTGGTTTGGAACGGTAACCGGGTATATAATTCTTTCGGAAACGATTCCTGAAGAGGGTTCGCTCGCTTATGACCTGAGCGTGAAGCGTATCGACATGGTAATAATCGAAAACGAAGCGTCAGACGCGATGGAAACGGAATTCAACGATCTCGTTGTCGTTCTTGAAGACGTTAACGACCCTTCGATTCGCAATGAAGAAGGAAGAGCAAGTCAGGCAAACATCCTCGTAGTCCGCAATGATGCAAGACATGGCATTGAGGAAATCCTTGAGGAAGGCAGGCAAAGATGGCGCGACAGAGCTATTCGCGGTAGACCCGATCAGATCGACCGCATCGCG
>JANLHZ010000210.1 GCA_024653775.1 Planctomycetota bacterium | reverse complement strand
GCAAAGACGCCAAGGTGCGAAGGCGCAAAGGAATTAAATTCAAGATGGCGAACTGATCCTGCGGGGATGGCAGAATACGTGAATTACCGAACCAACACTGAGATAGTTGCTTAGTACTCGCACGTCCAGACTTCGAGGACTTTGCCGTCCTTGTCCGCGACCTCGAGCTTCGTCAGCCGGTGATCATCGAATGTGTACGCAAACCCGTTCACGACTTCCGGCTCCTCTCCAGCGCTTCTAAGCACGGACAAAGGAAGATCGTTTTCGACGAGCACGCGCTCTTCCGGCCTTTCCGGATTCACGAGGTCGATTCTGAACCTTCGCCCCGGAATCGATTTCATTCCGAGCCTTTCGAGCACGGGCGCAGGAATCGATCCGACCTTGCTTATGTCGACAATCCGGAAATCCACCGCGACAGTCTTTTCCACGCGAAGCGAACCCTTGGCGATAATTTCGATGCTGGTGACGTTTTCGTCGTCGTCGAGAATCCTTCTCTGCACAAGGTTCAGACTTCCGTCGAAAACCTCGATGGATTTCTTGCCGCCTTCCGCGGTGCGATAATAAAGCAGATCGATTTCGAGCGGAATGTCATAGCCGTCGAGCAGAGTCTTTCTGCGCGGTCTTCCGTCGGAGAGATACGTGAAAGTCTCCCGGCGGAAAGTCTCGTCCAGGAGCGTCGTCACCTTCTCCGCAAGCCTTCCGGAATCGAAGTAGCGGTACTCGGTCAGAAATTCCTCCGCCGGAGCGTTTCTCAGCCAGAGCGAGTGCCGCGCGATCCTGCCTTCTTCGTACTGCCAGCGCTGATACTCGCGGGTGGTCCCGTCCTCTGCGAGAAAGTTAGCGGTGACGAGCGCGGGCGCTCCCGTAACGATTGCGGTTGAAGGCTCGTTAGCAGCGGAAGCGGATTCCGGCGTCGATTCCGCGGGCTGTGAAACCGTCTCGGGTAGCTCCGTTGCACTCGGCTGCGACTCCTGCCCGCTCTCGTCCGCAGTATCGTTTGCCGCGGCCTGGGGAGTATTCGAGTTCCCGGATTCCGAAGACGCCGGCCTCACGTTACCGCGCGGACGCTGCGAACCGCCGAAGAGACCGGAGTTTGTCGATCCAGCGGGACTTTCGGGCGGGTCGCGGCTGATCTCGGGAGGACCGCCGAGTCCCTCCGGACTACGCGCGAGCGGCGCGGGGTTCTGCCCGGGGACGACCTCTATGCTTGAACCCGCGGGTGCAAAGGCGGGAGGCGCCGCGACGGGACTAGGCGGTGGCGGCTCTCGAGTCGTCTGGCTGTTCCCGCGATCCTCCGCGAGAGACGCGTTCGCCGGCGGAATCTCCCCAGCTTCCCTCGATCCATCGACTTCGGTCCCGCCAGTATTCATCCACGAGTTGTCTTCGAGGGCCGCGGGAGTCTGATTTCCGCGCAAAGTCTGGCCTTGCGGCTGCTGGCTCCTCGAAGAAGCGTTTCTGTCGATCGTCGTAAGCGTCGTCCTTCCGCCGCTGGGCTGAACGCCGGAAAGACTGTCCGGATTCGAACTCGAAGAGATCACCGCGTTCGAATTCTCGCCCTCGGCTGACGGTCCGCCGAAAATGAAGTACCCGCTGACGATGACGATCAGCGCCGCCGCGGCGATTCCGCCGATGGCGACGAAGTTCTTCTTCGAGTCCTTCTCCTCGATCGCGGCGCGGCGCTTTCGCGCGCTCGCTGTGCCTTTGACCTGCGTCACCTTCGCGTTGATCCTCGACTGGTTCCTTAGCAGCGACCTCAGCTCGCCTTCGTCCAGAAATTGCTTTTCGACGAGAAGCTCGCCCAGTTTGAACTTCGGATCCTCCTGCACCCGCTCGCGATGCTCGGAAAGAAGACGATCAAGTTCCTCCTGGCTGAGAAATCCGTTCCGCACGGCGAGACGTCCGATTTTCTGCTCGTCCTCCGAAAGACTGCGGTAATCCTGAATCCGCAGCACAAGCTCGATTTCCTGCTCGGTCAGGCGCTTCTCACCAAGGAGCATCTCGCCTATAGTCGGGACTTCCGAGCCTTCCGCGTCTAGGTCGTCCTGGCGATCGAGCATTTCATCAAGCTCGTCCGGGTGAATGAAACCCTCCTCCACCGCGATCTTCCCGAACAGCGTTCCGTCGGCGTAGTCGAAAATCTTCGGGTCGGTGAAGATATCGCTCTTTGGCTCGCTTTTCGGCCTGCTCTGTTCGGAAGATTCCGCCGCGCCTTCCTGAAATCCCCGGCGGAACTTCGCGAGAGGATCGTCCTCTTCTTCGCTTTTGATGCCCAGGAGTTCGTCGGACGCGATCAGTTCGGAGTTGTCGCTCTTCCTGCTGTCCAGATCCGTCCTTCGGACGACCTTGTTCGCCGCGGAGGAAGGCGAAACTTCCGGACGCTTCACGTCCGCCATCGTGGGCTGTTCGTCCACGGGAACCCCCGATTCATATAACAGGCGCCGGCTCGATCCCGCCTTCAGTTCCACCGCGAACGTCACGGGTCCGATGCAGAACGTGTCCGATTCCGAGAGTTTGTATTCGAGAATCTTGTCGCCGTCGACGAGGGTGCCGACGCGGGAGCCGAGGTCTTTCACTAGGAGGTGCTCTCCCGTGTTCGTGACGGTGCAGTGCTTGCGGCTGATGACGGGGATGAGCAGCTTGATTTCCGCGTCCTCGCCGCGTCCTATGCTGCGGGTCTCGCCGGCGGGAATGCTGAACGTGCTTCCCGTGCCGGGTCCGTCGGTGATTCGTATTCTGAAAACCATTTAACCGGCCTTACCCTTTCTGCCAAGCAGGAACGCGAGGTTTCCACGCCAGATGGCGAGCGCGTTGCGAAGATTTCCCCGGAGGAGGTTTTTGAACGTCATATAGAGATTCCATCGTACCAGAAACCAGAAAAAAAACACCAAAAACATCGGGACGGAGTTGTAGCGATAAGCGAGGGTCAGAACGTTTCTGGTTGTGTAAAAAAGCGCGAACCGATCGTCGAACGAGGTCGCTTTAGAAGGCTTGGCGTGAAAAACGTGCGTTCGCGACGTGAAAACGAGTCCGAAACCCTTTCGGCTGGCGCGAACGCAAAAATCCACGTCCTCGCAGTACATGAATAAAGACGTGTCGAAACCCTCCAGAGTTTCAAACGTCATCTTTTTTATCAGAATCGCGCAGCCGGAGAGAAACGTGACCGCCGCGGAACGTCCCTCGCCGGACCAGATTTTGCCGTAGCTTTCGTTCCTCGGCAGCGGAAACCACTTGCGCGTGCTGCTTTCGCCGGACCAGATTTCCTTCGTTTCGAGATTCGAAAGCACCAGCGGCGCGACCGCTCCGACCCCCGGCTTCGATAGTTCGCATAGCAGCGCGGGCAGCGGGTCCGTGGCGAGTTCCGCGTCGTTGTTGATGACGAAAATCGCCTCAGCGCCCGCGGAGAACGCGGCTTTCGCGCCGAGGTTTGCGCCATCAGCGAAGCCGCCTCCGCCGGGATTTCTGACGACCTCGCAGTTCGCTTCGCCCTTGGCGAACTCGTGGGAGGGATCGTTATCGACCACGAAGACCCTTCCTCCGGACCAGCTTCTTTCGAAGGACGCGAGACACTTCCGCGTCACCTCATCGAAGCCGTAGTGCACAATCACCGCATGAACGTCCTTCGCATCCATCGTCCCGAATATACACGGAGCTTCGGTTTTTGATTTTGGAATTCTGATTTTTGAATTAAAAACACCCGCAGATTGCGCAGGTGACGAAGATTCAATATCTATTGTCGAAGCAAACAGGTTCCACGTCCCACTTCTGCTGACAAAATGGCTGAATTCTCAAAAATCCTTATCGCGACGAACAACGCCCACAAGATCGAGGAAATCCGCGCGATTCTTGCTGGCACCGGCATCGAAATCGTCTCGCCACGCGAACTAGGCGTGGAGGTCGATCCCGAGGAGACCGCGAGCACATTCAAGGGCAATGCGATCATCAAGGCGTCGGAATTCAGCCTCGCGGCGGGGATTCCGGCATTCGCGGACGACAGCGGCCTCTGCGTCGACGCGCTCGAAGGCGCGCCCGGCGTGTATTCGTCGCGATACGCGTTCGAAGGCTGCACGTTCGAGGACAACAACAACAAGCTTCTGGACGCGCTGAAAGACGTTCCGGAAGGTAAACGCAACGCGAAATTCGTCTGCGTTATCTCGCTTTGCGACGGAAGGAACCTTCTGTCCGACTTCCGCGGCGAACTCAGCGGCTCCATCGCCATTTCCCCGAAAGGCGACAACGGCTTCGGCTACGACCCGGTGTTCGTTCCGGATTTCGACAAAATGCGCAGTCGCAACACCCGCACCCTCGCCGAAATGACGAAGAAGGAAAAAAACTCCATCAGCCACCGCTCGAACGCTTTGAAGATGTTCGCGTCCTACCTTCGTAATCAATTACACAGTTGAATTTTTCGAACATTTGTTGTCCGGGGGCGTTTGTATAATCGGTCTCTGAATATTTTTTTTACACTTACTTTGTCCCATATTGAAAATTAGAACGAGGGTGCTACCCTTGGAGACACAATAATGAATCTGCAAACTATGTGTCAGATTGATCGACTTCCGATGGCCACAACTTTAGTCACGCTAATAGATTTTCAGACCGACTTCGACGTCAAGAGCAAGCTCCGCCCGGAACCTCATCTGATCCTTTTCCAGTACTCGCCGAAGCCGCTCGAAGCGCAGGATACCGAGGCGGTGGTGATTTTCCCGTCGTCGAACCTTCGCTGCGCGGATACGCTGCTGGAGGCGCTCGGAATTTCCGGCGAGCCGGATGTCGAAAGCGCGCTGGTCGAGGCGCAGGCGGGGATGCTCGCGTACTACGAGGTTCCTCCGGACAAGCGCACGGAACACATCCAGCACGTTTTCTTCTTTCCCACGATTCCATGTAAAACCGCGGAAGCATTCGTGAAGGAAAAAACCGTGGAACTTATCGCGGAGCTAAACAAGATCGAGGCTATCAACCTCGGAATGAGCCTCATCTGCGACACCGACCAGGACGGCCGCTCACTCGAATATTTCATGCGCGCGCTGAACCACGTTGTCGAAAAAGGCCTCGACGGCAGCGTATCGCGGATCGTGCTTGCTAGTAGCGTCGCAACCGAAGACTGGGTGCGCAGCGTCGTCGATCCGCTCAAGAAGGAATAGAGGCAAATTCGCTTCTCGTCGTTGCCGATCTTCCTGGAGGAGGGTACATTCGTAACTCGTAAAACAGTTCGAATCCGCCGATGCGCTTAACTTCCATCATTTTGTTTTCAGTCGCTTCGTTCGCGCTTCTTGCGTGCTCTTCGAAGGAACCGCACTACTCCCGCACTCTTGGGCTTTACGATCCGGACCAGCTCGGACTTTCCGACCTCAGGATCGACTTCGACTCCGGCAGGGAGGAACTTTTCGCGTGCCTTTCGGAAATCGAAGAGGACGTCGACAATGTTCCGCCGATGAAGAGCGACGTCAGCAGTCAGATTGCTAGCAGGCTTCGGAACGCGGCCGATCTGCTCTACGAAGTCTACGATGCGAATCCCGATACCACGCTCGCGGACAGCGCGCTGTTCCTCGGCGGCGTCTCGCTACTCTGGGCGGACGAACGGGACGACGCCTACGAGTTCTTCGAAATTCTGCTCGACAATTTCGAAGACAATCAGCGCGGCTTCCACGCGACGGAGCTCGACGACGACGGCAGCACCACCTTCAACCGGCTGATCGAAATCGTGTACCTCTACGGCAAATGGCACATCGAAAACGACATGGACGGAAATCTCTTCGCCGACGGCGACATTGGAGTGGACGCGCTGGAGAGAATCGTGAAACTCGTGCCGGGCGGAGTGTGGTCGGACGACGCGCTGCTTCTTATAGCGATCTTCCACCGTTACCACGGAGACTACGCGGACGCCATCGACGCCATCGACCGACTTCGTTCTAAACACACCGACAGTGACCTTCTTCCCGAGGCGCTCTATCTTCGGGCCCGCTCGGCGCTCGACATCTCGAAGGGCGTTCGTTACGACCCGAAACTCTTCACCGACGCGATCAGTTTTTCGGAGGAGTATTACAACAAGTTCCGGAAGAATCCGGTTCTGCGCGACCTCACGACAAAGATCGACGAAGTATACGCGGAAGCGCATTTGAATCTCGCGAAGAAGGAACTTCGGACCGCGCGGTTCTACCTGAGCCGCGAAAGGTATCGCAGCGCGCTTATGTCCGCGAACAATATTCTTCAGAACTTCAGGTCAGCGGGCGAGGATATCAGCGCGGAAGCCGAGGAGATCAAGAAAGAGTGCGAAGAAGCGATCGCGGAGATCGAGGCGGAAGAAACAAAATAGAAGATGGCAAAGAAACGCGATAAATCAATTCTTAAGGTGGATGCCAGGTCAACGTTCATAAAAAAGGTGAGAAACCTTGGACACGAAAGATTTCATCAGTTTGTGCGCGAACTCCTGAAGGCAGAGGGTTATGAAGTAATTGATGCAGGAGGAAGAGGTACGGATGGCGGCAAGGACATACTAATCTCCATCACCTACGACAGACCTGCCCCGATCAATGAAATTTGGGTTGTTCAATGTAAGCACACCAGGCAGGACGGCGGGAGCGTTAAACCGACGGAAATTAAGAGAATAGCTGATACCTGTTGTCTCCATGGCGCTGAAGGGTATCTACTTGTGACAAACGCAATTGTAACTTCGAAATTAGCAACAATGGTTTCGAAGTTTAATGGAAAGCAGCCGCGAGTTCCGATAAAAGCTGGCTTTTGGGATGACTCCGAGCTTTTCAATCTTGTAAAAAAGCATCCCGAGGAATTCAGTGATGATTTTCCTGACATGTTCCGCGAGATAGCGGTAACTCGTGGTAGACTAAAGAGAAAGTTGAACGCGCTTTACAAAAAAGGCGGAATAGACCAAAAGTTTTTTGTGGAGTTAAAAATTCACTTGGATATCAATTAACTCATCATGGCAAAACTATATCTAAGTTACTCGATAAGCGACGCTGACATTGAGATAGTCGACCTCTTAATTGCGTTTGCTTCTGAAAGCGGAATGGATATCTATATCCCTGATAGATCGAAGTATTCTAGCATCAAGACCACCGCGAACGAAAGGAACGCAATTCATCGCAGCGATGCTGTTTGGGCTCTGATTCTTATGGATGGACAGCACCAGGGTAAGGTTCTGGAAGAGATGCGAGCAGCAAAGCTGATGTCTCAAGGCAAGAAACCGATTTATTTTTTTGCGGAAACAGGAGTGAAGCTGCTCCCGGAATTGGAAAACTTCGATACCGGACTACTTCATCACCCTGGACCAACAAAATTCCATTTCCACGATTACAGTACCGTCCAAAGAGAATTCACGGATTGGCTCAAATCCCAGGAAACCAGGTTTACTGAAAAGCAGAAGAACAGCTCCTCAGCAAAGACCGCGCTTGGACTTGCCGCCGCGATTGGGGGTTTTCTTCTGCTTTGGTCGTCATTGTCAAAAGCGGGTAAGTAAATCACACCTTCCCAAGCACGTGGCGGGAGATGACGAGTTGCTGAACCTGCGACGTGCCTTCGTAAATCTCGGTGATGCGGGCGTCGCGAGTTTTCGCAACTTTCAGTTCATTTGACCTTCATCCCGATGAAATTCGGCGGGCGCTTTATCGTCTCTCACAAACGGCTCGATGTCCGCTTGAGAGGAATCGTCCGCAGGCGGAACAATACCTTCGAAACGTTCCAATTCGTCGTTCTGCTGCCGATCTTCGCTATCATGCTTGCGACTGAGCTGATCTTCCCGTCGCTGCTTTTGTTTGTATTTCGTCCAGAGCCTGCCTCTTTCCGCGGCAAGGCCGATTGACCTAATGAATTTTCCAGCGAATAGAAGATACAGACCTGCGCAAATCAAAAACGCGGGGATCGAGATTACGACGATCAACGTTTTAGTTACATTCGTTGGTAGCCGATCTGAGCTGACAGAAAGAACAACGGCACCGACTACCATCATCGTAAACGCGGGTAACGCGTAAAGCGCGATCAGAAGACCGGTCAGCCTCGAAAGCCCGGTGAAGTGTTTTTCAAAGTCAGAACCGAAGAGTTCATTTTCACGTATCGTGAGTTTGTACAGTCCTTCGTCTGCTTTCAGCAAAGCTAGCCCGATTCCGAGATTCATAACCTGCGGAAGTATTGCGATCGAGATCGTCAACGCCAGCGCACTTTCGACCTTTCTCTGATAAATAAGGTTTTCTATCGTTCTCGCACTGCCGACGAAAAAATTTCCGATCTCGGAAAACAAGGTCCTGCCAATGTTAGCGTCAAAAAGTATCCCGGCAATAGGCAAGAGTTCGGCAAGGCCGATGAAAATGAGATAAGTTCCAAAGACCTTCGCAACTAAAAGAACGAGCGTGCGTGTGGTCATCATTTTTTTCGCGTTCACACCTTCCCAAGCACGTGGCGGGAGATGACGAGTTGCTGCACCTGCGACGTGCCTTCGTAAATCTCGGTGATGCGCGCGTCGCGGAAGTAGCGCTCGATGTCGAACTCCTTGATGTAGCCGTAGCCGCCGTGGATCTGGACGCCCTCCTTCGCGCAGAAGTTCGCCGCGCGGCTCGCGAAAAGTTTCGCCATCGAAGCCTCCTTCGCGTGTGGCTGCCCCGCGTCCTTCAGCGACGCCGCCCGCTGAACGAGCACCCGCGCCGCGCTCGTCTGCAGCGCCATTTCCGCGAGCTTCCACTGGATAAGCTGGAACTCGCTTATCGGCCTATCGAACTGCTGGCGTTCCTGCGAGTACTTCGTCGCGACTTCGAGGCACGCCTGTGCGATCCCGGTCGCCTGCGCGCCGATTCCGATGCGGCCGGAGTCGAGATACCGGAGCGCAAGGTGGAACCCTTTCCCAGGCTCGCCGAGTACGTTCTTCTTCGAAACCCTACAGCCGTCGAAGACGAGCGAGCACGTGGCGCTTCCGCGGATGCCGGTCTTCTTTTCCTTCTTGCCGACGCTGAATCCGGGCGTGCCATTTTCGACGATGAAGCATGTGATCCCGCGGCTTTTCGATTCCTTCGAAGATCTCGCGAATACGAGGAACACGCCGGCGTAGGATGCGCTAGTGACCCAGCTCTTCGTGCCCGTCAGGACGAACGCGTCGCCGTCGTCGGTCGCTGAAAGTCGCATCGATCCCGCGTCGCTGCCCGCGTCCGGCTCCGATACCGAATACGCGCCGAGCGCTTCGCCTGACGTCAGTTTCGGAAGGAACCGTTCTTTCTGCTCGTCGGTGCCGTTCTCGAAAATCGGCGCGCAGACGAGCGAATTGTGCACCGCGATCGTCACCGCGGTCGACGCGCAAACCCGCGCGATCTCCTCGAGGATGATCGAGTTGTTGAGCGTGCCGAGTTCGGTTCCGCCGTACTGTTCGCCGACGAGTGTGCCGAGGAACCCGACTTCCGCGAGCCTCGGAACTATGGTTTCGTCGAACTCTTCTTTCTGGTCCATCTTCGGGGCGCGTTCCCGCAGCTCCCGTTCCGCGAATTCACGCGCGCTAGACGCGATCATCCTGTTGTCTTCGCTGAGAGTAAAATCCATCGAAATATCTTGCAGACGGTTTATAAAAATCCACTGCCCGCGCATTCGGGACGAAGGAGGCTAAAATAAATAAATCATACAAAATCGCGCTCAGATTTATGTCAGATTCGATTTGCGCGAGGGAGCGAAACCGGAGGCGTAGCTATAGTTCCGCTGAGGATTTCGAGGCCGAGCGCGAAGCGAAGATGGCGTGAAGATGAGAGGTGAGATGTATGATTTATTTATTTTAGACTCCGAAAGGTCGATTTTCCAGGCTGAATCTCAAATGTAGCCCCGGCAAGTTCAATCCGCAAGCGAATCTAAATCTTCCGTCGATGAAACAGACAGGCGTTCTTATCGAGAATGCCGCAGGTCTTCTCGATCGTTAGTCCAGCCGTCTGAATGCCTTCGTCAGAAATCGAAATATCTCCCGTCAGCTTCGATTTGCACGCGATCTGCGTGGTCAGATACCCCTCCTCGAATCCCTTTTCGTCCCTCATCGCCTGGCACAGGATGCAAAGCGGATTTATAGCAGCCACGGCTCCACGTTTTCTTTCGAAATGTCGTTTGAGGATGCGATCGTAAAACTCCGGGACGTCGCGGTCTCCCGTGTGGACAAAATTCTCGTCGATCACTTTTTTCAGCACCGGCTCAGTCGGGCATCGTTTCACTGCCACCACGATTCCGCCCGATCCGAGGCCGTGGATCTCCGCCCCGTCGACGCCGTCGATTTGTTCAGCGACGCGCTCCGCGGTTTCAGCCATGCTGTCGAGGATCGAGTCAATATCCCCGTCTTCACGAATAATCGAGGCCACCAGCTCGGAAGTGAACACGTTCCCGATTTTCCGCTGCGGACGGTCAAGCCTCTGTAATTGCTCGTGCGCCGACACGATTATTCTCCATTAATTGAAACTGTTGAATCTAGTAATTTCAGGATACAACGTAACACAGCGCTAGGACGGAAAATCCGGTCGTAAAGTTTTTAACATATAGAAATTCATCAGATTTTAATTCGCTGCGGCTATTTTTTGTCAGCAAGATGTGCATTCACAAACTGATTGCTGTAAATGCTTCAAAATTGCTAAAATATTACAATGTCACGGCGTGCTTCTTAGCTCTGTGAAGGCGGGTCTTTACAAGGTGAGCTGAATCTTGGGTGTGCAGACGTCCCGTCTGGGTAAAAGCCCTCGGACATCTCGTCCGAAGGCTCCGAAAAGACGAAAATCTCTGATCGAGATAGTTTCTTGTATCTTTTGACTTAATACTCGTGTCGGTTCGGTGATACACGTCGAATAGGAACGCCCAGGCACTTTCGAGGCGTCTGAGAAGTAATTCAGCGCAAAAAGGTGACTTCTGGAGAATAGGT
>JANLHZ010000207.1 GCA_024653775.1 Planctomycetota bacterium | reverse complement strand
GAGAAATCGATTCATTTTTGACACCATTCCCCATGGGGAATGGTGTCAAAGCAGGTCGAGGACAGAATGAATTTGCGCAAGACTCTGGACACTAACTTTCACACTCACCGCGATGACGCGGAGAACGCGGAGGGTCGCGGAGAAATTAGATTGTATACATCCGGCGTCAAGACGGGCACATGAGCGCGTTCCGCTTCTTCATCGATCGCCAAGTTCATACGTAGCACCGGCAAACTGTCCTTCGGATTTAGCGTACTCGCTGATCCGGTGGCGTGCTCCACCAATTTTGCCAGGCAGTCGGATCGTTGTCAGCTTCAGGGCTGCCAAATGTGTGTCCAGAGTTAAGAACGAGCGCCCAAATTGCGATAGAGCGAATCTTTTCGGTATACTCGTCGCTGCTCAGAATATCGATCAACTCCGGGACATAGAACTCGTCAGGCTTCATGAATCCGAGCATCAGCATGAGAAACATTCGGCATCGCGAGTTCTCCTCGGTGTCGAGCCTCGAAGATATTCCCTCGCTCGCAGCCTCGTTCCGAGTCGCCATCGAGGCCAAAAGCGCCGATAGAAAATCGCTTTCCCCAATCGCTGGATACAAATGCGACCAGTTAAACCTTGCAAGGTTCTTAGTTTGAGCCAAACTATGAAATTCAATGAAGTTCGTTAATTGTTCTTCAAAGTCGAAATGCCGTTCTCTTATTTCGGAAGCAAGATGAGATCCAAACCGGCCGTCGTTGATCGATATAAGCGCAGAATTAATGATTCGCTTTTCGTATTCCGACACCGAGGCTCTCGATTCAGATAAAACGGAAATCAGATCGCTTGCTATATCTGTGCCGAATTGTGATAACAGAATGGTAGCGATCGAAATATCCGTCGAAAAATTAATCGCTGGCTGCGAACGGATAAAAATATTGTCACAGAATACGAATTGTGGTGCTTCATTGTCTGGAGGAATAAATGGAAATGCAGACAGCGAATATTGCAAAAAACCATTTTCAACCCTTGGAATCGTAAGCAGAGCTTCGCGGTAATTTTCGATACTGTTATCCGGAACATTATTCTCTTTAGAGACGTTTTCGATTAGTTTTTTCCAGTTCTCGGATTTAGCATTCTCCTCAAGCGTAGGAAACGAGTAACCAAGAATTCGCACAAGGGCGGCGGACGCTGAGAGTAGAACTCCCATGAAAACTCTCCCCCTCGTAGTCGGCATATTTATTACCCGTTCCAGCAGGCTTTCATTTTCAATTATCAATCGGCATCGTTCTAGTGCGTCTATCAGGACAGGTGCATAATATGGATCTTCAGCCTGACCGATTTGAAAATACAACCAGGGAAGATACCAGGAATACTCGTCATAGTCATAATTGTGTAGGCTAGAAAAATAACTATACTCTACAAGGGCGTCCTGATCTATAAGCGAGGATAAAGAGCGCTCGATTACGATGTTGCCCAAATTTCTTTTTTGGGATTCGTTTTCATCCGCTTTTAACAAGATACCCGCCTGAAGTTGTTTGCGAAAAAGGTCTTCTACCTGAGGATGAAACCTATCCGAAACAATGTCGTACAGATAAGATATCTCGCGATCGTTCCATGGGTGAACGAAAACGCTTGACGGTGAAGCAGATAAGAAGCCATAAATAGCACGATGCGCCCAGCGACTATAATACTCGAAATCTGAAGAAGAAAGGCGGGCTTCGGAGTTCAATCCCGATGAGTATAATTGGAGAAGTTCATTTACGACAATATTAATAGAACGTGACTCCTCGAAATTAGCGGATTCCTGTTCCAAGAAATCTTTTTCCGGTTTGAAGTATTTCCGGAGTTCATCCCCGGAAATGGGAGAAACATAAATCGGTTCCATAGAGTATGGATTCAACCTTCGATTTCTTTCTATAAGCCAGTCAGAAACGCGCGACCAATCCGGTTTTGGCGGTAGCTCGTTTAAACTCCTCGCGGAAGGAATTGAACGTGGTTCGTTATTCTGCGAGGCAACGACCGCATCATTGCCAACTGACGAATTATTTGATCCGTTTCCTCTTACTATGATTTCATCGGGTTGCAAATTATTCGGAGCATCCACGGAGCGAGATCGCTCAAGGTCTAATTCTTGACCTAATCGATCATCACTTGGATTGCCCGCCTCGTTTCCTCCGCCTGAAATACCCGTCCGAGTGTCATTGTCATGCCGTACGAAGCCAAAAATGTCGAGTTCGAACAATCCCGCTTTATTTAATGCGTAGAAGACCGCAAACAATGACGTCAAAACAAAGAGCCAAATAATAACTTTCCTGCTCATAGTTCGATCCGGATTTTGCGTAAACAACCGATTTATTGTTATCATTCGCAGATGTATAGCAATTGGCACAACGCGGATAACATCAACTCAAGTGATCGAATTTCGCCCTCGACCTTCGATACTTTGGCGCGCGCCGAAATTTCTTCTTGTTGTGCGAATTCTCTATCAAGACTAAGGTCTATCAAATCTCGCTTGAGTTGAATGATTGCTTCGTCTACTTCCTGGGCTTCTTTCTCGTCGTTCTTCAACCCATTTTCGATTTCCTTAATAGAAAAGTTACACCAAGAAATACGATGTATATGCCGCGGTTGATTAATTACAAATGGATCTGCATCGTTAAGGATATATGGATCTACAGGATTCCCTAAAAACGCAACACCTCCAAGATGCTTTTCTGTTAGAGGCCCGGGGGTTGGTGGATCTGCGCGAATTCCCGAAGGATTGTTGGGATTTACGACTGTTTTAGCGGGAGCAAGTCGAGTAAGGTTGATTATGGACTTGCTATCATCAATGAGCCTTCTATCGCTTTCGACAGCGGCTATCTGAGCCTCTATTTGCTGATCGGTTCCACCAGCCTGTCGCAATTGACGTGTCAACTCTTCCAGTTCATCTTTTAATCTATTATCTTCGAATCTATAATATTCTCGTAGCGCGACGAGATAAGCACTTTGTCCCGTCCATTCTCCGAACTCTTCAATTCTTTTGTTTTTTCTATCAGTTATCACTTGTCTCTCGATCAGTTTGGCACCAAGCTCATTAGTAATTTGCGGAGTCAATGCCGACCGAAGAATATCAGCTACGATCAAATTTTCGTCTGCCTGATCTTGGATCGTTTTTGCGTTGTGAAACTCTGCGCACAGTGCAAGCCACTCATCGACAAACTTATCGCAAAGCCGATCCCGTTGATTGTTGTTTAAAAGAAAATAACTACCGATGTTCGAAACATATCCAGAAAACTGACGGTGTGACTCTCTCAAATTTCTAAGAATATCATTCTTGATTGAAACAAATTCAACCCAAATATCGTGCGCCTCGCGACTTGGTATGCTATCTCGAATGCTTTCGAAATATGCTCGAGCTTCTGCAAAGACGTCTTCAATGGCATTCTTACTTGTATCATGAATGCCTTTTAGCCGCTCCTTGCTTTCCCTCTCGAGTCGGTGCGCCTCGACCCTGTCAGTGTCCTCGTCGAATGAATCGAGGAGAAACGCAATTTCCAATCGAAAAGCCAAGTCTGCGTCTTGCTGTATCTGGAACATCCTCTCAAGAAAGGCCGATAACTCCTCTGAAAGCGTAATTCTAGGATCGAAACTTATACTAAAAAGAACTGTCGCGCTAAAAGTTCCTTCCCAAAATCCGAAGTCTGTCAAAAGTTCAGTATCGTTATAAAATTTCAGATAGCCAGAGCCGGAGTAAGTCCCCTGAATTGTTGCTTTCACAGCAGATTCATTTTTCCTACCTAATTTGCTGATTCTCGTGTTAATTGTTGTCACCGATTCCAGCACATTTCCTTCGAACTCATGATTGGTCTCCTCATCCGAAAGTATCTGGTGAACGTCGATGGTAACAAAATCTCCTGTCACGACTCCGGTAATCGAAATGGACGGATCAGGAGAATCGAACTCTAGAGTTCCGTCATTATGGTGAATCACAGGAATCAATTGGGTCTGTCCCTGCAACGCAAACTCTGGCCATTTGTTGTAAATCGAGCTTCCGCTTACGAGTACCATGTTAAACATCCAGTCACCGGAAAGGATATTGTCTTCCTCGTCGTTCGGTATCTACGATTTCGCTGACTCCGCACATAATGACAGTAAAAACAGAGCTAAAATTAACCGGGAGCTCAAATAGAAAGTATCACAAGTTAGAAAAATACTGTGGAGAAGTGCTTTCATCGTAGGCTCCATTTTTGAATGAGTTACTGGCGGTGACGTGAATTATACATCTGTGAACTCCGGCTGTCAATTAGTTTCTGTGCGCTCATACCAATGGCAATTAGATTGTCACGTTACGTTTAAGGACGCGCGTCCTAACCAGCGGATTTGAGCCGGAACCGCGCCTGCATAGCCTGGTCGATCTCATGCACGGCTCTGCGGTACTCCGGATACCTCGCCACGGTGACGCGATTCGAACGAAGTTCGAAAACGCAATGCACCGTGAGGCGGTTTCCGTCCCGCGTGCTCGTCACTTCGAAATACAGGTCTTCCGTCTCTATCTTCACGTCCTCCGGCACGAGATCGAAAACGTAGCCCTCCGGAAGTTTGTACGCGATTGTCTTTTCGATCCCCCTCGGAGGGATTAGGATGACGTCGAACTTCCTTTCTTCGAGTAGCGCCGTTCTTGAAAGATCGAGGGCGAACGGTTCGAACACGAGCGGAACGGACAGCTTTCCGCCGGATTCCGAGGTGGCGTAGCCCGGCACCGCGACGTCGAAATTCATCCGCGGATTCTCATTTAGGTTTTCGAAATCGCTCGCGAGAACGTTTTCGATCCGGGCGCCTGCGCTCGCAGCGCTGACGATCTCCCCTAGCATCCGCGCGCGCTGATCCGGAACCTCGAAGTTCGATCTTATCGAACCAGAGGTCGAACCCGCGGCTTCAAGTATGAGCGCTCCACCAACAGCTCCCGTAGCTTCGATCTGAAGCTCGCCCGAGATCGCGAGCCTGTTTTCGCCCGCAGGAGCGACGGGGACGTTCTCGAGCCTCCCGCCTTCCGCGGAGATAACGAGCACCCGCGCGCCCTTGTCCATCTCCGGCACTTCGGTCAGCCCGTGGAACTGGGCCGTCCCGTCCGCGAAGAACACCCTTCCATCTGAAAGCTCCACCCGGCAGATTGCGTGGTTGAACAGCCCGATCTGCGGAAGCGCCATCTCGTAATCGCTTCTCGACGTTTCCGCGTAGATCAGCACCATCTCGCCCTTGACTCCGATTTCCTTCAGCATCACGCAGAGCAGGATCGCCTTGTCCTTGCAGTCGCCGAACCTGCGGGAGCAGATCGTCTGCGCCTGGTACGGTTTGTAGCCGTGGACGCCGAACTCCCAGGCTTCGTAGCGGATTTCCGTGACGACCCAGTTGAAGATCGCGCGAACCTTCTCATACTCGTCGGAAAGTCCAGCGGTGATGTCCCGCACGATGTTCTGAATCTCTGGGCTTGACTCGAACTGACGCTGGATGAGGTTATGATACCACCTAGCGAATTCGTCCCACGTGGCGTAGCTCGAAACCTTGATCAGCGGGAGGATTTCGTCCCGCGAAGGCATAAGCGGTTCCGGCTGGATCTTCGGGAGGTTACGCGCGGTCCATCGGTACACCTTCGCGTCCTCCTCCTCGATCACCGCGCTTTCGCCCGCGAACTCCCGCTCGTACACCGCGAAGGTCTTCTCCTTCGGTGCGATCAGAATGTAGTCCTGCCGGAGGGTCGGGGTAGCGTCGCCGAAGTAGATCGTCGCGCCGTAATAGTCGCCGAAGAAATCCGGCGGGCCTTCGACGCTGCGGGCGGTGTACTCGATGACGTCTCCGGGGGAAAGCCTCGGTAGCGTGATCGACCCCCATCCCGAAATCTGCGGCTGACTCTCGGTTCCGTCCCCGTGAATGACCCGCGCGCTCAGAATCCTCGATTCGCCGCCCCAGCCCCGTCCGGCGTACAGATTCCGCGTTTCACGGGCGCCGCGTTCGCCGGGGATGATGTAGATGTAGTGGTGGAACGTCTCGGACGACGCGTCGATCCCAAGCTTCACGATCTCGCGTTTCAGCACCGTCACCGTGCGGTCCGTCGCGTCGAACTCCCCCGCTTCGAACTTCGCGCGCGCGGTTTCGATCAACTCTGAAAAATCCTCCGCGAAAGCCTGATCGAACGTTACGCCGCCCTCGCTCAGGAACTCCTGTCTGCGACGGATTCCCGCCTGGGACGGATCGACGACAAGACTCTGGTCGAAATACGTCCTCGAAATCGCAAGGCTCTCCTCGTCGCCGAGGATGCTGTAGTATTCGCCGACGAGATTCAGGAGTTCCGTGTCGTCTGGACAGATTTCGAGCGCTTCGCGAATCCTTCCGATCGCGCTCCTGACGTCCGTCTCCGCGAAACTAGCGGCGAGGTATTCCGCCTCCTGCGTTATCGCCCAGGTCGAAAATGGATTACAGGCGAGTTCCTCGCTGAGGAGCGAACGGAAACTCTCGTTGTTAGCCTGCGCGAGCGCCCGTTCGATCAGCGAATGCCGGACTGCCGAGTTCGTTCGATCGAGCGAAAGAAGCCTGCGGTTCATTTCTAACGCCTCGGATTCGAACCCGAGGTTCGAGCAGGCTTCCGACGCGATCTCGAGCGCGAGAACGTTTTCCGGATGGTCCGCGAGCAGCGCCTTCAGCCGGACGTAGTATTCCGCGCGATCCCCCGTCGCGGCGAAGTAAATCGCGGTGACGGCTCGTCCGCGGATGGACTCGGGATTGTATTCCTCGATTCGCGTCAGATGGTCGCGCATGCGACTATACATTCCGCGCTCGAGACTGTGGAACGCGAGGTCGATGTGTGCGACGACGAACTCCGGCATCAGCTCGATAGTTTTCATCAGCGCCTGGAACCTTCCGTTGTCGTCTCGCTCAGCCGCCATGTCGGACGGCATATCCGACGCGAGTGCGAAGAAATACTGCGCGAGCGCGCTCTCCGGGAACTGCGCGCGCATCTTCTCGAAATGATCGCGAACGACGGTGCTCGCCTTGTCGTAGGGTTTATCGAGAAGCATCAGCGCGCCGTAGTAGAACCCGGCTTCGAAGTTCCCGCGGTCCAGTTCGAAAGCGTTTCTGAACTCGTGGACGTAGGAGCCGTAGGTCTCGTGCCCGTCCGCGACTTGCAGACCACTTTCTTCGTGCCGGGCGTCGAGACTCGCGTAGACTTTCAACCCCCTCGGCGCGAGAAGCGTGTCCGGATCGCAAATCCGCGCCTTGAATCCCCAGCCTCCGTCCTGCTCGCAGAGTTTGATCGTCAGACGGTTGACGCCTTCACGCAGTGGAAGAGTTACGTACAGAAGATCGAAATTCGCTTCCGTCGCGACGTCGCTCGCGCCAAGCTGGAGTCCGTTCAGGTAAACCTTCACGGCTTCGTCGTGGGAAAGCGCGAGCACGCAGTTCCTGAAGGAACGGACTTCGATGAACGTAGTGAAATACGAAAGACCCTGATCCGAAGGCACGAACATCGCGTCCGCGTCGACGTAGCCGTCGTAGCGCATAAGATGGCTCTCGCGCCACGTTACTTTGCCGCGCTTGCCCTGATAATCCTTTTCGGGAGAGAATTCCGTTTCCGGGCCGTACTCGATGTCGTACCCCGCGCCGCGCTCGTTATCGAAAGGTCCGACCATGACCCAGTCCTTGACGAACGCGAGCGAAGCCATGCTCTTTTCGTACAGTCGGCGATCCGAGATGCGATACGCCATGTCCGCCCGCGCGTAGTGCATCCGCGCCGCGACCATCGGCGCGAGGTTCGGCTGGTCGAGCCATGCAGTGATCTTGCCTGCGGCCTTTCGCTGCCAGCTAAGATCGTCCGCGTGAACCTCGTACCTGCGGAGATAGAAATACGTCTTCGCTTCGTCGTAGGCTTTGTTCTGTCCGGAGGCATCGAGAAGTCTTTCAACGATCTTCTCGCACTGATCGAACGCGTCCTCCTCGCGATCCGCCGCGAAAAAGTTCCAGTAGGTCCGTTCGTCCTCGCTCGAAAACAGCTCCGGCTGGAGTTTCGCTGGAGCCCCGGTTTCGCGCCCCGCGCTCACGTTCGCCATCGACGGCGTTAACGCAATCGCGGCCAGAAACAGAAACAGAGAGAAGGTGAAGAGTGGAGCTGTTTTCATTGCACTGCCTTCTGAGTTTTATTTATGGACTTGATCCGGATGGTTTCAAGTGTCTTACAAAACGAAGGTTCAATCCATCTATTTCATTTTTGACGTTGTAATATCGGTGCGAAAAAAAACGTTTATGTTTTTTGGGGAAAGATGTAAATTTGCACGTTTGGAAGATCGATGCTTTTGCCGGGTGAATTATGGTACATTTGGGTTCTGGATCACAGACCGCATACGAAACATACGGTTATTTCCGGCATTCGAGCCACTGGACTATATTGTTTACATCACGTAATATCGTGTCTAATTTTCTTGAAATGGCGTAGGAATCTGTTAAGACTATCACGGTTGATGATTCTGAATTTCGCAGGAATACAAGCCCAAGTATGAATGCAAAAATAGAAGTTCTCATCGGTAGACACAGAGGCGACGTGTACAAACTCATGCGCGGCTGTGATCTCGAATTCGGTCGCGACACGAACTGCCAGATACAGGTCTTCGACGACGGAATCAGCCGCAGACACTTCGCCATTCGCAGCATCGGCAACAGCTTTCTTATCGAAGACCTTCAGTCGAGCAACGGCACGTTCGTCAACGGCAAACGCATTCGCTCCAAGATTCTTCGCACGGGAGACGAAATTCACATCGGAGCCGCGAAGCTGAGGTTCTACTACATCAACGCGACGCATGGTTACGCGAATCCGGACGCGCCGCAGATCGAACTGATCGAACAGCCGATGGGTCTCGAAGGACTCGCGAACGTGAACGCGTCGCAGACGGTTCTGATGAGCCTTGGCGACAGTGACAGCGCGTCCCTGCACGACCTCGCCGAAGCCGCGCGTGGCGACGGCTCCAAGGTCGGGCACGCGCTTGAGTTGATGTACAAGATCGGCGATTTCATAACCTCGGATAACGATCTGAAGACGACGCTCAACAACACGATGGATACGATAATGGAGGTCATTCCCGCGGATCGCGGATACCTCCTCCTCGTCAACGAGGAACTCGAAGAGAAATACGAAGCCGCGGTGGTGCGCACTCCGAACACCCAGTCGAAGCGCGCGAAGCTGAACATCTCGCGGACGGTGCTCGACCAGGTTATTAAAAGCGAGACGAGCGTTCTCAGCCGGGACACCGCGCACGATCCGAGGCTGAACGCTTCGAGCAGTCTTCTGATGCAGGGAGTTACGAGCGTTCTCGCGGTTCCGATCCTCCACTGCGGGAAGGTTCTCGGCGCGATCTATCTCGATCGTCAGGGGGACATGGGCAGCCGGGATTACGAAGAGGCGGACCTCCGCGTCCTCACCGCGATCGGACGCAGCGCGGGAATCGCGATTCAGAACGCAAGGCATACGGAGCAACTGAACGAACTCTTCTATTCCTGCGTGAAGACTCTGGTCGCGACAATCGAGGCGAAAGACCCTTACACCCACGGCCATTCGGAGCGCGTCACCGCGATTTCCCTTTCGATAGGCGAAGCGATGGGACTTGAAGGCGCTGACCTCGATAACCTCCGTCTTGGAAGCCTTCTCCACGACATAGGTAAGATCGGCGTTCCGGAAAAGATCCTCCGCAAACCCGCGAGGCTGACGGACGAGGAATTCACGCTGATGAAGGCGCATCCAGGTCAGGGTGGCGACATCCTGCAGAACATCAAGTTCCTGCCGTCGGACGCGGTCGACGCGGTCCGCTACCACCACGAAAAGTGGAACGGCACGGGCTACCCGCTCGGACTGAAAGGCAACGACATTCCGCTGTTCGGAAGGATTTGCGCGATTGCGGACGCTTTCGACGCGATGACGAGCAACCGTCCATACAGGCGCAACTTCGACAAGAACGACGTCATCGCCGAGTTCCTGCGGTGCGCGGGCAGCCACTTCGACCGCAACATTACGAACATTTTCGTCGAACTTCTCGAAGAGGACGAAATCCTGCCGAGCTTTATGATGTACGAAAGCATCGCTGGTACGAAACAGGTCAGCGCGGGACAGCAGGTCGGTGCCGGGTGACGGAACAATTCTTTCCAGTGGCGGAGTACAACTACTGCGCGATCGAAAGGGTTCGCACAAGGGACGACATGCGGATTCTGCGCAGACTCTACCACGACCTCGAAACGCCGATCGAGGTTGGCACGGACGGTCCGTTCGCCTTCGCGCGGATCACGGGGCTTACCGCAAGCGAACTCGGCTCCTTCGACGGAAAGACGATAACCGAACTTCTGAAGCACGACGGCCTCACGCTGACGGAACTACGGATCCTCAAGGAATACGGCAAGTTCATGATGAACTCCGGATTTCCGGAGGACACCCAGCGTTCGGGAACGTTCATCTACTTTGGAGCGATCTCGAAGGCGCTGACGGAGTACGAAGAAAAAATCTCCAGCCGTCCGTTCAAGGAACTGAAGGAAATCCTGGAGCCGCTGAAGAGCCTGCCGTTCGTGATCGGAACATTTGAAAAGTTGTTCACCGACGCTATCGAGATTTGCAAGTAGGGCGCATCGTCGCGGCGAGTCCTGCGCGTGGCACGGGCATCTTGCCCGTGAAATCGCGAATGGGACGTCCGTGCCACGTGTGTTACAGTAAATTCGTAGACGGCACGAATTAAATGTAATGTTACGCACCGCCACGACGGAGGAACGAATCCTCCCACCGACCCTCAGCGACAAGGACCAGCGAGTCGAAATTGTCATCGTCGGAAATGTGGTTCTCGATCCGCTTTTTGCAGGCCCTGCATCTGTGCGTAATGATCCAGCCTTTTTTCGAGTCTTCGCGGACGCTCACTGGTATCATCACGCCCTGGCAGGTCGATTCGCGGTCTCCAGGAGTTTCTTCGTCCACGTGCAGACTCGCGAGGCATTCCTGGCAATGATTCCGGGTGCCGGTGCTGAGCGGGTCGTTCTCGAAGCCGCAGACCTCGCAGATAAACGATTCGAATCTGCGTTTAAGCTTCACGCTGCGCTCCCTGCGGAGCGATCGAAGCGCCGCAGCCTCGAATCGGGTAACTGTTCACGGGGTAGATCGCAGTCTATAGCGGGAATCTGTTCGTAGTGTGCTCGTGAGAGCATATTTTCGCGGTGTGGTGGATCAAAGAAACGCCTT
>JANLHZ010000190.1 GCA_024653775.1 Planctomycetota bacterium | reverse complement strand
GGGTGAGGGCTCTTTGATTCATAAAAATCTTTGCAGGAAACGAAGAAAATGGAAGTTCGTAATGCAGAGGCTCGCGGAGAGATTACCTTCGAAACCGCCAGTGGATTCACTGGCGGTCGCCAACGAATTTAATTTTGATATTCTCCGCGAAACTCCGCGGTCTCCGCGGCTCTGCGCTGAGGATTTTAGTTTCCGTCTGCGATTTGATACGAACTTCCAATGAACACTGTCAAAAAATCTATAGACGGGACGAACTCGACACTGTCAGCGCTCCCGTGCTAAACTTTAAGGCGGTCGAACATTTCATGGTCCCGGAACGTAACAAGCAAACCTGAATATCGTTAGAATCTAACTCCCGGAGGCATTTAAGCAACCCGGCGAGAACAAGGTGAATGAAGTGAGCGAAAATCCGTACCAGTATGAAGAAGTGCTCTTTAAAGAGGAGCAGAGTTTCGTACCTTGGGTCAAATGGCTTCTCGCATCGATTTTATGTCTGTTCGCCGTCTTGCCGGGGGTAATAATCTACGAAAGCGTAATAGTCGAAAACCGACCGCTTATGAACGAGGACACTATAATTTCATCGATCGCCGTTATTATACTTCTTCCGTTTTTCGCCATGCTTGCGTTTACAAGGATGCGCACCAAGGTCGTAAAGGACGCTATAATATTTCGACTATGGTTCCTGAAACGAAGGTATCCCATTGAAAACATAAGCGAATACGAAGCGATAACCCTGAAATCGTCCTTCGACGTCGGAGGGTATGGAATTAAATACAATTATAACTATGGCTGGGCATACGTCATTGGCGGGATCGATTGCGTCAGACTGAAATTTGGTAACGGCGCCATACGCACTATCAGTTCCACGAATAATCAAGCGTTCGCGATGGCTATAAAGAAAGCGAAGGAATTAAATGAACCTCATTGACCGAAATCATGTTGTCGCCCAGGGCAATGCGTTAAGGAGGCTAAAAGAAATAAGTTATACATCTCGCATCTCATCTTCACGCCATCTTCGCTTCGCACTCGGTCGCCCCATAACATCGAAACAATGGCTCGACGGAACTATAGCTACGACTCCGGTTTGGCTTCCTCGTGCAAAACGAACGTGGCACAAATCTGAGCGCGATTTTGTACAACTTATTACTTTTAGCCTCCTAAAGGGATTGACTATAGTCTCGGCTATAGTCTGCGCGTTCGCAGCGGATGCTATAGCGCAAACGAATGTCGAAGTCAGAAATGCCGATGGCGAAACTATAGCATCCGATGGTTCCGCGTTTTATGAAAACGACGAGTTATACATTCGGACGGATCTATTTAACGAGATTACCGGCATCGAAATCCACGGAGATTTCGACGAGGGGTTAATAGTATTCTGCACCGACGAAAGCTGCGTTACTTCCGCAATGTCAGGATCGAACTTTTTTGAACGGGACGAAAAAAACTACATTTCAAAAAGCGCGCTGGAGGAATGTCTGGACGTCAGCATTTTCGAATATGACGAAAACGGAAAAAGAAGTATAGTCATCGCTTTCGCGACGCTGAGGCAACCAAGCGTCGGCGAGGAAGGTTTCGACGCCGAGGTCGGGAAGCCCGCTCCGAATTTTGCGCTTCCGGACAGGGACGGCAATATCGTCCGGCTGTCGGATTTCCGCGGCAAGCGCGTACTCCTCGATTTCTGGGCGTCCTGGTGCACCTGCCGGGCTAGCATTCCGAAACTCCAGGAAATGTATGAAGCGCACAAGAACGAAAGTTTCGTCGCAGTCGCGGTCGCGATGGACGCGAAAGGTTTCGAAACCGCTGGAAAATATTATGACGACGCGAATGTGACTTATCCCGCTCTCGTCGACAAATTCGGCCAGTGTGCGATCACTTTCGGCGTGAACATCGTGCCACGGTGGTTTTTTATCGACGAACTCGGCGTCGTGCGAAGATCGGGAAGGATTGCGATCGGGGACCGCGAGAAGCGGCAGCTCGGCGATTGGCTCGCGGTGCCGCTTCGAGTGGACGTCGAAGGCGGGAGCGCTGCGGAAAGCGATCCTTTCCTCGATCCGGAGCACTGGCGCAGTCTGCTTCGCGAAAACCCACAAGACCAGCGGCTCTGGCTGCACCTTGCGGAGAGCCTCTACTCTCGCGGTGAGACCGCGGACGCGCTCGAAGTCCTCGAAAACGAGGCTTTGCCCGCGTGCCCGAGATCGCAGTGGATTCGCCACAGAATCGCGGTTTACCACCTGGAGGCCGGAGACGAGGAAGCCGCGCTCGATCATCTTTACGAAGCCTGGCGACTCGATCCGCTCTCGACGGTAATCAAGAAACTTATCTGGAGCATCGAAAACCCGGAAAGATTCTATAGCGGAGACATCGACGAACTTTGGGAACTACGCAGGGAACTTCGGTCGAGGCGACGCAACTAAGCTTTAGAAAATAGAATTTGCATTAGGACGAGTCCTCGAACTGAGTGTAACCTTAGTTTTAGAAACAACATTAATAAATGAGGGTCAAATGAGAACCATTAAGAAAGCTCTGATAGCCAGCGACTTTTCGCAGAATTCGAAGGAAGCGATTGCGATGGGCGAGAGACTCGCGCAACTTTTCGGGTTTTCGCTTCACCTCGTGCACGTTATCAGTCCGATCGAGGAAAAATACTCGTTCCTGAAAGCGGATCTAGAGAAGCATCTCTGGGAAGTCGCGTCCTCCGCGATGGATGAACTCGCCAAGGAGTTTGCGAAGTCCGCGATCGAGATCACGACCAGCGTCGAGGAAGGCGACGTGGTCGAGAAGATTTTCGAACTTGTCGAAAGAGATCGGTTCGACCTTTTGATTATCGGAACCCACGGCGAGGAATCGCCTGAAGAGCCGGTGGGCTCGACGGCGGAAGCGCTTCTGCTCAAGTGTCCGGTGCCGACGCTTGCGGTCAGGTCGGACGTTTCTCTCGACATAAAAAAGATCCTCGTACCGACCGATTTCAGCGACACGAGCAAAGGCGGGTTCGTTCGCGCGATCGACCTCCAGAAGGAACTTGAAGCGCCGATAACGCTTATGCACGCGTTCCACCTGCCGTCGGGGTACGAACGTCTTGGACAGAGTTACGAGGAAGCGAAAGAGATAATGCGCAAATCCGCGCAAACGGAAATGGACGATTTCCTCGCGAAATGCGTTTTCGACACGAAGGGAGTCGGGACGAGGCTCGATGTCGGGATGCCGGCGCGTACCGTCGCGAAAGTCGCGGCGGAAGGCAACTTCGAGTTGATCGTATGCGGCTCCCATGGCTTTTCGAGCCTCGGAAAACTCCTCGTGGGGTCGGTGGCGGAGCGTATCTTCAGGATCGCCAAGGCACACATTTTCGTAGAGCGCTCGAAGGAACACTTCATGAGCTTCACGCGCGCGATCCAAAAATTCGTCGGGCTTTAGGCCTTGTAATAAAATAAAGTATCGAATTCTACGCTCAGAATTGTGCCAGGTTCGCTTTGCGCGATTGAGCGAATCCGCAGGCGTAGCTATGGTTCCGGTGAGCCATCATCTCGATGTCATGGCGCGACCGACTGCGAAACGA
>JANLHZ010000188.1 GCA_024653775.1 Planctomycetota bacterium | reverse complement strand
TCCATCTCGCATCTCATTTTCACGCCATCTTCGCTTCGCTCTCGGTCGTCAAATACTCATCGGAACTATGGCTACGACTCCGTTTTGACTTCCTCGATCGAAGCGAACCTGGCATAAACCTGAGCGCGATTTTGAATACTTTATTTATTTTAGCCTCCTTACCTTTCACCAGAGGAAAAAATGACACTGACAATCGGAATAGACGTCGGAAGCAGCGCGATAAAATTCGCGCTGATGGAAATCGTAAGCGGCGAGGAAAAACTCATCGGCGTTCGCACGGGGCGAATCCGGAGGAGGGATCCGAAGTCTGTGATCGTCGAGACATTCGAGCATCTTCTCGAAGAAAGCGAAGTCTCGAAAGATGACCTCGACTACATCGCGACCACCGGCGACGGCGAACTTTGCGAGTTTCGCACCGGGCACTTCTACGGGATGACGACCCACGCCCGCGGCGCGTTGTTTTTGAACAAGGACGCGAACGCCGCGCTCGACATCGGCGCGCTTCACGCCCGCGCGATCTCGTTCGATCCGCGGGGCAAAGTCCTTGGCTACCGGATGACGAGTCAGTGCGCGTCCGGAAGCGGGCAGTTCCTCGAGAACATCGTGCGCTACCTCGGCATCGCGCTCGACGAAGTTGGCGAACTTTCGCAGAAGGCGGACAATCCGGAGATAGTCTCAAGCATCTGCGCGGTGCTTGCTGAGACGGACGTGATCAATATGGTCAGCCGGGGGATCAGCGCGCCGAATATTTTGAAGGGGATTCATCTTTCGATGGCGGGTCGGTTCGCGAAGCTGCTCAGGAGTTCCGGCTCGAGCGGCCTCGTGATGGCGACGGGCGGACTCGCGCGAGACGCAGGCCTTATCGCGGCGACGCGGGAGGAGATCGCGCGTCAAGGTCTCGGCCTCGAATTCGTTACACACGAACATTCCCCCTGCGCAGGCGCGATCGGAGCCGCGATTTGGGGAGCGTTCCGCTACGAGAAGCTCAGGCAGCGCGAAATCGCTGGCGTCTAATTCCCGCTTGGCGACGATTCGCGCCGGGCGCGGTCCCGCGGAATGAAAACGCGAAGCGGACCGTCGGCGTACAGAACCTGCGCTCTCGACCCGCGTCGCTGCGAAAAGCTGACGCTGTTCTCGAACGAGATTCGAAACGAGCCGGGATCGTCGACGCTGAAACTGCCGATGAATTCGAGGTCGTCGATCTTCCAGGCGGCTGCGCCAGGTTCCGTCTCCCGACTGAGGCGAACGTTCAGCGACTCGATTTCGGACGTATCGAAAGCCGCGCCTTCTTCCAGAATTTCTATCGAGAAATCCTCCCGCGGGATCGCGAAGGCGACCTCGCCAAACCCCGCGGTGGAATTCGAAAGCGTGAGGTCGTCGCGCAGCGTGACGCTCAGTCTGGCGCTCAAGTATTTCCGCTCGTTCATAGGTCTGTTCAGTCTCTCTGAAACGTCGCTGCGCAGGTCCGGGATCGACGTATCGACGGTCATTCGATACGGCGCCTTGATTGTCACGGCGGATTCCAGGTCCGAAGTTCGGTACGTCGCGCGATCTGAACTGAAACTCTGGCCGCGGTATCGAACCCGGCACGGATCGCCTTCGAGCATCATCGTCGTGGTCCGCTCTATAGTCGAAAGGCGCGCGGTCTTCGCAGTGATCGCGGGAACACGAACCGTCTCGTCCTCGGTGGATTCGATGAGTGCGCCCGTTCCGATAACAGGCGGAGGTTCATCCGCGAAGAGTTCCAACGGGTCGGCGCGAGCGTCGCCTTCGATGCGAAGAACCTGGTTCGTTCGGTCCTCGGTGGTTTCGAGGTTCCAGTACGCCTCGGATACGAAGTATCCAAGCAAGCTGCCTTCGTCTGCTTCCTGATTCGCCTCGAACATCGGTTCCGCGCGATGCCAGAGCGCGCCGTGGAAGGATGAGCTTGTGGTCGCGATTTCGTTTTGCTCCGACTGCGCGAATTTCGTATCCGCTCGCATTCCCGTCCCGAAGGAAATCGTCTCCGGCGAGCCCGACCACATTTCCGTGCGGAATGCGCCTGGGATATCGAAAGACGTTATCCGCTTCCTCGGCGTGTCGAAAACGAATTCGAGCGTCTCGCAGTCCCAGGTCGCGCGGGTAACGTCGCTTCGACGTCCGTGCGGTGAACTTTCGTTGATGGCATCCCGTCGTTCCTCTTCGGACCCCGCGGCGCGATCGATTTCGATCTCAGTCAGTCCTTCGAAGCTGAACCTGGTCCGGGGCAGATCGTTCGCGTTCTGCCGCGCGTCCTCGCGAATGACGATCGGTCCGCTGGTGGCGAGCGAAGCGATGAAGTTCGAGCCGCGAACGGCCCAGCTTTCGTCCCGTTTCGATTCCGGAAGTATGACCGGCATTGTTTGCAGGTCGAGATCGAACCTCGTGAGTCTTTCGATTCGGAGCTGCTTCGGCGAAAGCGAACCGTCGACGTTCGAGCCCTCGATGTGAACGCTTTCGCCTTCGATCACGACGCCTTCGGGCGCGGTGAATTTTTCGCTGCGTTCGCCCGATGGGGACGTGAACCACTCCACGACCAATTTCGACGTCGTGAGTTTCAGCCACGAGCTTTCGCCCTCTGGTTTGAAAACGTCGAGTTCGACGCTTTCGCGGAAGTCGATCGTTCGCGCGGTTTCGTCGAGCAGCGCGTAGGACGAATTCAGAATCGCGCCGCCGAATTTCTGGTCGGCGGTGTCGCGCACGTTCTTGAGGGTGACTTTCGGGCCGTCGATTCTTTTGACGTTCCGCCCCGCGTCTGCGACCCTCGTGCCTTCGATGACGATCCGGATTTTCAGCGGGTCGGATTCATCGTAAATCACGAGGCGAAACCTGGATTCCCCGCGCGGCTCCTCGGAAAGCGCGCGGAGTGAAAACAGAGCGATCAGCGCGAGAGCGATCGAGACTAGAATCGAAATCGCCGCTCCGCCCGCTTCGCCCCGCCTTGGGAGGAAGAAATTTTCAATTCGTAATTCGTAATTCGTAGTTCGCAATTGATTACTGCTCCACCTGCAAATCGATCAGTCCTTCAAGCGCGTCGATCTGCGCGAGCGCTCCGATGGCGTAAGGCTCGAACTGCGCGGTTTTTCCTTTCAGGTACAGCTCGAAGAAACTTGTCAGATATTTCCTCGCGCGGCCCTGAGTCTCCGCGCGATCGATCGTTGCCTCGCCGTCGCCGGTGTGGGAGGAGTTCTCCTGGTCGAGGATTCCGCGGTGGTTCGCCTGCCTGATCGTCACATGCGACTTCGGCGAGCTGCTTGCAAGGTATATCTGGTTCGCGTTCGAGGACTGCGGATACACGCCGTCGTGCTCCGCGGAAAGAATCTGCAGCGCGCCCGAGAACACTACCTCCGCGAACGCGGGAACCATAAGCGAAATCGCGCTGATCCTGCCGTCTTCGTTCGCTGCGTCGATCGCGGGTCCAGCCGAATCGCCTTGCGCGACGATCCCGATCCTGCTCAGGTCCAGTTTCGAATCGAACGTAGACCCAGTGCGCGAATTCTCGAGCACGAGATATTTCACGAGGTCCATTATCCGCGTCTTGTAGCCTTCGTCCGGGATCGAATTCGACACCTGGAAATCCGCGAGGAACGTTACGTATCCCCAGCTCGCGAGATGCCGCGCGTAGCTTTCGAGAGCCTGTGCGTCGCCCTCGCGATCGTACGCGAACACGATCAAAGGGACTGACGACGTGGTCGGCGCGAAATCCTGATTCACGCCTGCGCTCGCCCCCGGATACCATGTCGTGACGGCCATCGTGACGAGGGAGACGTCGCCTTCGAAAGTGTCGGACGTTTCGCCTACGCTGTATGCTCCCGGACTTCCGGGCGCGACTTCGCCCACGAATGTTATCGACCCGCCCGGCTCGGAGTTTCCGTACGCGTTCGAAACGATCACGGCGTAGGTTCCGGGCGCTACCATTGCCGGGATTGTCGCGTTAAGTTTGGTGTTCGAAAGGCTGACGAGATCGGTGAGGGAGGTCGAGAGGGAGTCGTTCAGGCGGACCGCGGTGGCGCCTTCGAGATTATTTCCAGTGATCGTTACGTGTGCGTCCAGCGAGTTCACGACGCTCTTCGGCGAGACGCTAAGCACCACGGGCACGAGTGTCGACGGATCGACGCTCGTGTACTTTTCCGCGCTTGCCGCGTTCGAGCCGGCCTCGGTCGTGACGATGACGTTATAAACTCCAGCGGGCATGAATGCGGGCACCGTCGCGCGGATTTCGGTTTTCGAAACGACCTTCACGTCCCGAAGAGGCGTGCTCGCGGAATCGTCGAACGTTACCGCCCACACGCCCTGCAGGTTCGTCCCCGCGATAGCGACCTTCACCTCCGCGTCGCTTAGACCCTGGTTTGGACTCACTGCGTCCACCGTCGGCGCTACCTGTGGCGGGTCCGCGATATTCAGCTTCACGAGCGGATTCGATCCAGTCGCGCCGGAGAGAACCTTGATCGAAAGCGAAAAATCGCCCTCCGGGAGATCCTTCGGGATCGTGACGAGGATTTCACTCGCGCTTCGAATCTGGATTCCGGTGAGGGACACTCCCGATGGAGTGTGCAGGATTACCTGAGTCGTCTCGGAGAGTCCGCTGCCCGTTATCGTCAGGAAACTCGCGGTGGAGTTCAGCACGGACAGAGGCGAAATCGCGCCGATCTGCGGCACGCCCGTGGAACTCTGGGACGTCAGCGTGCCCGGTTTCGCTGGAAACTGCGGCGGGTGCGTCGCTCCTCCGCAGGAGGCGAGCGCGAAGATCAGCAAGGTGACGAATGCGCTTTTCATCGAAGATGATGATAGACGAACACGCTCAGGAGTTAAAGCGTATTCCTGCGGGAGAGCCACGGTCTACAGTTCGACTTCCGCGGGCCGGATGATCTTCGGGTCCTGACTTCCCGAAAGTTCCGGCAGCTTCAGGTTCTTGACCTTCCAGCCGTGGTGGCGGAGAGTCCCGGTGAAAGGAGGATCGCCCGTCACGCTGCCGACGAGTTTGATCGCGTACGGATCGAAGCCCGCGGCGACTGTAACCTTGCTTCCTTCCTTCTCGTTCATTATCGGCTCCACGGGGCAGTATTTCTCGACCGCGTCCGCGATTCCCCTGTGGACTTCCTTTACCGCCGCGACGACCTGAGTCGCGGGCAGCTTCGAAAGCACGCTCAGGTCCTCCTTAGCGAAGTCGACGAGCCTCCCCTGGCTTTGCAGGCAGGAAAGCAGGTTTAGCGCGCTCGCGTAATCCGGCTCCTTCTTCTCCGGCTTCGCGGGCTTTTCCGGAGCCTTCGGTTTTTCGATCACAGGCGCTTTGACCTTCGGCGCTTCGACAACCGCTGTGGTGGAGCCGCCCGTGCGTTCCCAGCCTGTAAGACTTTCCGCAAAGCTGTCGCTTCCGAGGATTTTGAAGAAATACCGGAATGCCATTCCAACGCCCATGCTACAACTCTCTTTCTTGGGGACGTGTACGAATTTTATGTAATATTTTAAAATTGATCTCCACCATACGATACGCACGAATAAAATATTACATAAAATTCGTACACGTCCCCAATGAAATCAAGAATGGAACACGTGCCGACGATACCTGTGGTCGTACTTGCTCCTGACTCTCTGAAGCGTGTCGAACACCTCAGTGATGTTCGGGACGCCTTCGATCTTCAACTCGACGCTGCGGTCCGCGTCGGTCGCGGCTTTTTGGCCTGGGTCGGAGGTGTACAGGATGATCTTGCCGGTGCCGAACATTCGATCGATGAAGTTCGATTGCATGTTGACGTCGCGCACGTCGTGGAAGGATATGTTGTCGCGATAGATGAAGAGCACGCCGCGGTTGATCTGGATGCGCTGGGTGCTGATCGTGTAGCGGAGCGCGAATCTGTTGTACAGAAGCTTCAGGAAAGCGTACGCCCAGAACGCGATGATGAAGTACAGACCCGCCTTGTACCACCAGCCGCCGCCGGCGCCGTCGGTTTTGAAGCGTTCGACCGTTGTCGACTTCGCTTCGCCATCGGGGGTCGTTTCGGTGACTTCCGTGCTTTTTTCGACCATCCACACGTCGCTCGCTCCGGAAAGCAAACGCCAGAGGAAGTTGTCGGACGCTTTTCGAAGCAGATCCTGCTCTTCGGGATTTTTGATCGCGCTCAGGTCGAGCCCTTCCGCCTGTATAGACGCCACGAGGAACTTCTTCGCTGCCGCGTTTTCTTCGAGCACTTTCACGTGGTCCGGTTTGACGACCTTTTCTGCAAAGTAGTAAAGCCCGACGGAAATCAGGATGCCGAGTACCGCGAACATGATGAAGTAGTCGACGTACTCCGTCACCTGGAACCGGAAACGGTAGAGCTGTTTGTCGATGTCGATATCGAGGTCCTGCTCCGAATACCCCGTGCGATCGCCCGCGGGACTTTGCATTCCAGGAGGCGCGAGCGGCGCGTCCGCGTAGCCCGGAGTATCCATCCGCACAGGACCGCCGTGAGGCTGGGGAGTCTGCGCGGCGGGGTATCCCGGCTGCCCGTAGTTCTGATGCGCCGGCGGGAACTGCCCCTGCTGCTGAGAGGGCTGCGGCTGTTGCTGTTGCTGCTGGTTCTGAGAGGGCGCGGGCTGATTAGGAGCTCCGCCTCCAGCAGGCTGGCCGAAATTCCCGCCCCCGGCAGGCTGGTCGAAATTGTTGTTCTGATCTGACATCCCCACGCTCCTTTTTAATCGTCGATTATCTCGTGATCATGCTCGAAATGACGTTGCCGCCGTTCTGACCCGAGACCTGCAAACTTTGAACGGAGGTTGAATTAACCGCCCCAACCTGCTGATTGTCAACGTAAATTGTGATGGTCGCGCCATTTCCGTTGATCTGCACCGTGTGTTGTCCAGCGACCCATGTCTGCGCGGTTCCGACCTGAATCCCGGTATTCGTGACCACGGACTTGTTTCCGTTGATCTGGATCGCGAAATTCTGATTGAGGTGGAAATTGACGTTTCCGGACGGTCCGGCTGGCACGACGGTCGTACTCCAGTTCCAGGCGGTTCCCTGGGGAGTACCGACGTTCACCGGAATTCCGGGCTGAAGCTGCACGTTCGAAATGCTTCCGCCGCCGGTCATCGGCGCGGGTGAAGGACCTCCGGTACGAGGCTGACCCAGTATCGCTCCGGGCTGATTCATCGCCGGCGCCGGCGCAGGAGCCGGCGCGCCAAATCCTGCGTTCATCGCGGAGCCGCCGATCACGGTCTTGCCGAAGCTGATTTCGAGGAACCATCCCAGGACCATTCCCGTATCCTGGACATACGCGTTCTGCGCCGCGTCCCACTCGATCCTTTCGTAGGTTCCGAAGAGGCAGAGCGGGAATCCCCACTTCGACATATACGCGGAAAGGTTCCCGTCGGCGTCATACGTGAATTCGCGCTTACCGAGCACCGCGAGACCGCCCACGCCGAGAGTGTAGTTCTTGTCGTGGTAGTTGACGAGAAGCGCGGAAAGGTAGCCTTCCTCGCCGTCAGTCCACCAGAAAAGCGGCGGTAATCCGCGAATGGCCGATTTGTCGTTCTGGATTGCGAATCCATTTCCGGAGGGCGCCACCGTGGACGCGCATCCGGTAAAAGAATAGCTGCAAATAACCAAAGTCAGCACCAAAGCCAAACGGACCAGGGTTCGCGACATCGCTTTACTCCATTAAATACTGAATAGAGGGGAACCAACCAATGCTCGGATTTCGAGAATGATGGCCAGATGATAACCAATGCCGCAGGGATTTTAAAATGAAAATAATTTTGGGCTTCGCGTGCGGAGAGTTGGATCCGCTACGCCTTCAAAGCATGCCTGCCAAGTAAGGTCGGTATCAGCCTGGTGTCGGCTTCGTTATTCCGCCGTCTCGGACAAACGACCGGGACGAGCGCGCCACTGATATTACAAATAATTCGTAATAATTCGTAGACGGCACGAATAAAATGTCTAACCACAATCAGGCCCTAAGTTGTAAATTGCAATATGTAAATTCTATCTGATAAAGTCACAATAATTATACGACCATATCAAAATGAAATTTTTGATTGACACAAGTCAATATAGTATTTATATATAGTAAATTACGAAACGGCTTTCCGCGCCGTTCGCTCCGTCTACGATCCCCGCCGCCGCAAGGCGCAATGTCCTCACATAACCCCGCACTCAGATGGCCAACCCGAAGAGCGTCTATAACGATCTCGATCTTTCGAACTGGAAGGAGTACGACAACATACTCACGGACAGTCTGTGGATGATTCCGCGACGCGACAAAGGCGCGGGACACAAGCTCGAGTATCACGGCAACTTCGTTCCGCAGATAGCTGAGCAGCTCATCTTGAGGTTCACGAAGGAGGATGACGTCATCATCGATCCGTTCCTCGGCGCGGGAACTACCGCGATCGAAGCACTCGAGCATCGGAGGCGAACGATCGGGATCGAGCTGAAGGACGATCTCGCGGAGCAGGTTCGTTCTCGGCTTCGCAGCCTTGGCGCGGACAAGGACGACGCCAGGATCATCACCGGAGATTCCGCTTCATCCGCGACATGGGCGGAAGTCGACAAGTCGCTCGAATCGATGGACGCTGGGCAGGCAGGGTTTGCGATCCTGCATCCGCCGTATCACGATATAATCAAATTCTCGGAGCGCGAAGAGGACCTCAGCAACCTTTCAAGCGCGGATGAGTTCGTCGAGAAGTTCAAAGTCGTCGCTGGGAACGCGCTTGCGCGCCTCGGGAAGGGACGGTTCTGCGCGGTAATCATAGGCGACAAGTACGAGGGCGCCGCGGTGACGCCACTTGGGTTCATGTGCATGAGCGCGGTGATGAGCCTCGGTCCGTCGCTGAAGGGAATCATCGTGAAGGACATTAACGGAAACGAGCGCGGAAAGGGACGAACGGGGAACCTCTGGCGGTATCGCGCGCTGAAGTACGGTTTCTACATTTTCAAGCACGAGTACATTTTCGTATTCAAGAAGTAGCAATCGCTATCGAAATCGTTTCCGGCGGATAATACAATTCCGTCATGAACATTCTTGCGGACCTTGTTTCGAAGAACCTGAAACTCAAGTTCTTCTCCGTTGCGATAGCGCTTTTAGTGCTTCTGTACGCGAAGAGTCAGAACGAGATTTCCATCGAACTATCGCTTCCGTTCGACGGTATCGCGAAGCGGGAACTCGGTATCGCGGTCCTCGACACCGTCGACTATCCGCGGCCGAAGCTGCTTTCCGTGGTGGTCGATGGTCCGAAGTCCATCGTCGAGGAGCTTGGGAGGATCTATTCCGCGGACGGCGAAAACGGATCGCCAGCGACGAATTTCGAGCCGATTCCGGTGACTTACGCGTGGAGCAGAATCGTCGTCAACCAGCCGAGCGCTCCGAACGGGACTCCGGTGGAGCTTGAGTATCTGGTGTTCCCGCCAGGTCACGCGCATCTTTTCGATCCGTCGCGGGTGCGCATCTCCTGGCGCGACTTTGGAAGCCGTCCGAGGATCGCATACGACCGCACAGTGACGAAGGAGTACGTGTTGAGGCGTCCCGACGAAGTAGACGTGGGGAGCTGGTTCAAGCCCGCGGATGGTTTCAAGATCGCGAAGTCGTATTTCGAGGGTCGTCGCACGGAGGAGAATATGAAGTTCTCGGTCGAAGGAGCCGACTGTCTGCTTCCCGATCCTGCACCCGGCGAGACTTTAAGCCCAGTGGCAATCATTCTCGAAAAACTTGACGAGACGACCGTGGTCGAGCTTTATCCGCAGGACATAAAAGGAATGCCATTTGGAAGGAACGGGAATTACAAATTCAGGTTCGTGATCGAGATCGCGCCGTTCGAGCAGGTTCCGATCGTTTCGAAGACGTATACGAACGTCCGGGTGCGCGTTCTCGATGACGGTACTCTCAGGGACAAGTGGGTGGTTTCCGCGGACGACACGACGAACGTTACGCTTCGCGGTCCGCAGAACGTTCTTCCTGCGAGCGAAAGCCAGGTGCAGATATACATCGATCTCGCGCTGTTCCTGACAGAGGCGCGGAGAATCGAGATCGGCGAAAAAGCCGGGCAGAATGAAATTTTCCTTTCCGGCAATCCGGTTCCGCGTCTGCTCATAGGCGGCTCGATGCCTCCAGCGGGAGTGAGCATCGTCGACCCGGCGCCGACACTGGTTGTGAGGCTTCGAAAGAGATGACAAGAGTCCAGAACATTTTTCCGGTTGTGCCGACGCTGATGCACGAAGACGAAAGCATCGACTTCGAAGCGACCGTCGACCTGACGAAACACGCGCTCGAAAAGTTCGAGGGAGTCACGGTGCTCGGGACGTCGAGCGAAAACCTGTACTTCACATACGGCGAACGACTTAGAATGATCGCGTGGCTCGCGGATGAAATCGATCCGTCCCGTTGCATTCTCGGAATTTCGGAACCAGCGACCCGCAACGCGGTGGATCTGGCGAAGTTCGGAAAATCCTTCGGCTTCCAGCGGTTCCTTGTGATGATGCCGACGTACTTTCCCGCGTCAAGAGAGACTATCGTCAATCATTACCGCAGAGTAACGGAGGAAGCCGGCGCGAAGGTCTTCTATTATCACTACCCGTCGATTTCGAGGATTCAGTTCGACGAGGAGATGATGCGCGAGATTTTTGCGCTTCCAGGGATCATCGGCACAAAGGTCAGCGGAAGCGGCGTCGAAGAGCACGTCAGAATTCGCGCCGCGGCGGGAGGGAAGAACGAATTCATAATGCTCACGGGCAGTTCGTTTCTGATTCCGGAGATATGCGCGAAGACGCGCCTCGACGGCTCGATCTGCAACCTTCCGCTCGTGGCGAGGATCGACTACGGGAGGATGCTTTCGCTTGCGAAATCCGGAAACATCGCCGCGGCGCAGGAGGAGCGGAACAAAGGCATCGACGATTACCTTTTCGTCACGGGCGCGGAACTTTCGCGGGACGAAGTCGCAAAAACTCTCGCGGGAGGAGCCATGCCGAACGTCAGCGCGCCGGACTATTTTTCGCGGCTGAAACTTCTGCTGACTACCCGCGTGGGCGGGCCGAAGACGAAATGCGTCCGGCATCCGATGCGGGAAGTAAGAGTTAAGAGTTAAGAGTTAAGAGTTAAGAGTTAAGAGTTAAGAGTTAAGAGGTAAGAGGTAAGAGGTAAGAGTTAGGAATTGGGATTGCGGGTGGCTTTGTTGCATAAATGAAAGCGATACAAATTCCTTCAATGGTAGGCAAGACCGAACGTGGGAGTACTAGCGAACCGTCAAAAATGCCAGATTTCT
>JANLHZ010000181.1 GCA_024653775.1 Planctomycetota bacterium | reverse complement strand
CACACCATATTCATTCCGCGCTCGGTCGCCAAATCCTCATCGGAACTATGGCTACGACTCCGGTTTGACTCTCTCGCGCAAAACGAATCTTGAGTAAATATGAGCGCATAAATCGATACTTTATTTTGTTCCGAGGCCTTGGCATTCAACAACGACACGATAACAATCCGGAAATGAAAAGTTCCGCAATTGCAAACCCGGTTCGCGAAGAAACCAGGGCCAACGCGAGATCGATGTATATCCTCGTGGCACTGATTTTTACAAACGTTTCGAGTTTCGTCATCGGATTCTCTATGTCGAGACGGGACAACAAATTCCTTCTCGCAGAGGAGTCTGCCGGCGAGCGCGCGCAGGCTCCTGCGGAAAGTCCCGCCTCTCCCTCTCTCTCCCACGTCCCCGACGCTGAGGAAAGCTACTGGACGGTCGTTCTTTCGAGCTATGAACTAAAGTACCGCGACACTGCGGAAAATTGGTATTTTAAGTTGCAGGGCGACCCGGATTACCCTAATCTCTCGATCGTTCGGGATATGAGTCTTGACGGAGCGAATATCTTTCTCACCGCGGGAAGGTTTCAGACGATGTCGGACGCCGAGCAGAGCGACGTGCTCAAAAATGCAAGGGAAAGCAGTGATTTCCGCGGTGTCGGAGTCAGAAGGATCCAGCAACAGAAAACCATCAACCTGACTCCGAGAAATTAAAGGAATAGCGATGTCGATCCACAAAAGTTTGAAAAGGGGCAACGCCCTATCGAGGCCGAGAAACGTGCTGAAGCGTCACGAGCGCATCCAGGCGCTGACCAAAATCGGCAGA
This sequence comes from Planctomycetota bacterium, assembly GCA_024653775.1. Taxonomy (GTDB): domain Bacteria; phylum Planctomycetota; class UBA8742; order JACQVU01; family JANLHZ01; genus JANLHZ01. The sequence continues at coordinate 27,935 of JANLHZ010000181.1, read as the reverse complement.
ATCACCGAAGACGCGAGCGTTTTCAACCTTCCAAAGACCAAAGGCGAATTCAAGATGAAGAAGATCAAGGTCAAGAAGAAGGGACCAGAGGGCGAAGAAGCCGCCGCCGCGGGCGCCGCCGCACCGGCTGCGAAATAGGTTTGCCACTGCAATTTTTTTTGCAGTGGGGCAAAAAATTGGCAGCGCGAATTTCGAACACAGACCCCACGGCAGAACACGCTGGGTGGAAGAAGCGTATTAGTTCGGTATCCGCGCGTGTCACGGACGTTCCGTCTCATCATACCTCGCATCTCGGCCAGCGTTTATGACGAGTGCGCTAGTGGCACTGGCATCCTGGCCGTGTTTTCATGGACGATGGCGGAAGTGCCGCACGGCTCACCGAATCGTTACGCGCCATTGATCACTTCGTATAATCCTGAGTGAACGTTCGGTGAACCACATTCCCCGAACGTTCACTCACAAAGATAACGTTACGTTCGTTATTATGGCGGCCTATCTTTCAAATTTATTTCAAATTTGAATCTATACGAGTAATATTTAATTACTATACATTCTTAATACTCGGCAAACCTTTCGATTAGACATAAAGCAGGTTTGCTCGGATAGTATGTAACTGCACGTGACACGGTCAAGATGACCTGCCACGCGCAAAAACCTTCATAGACGCTTCTATCAACGTGGTTCACGGAACGTTCACCTTAAACCGAACGTAACTGTTTACGGGGTAAAATGCGTCCGTAGTGACGTCGTAAGGCGTTTCTTTGATCCACCACACCGCGAATACCGACCTTACTTGACATCCACGCTTTGCTTGCTACTGCACGCGCGCTATGCAAATCGCCGCTGCATTCCCATAATTTTCTAATATTCCTGCTTCGCGGCGCGTCGCCTCCCACGCGTTCGCTACGCCTTCAAAGCCTGCCTGCCAAGTAAGGTCGATATGAAATATGCTCTCACGAGCACACTACGAACAGATTCACGCTATAGACTGCTATCTACCCCGTGAACAGTTGCAACCGAACAAGGCGTCCGCATAAATCGATGCGCGTTCCCGAATCCTTCGACTTGGACTTTTCCGGGTTTCCTTTTTCCTGTATTCTTCCGGGTGTGAAGGACGATCCAATGACCACGAAATCCCACAAACGCACGCTACGCGCGATATTCTTCGATATCGACGACACGCTATACTCCACCACGGAGTTCGCAAAACAGGCCCGAAAGGCGAGCATCGCCGCGATGAGAAAACACGGCTTCAAGATGCCGCTAGATCACGCGATCAGGGAACTGAACGAGGTCATCAGCGAGTTCGGCGCCAACTACGACATGCACTACGAAAAGCTGCTCCGACGCGTGCCGGAGAGGTTCAAAAGCGGCGTCAACCCCGCGATCCTGATGGCCGCGGCGGTGATGGCGTACCACGCGTACAAGGTCGAAGCGCTTAAACCTTTCGACGACGCGAAGGAAGTATTCCCGGTGCTCGCGAAAGCAGACCTGCACCTCGGAGTCATCACCCACGGCCTCGATATCAAGCAGGCCGAGAAGCTGCTCCGCCTCGGACTCTACGAATACTTCGAGCCGCATTCGATCTTCATAAGCGAGCAGGTCGGAATCTCGAAGCCGAACGAGAAGCTGTACATCCACGCGCTTTCCGCGCTAGGCCTCCATCCGGAGGAAGCAATGTACGTGGGCGATCATCCCGCCAACGACATCGACCCGCCGAACAGGATCGGGATCCACACCGTGCGAATGCGACGCGGGGTTTCCCGCCACGACGACGAGGAAGGCGAGACGAAGCCCAACTACGAAATCAAGAGCTACCACGAACTCCTCGACATTCTGCGAAACGACTTCGACGTGAAAATCGACGCGCCCGAGAAGGCGGCAAAATGAGCACGAGGGTTTCGAGATTCGCGTTCGAAGTTCTGCGCGGCCTCGATGCGGCGGGGGTAAATCCCGGCGATAAGCTCGTGGTCGCGTACAGCGGAGGTCCGGATTCGTCCGCGCTTCTGCACGCGCTGCTCGAAATCGCGGAGCAAAAGCCGGAGAGGGCGTTCAGACCCGAAGCGTGCCACGTCGATCACGGGATGCACGACGCCAGCGGCGAGATCGCGGAACACATCAGGATCAAACTCGCGGAGTTGAAAGTTCCGCGCTCCCTGGTGCGCAGAGTCGTGTCGAACTACGCGAAAAAAGGCGAGAGTCCCGAGGCCGCGGCGAGGCGCGTCAGATACGAAGTCCTCTCGAAGATCGCAAACGATTGGAAGGCGAAGTACGTCCTCACCGGCCATACGGCGAGCGATCGCGTCGAAGGTTTTCTACTCCGGCTCGTCCGCGGAACTAGCGGCGGGAGTTTCACTGACATCGCGCTCTCGGCTTCGCTTCCGTATGGGAAGGCAGGACAGCTCGCGTTGCGTCCGATGATCGAACTGAAGCGCGCGGACGTTCTCGAATACGTTTATGAGCGCGGAATCGAGACCTTCGACGACCCGACGAACACGGACGAGCGATTCAGCCGGAATTTCGTCCGCGGCAGCCTCATTCCGCTGATCCAGCGCGAGATGAACCCGAAGTTCGAGGATCACGTGCTGCATTTTCTTGCGACCTCCGGAGCGGACAAGCGCCCGTCGGCGACGGCGGGAGATTCGATGGTGTATGCGTTTCAGCCCGTGGATGACGCGTCATCGAAACTCGATGAAGTAAAACTGTTCCTCGAAACGAAGGCCTACGATCACTCCAAAATGACCCGCGCGCATTTCGCGGAGATCGTGAAGGCGCTGAAAAAGCCGCGCAAAGGTTTCGAAATCGACCTCCCTGGCGCGAAACTCGTCGTGGACCGCATCTTCGGGTTCCGCCTCGAGCGCAGGGAGTAGGGAGCAGTCTTTCTATTGTAACTGTTCACGGGGTAGTTCGCGTTCGTAGTGGCCTGTAAGGCGTTTCTTTTATCCACCACGCCGCGAAAATATGCTCTCACGAGGACACTACGAACAGATTCCCGCTGCAAACTGCGCGGTATCGGTTCATCTTCAATCCAGATCCTTCCTCAATCCCGAACAATTAAGACTGCCTTAACTGAATCTTTATAAAGAGGTGCTACAAACCTCGCATTCCATTCTATGCAGCTAAGGAGCCTCAAAATAATAAGTCCCACATCTCGCCTTCACGACATTTTCACTCCGCGCTCAGTCGCAAAATCCTCAGCGGAACTATAGCTACGCTTCCGGTTTTGCTTCCTCGCGCAGAGCGAATCTGACGTAAATCCGAGCGCGATTTTGTACGACTTATTACTTTGAGACTCCTAAATTCGCACCATTTTTCTTTACGGAGGAATTGATGAAAATCAGACCAGTTCTTTTCTCGTTTGCCGCGATTTCAGCGGCTCTTTTCACCGGCTGCGGCGGCGACGGCGACACCAAAAAAATCGTGATCGACGGGTCCAGCACAGTCGGGCCGGTCAGCCAGGCGATGGCGGAACTATACGCCGACGTCGAGAAGAACGTCGCGGTAGAGGTCGGCATTTCCGGCACGGGGGGCGGATTCGTCAAGTTCATCGCGAAAGAGACGCAGATTTCCGACGCGTCCCGCCCGGTGAAGGAAAAGGAAGAGGCTTCGATCAAGGAAGCCGGATTCGATTTCATCGAGGTTCCAGTCTGCTTCGACGGTCTGACGGTCGTCATCAACAAGGAGAACACCTTCGCGACTTCGATGACGGTCGCGGAACTCAAGAAAATCTGGGAAAAGGGCAGCGCCGTCACCAAGTGGAGCGACGTCCGCGAGGGCTGGCCGGCAGAGGACATGACTTTCTTCTCGCCCGGATCCGTCTCGGGAACCTTCGACTATTTCACGGAAGCCATCTGCGGCGAGTCCGGAAATTCAAGGCAGGAGAAGACCACTTTCAGCGAAGACGACAACGTCCTCGTCAGAGGCGTGGAATCGAACAAATTCTCGATCGGATACTTCGGCTTCGCGTACTACGTCGAAAACAAGGACAGGCTCACCGCGGTCGCGGTCGACGGCGGTAGCGGTCCGGTCGTCCCGACGATGGAAACCATCACTAACGGCACCTACTCTCCGCTTTCGAGGCCGATTTTCATCTACGTCTCCACGGAAGCAGCCAAGCGCGAGGAAGTCGCGAAGTTCGTCGAGTACTATCTCGACAACGCGCCTTCTGTCGCCAAAGAGGTCGGATACGTTCCGTTCTCCGATTCCACGTACGCGCTCATCAAGAAGCGTTTTGCCGATCGCGTCACCGGATCCGTGTTCCGCGGCGCGCCTGCGGGAACTCCAATCGATCAGATCCTCACGGGGAGCGGCACCAACTGAGTCGTGTAGCGCGGGCAAACTTCGATGGGGCGAATTTCAAGCATCGAACTTTGAAAGCGCTCCCTCGCCCTTCGAATCTTCGCGGTGGCTCGCAATGGAGCCCCTGCGACAATTTGGCCGACCGCCAGCGACTTTTCCGGAATGGTTTTAAAACGCGCGATTGTTTGTAATATGCAACTCCACCAGAAAAACGCAAGAATCCGATGAATTCGAACTTCAATACCGAAATCGCTTTGGATGCCCGTGGAGCGGCACATGCCGAATCTCTGCTCGCGCTTTCGAATCTCGGGACGCGCAAAAGGATTTTCGAAAAGACCGTCGTCTATATACTCTTTACTTGCGCGCTGCTGTCGGTTCTCACTTCGATCGCGTTCATATACATTCTGGTAAGCGAATCCGTCGAATTCTTCGAACAGATCAGCGTCTTCGAATTCCTCACCGGAACCAAGTGGTTCCCGAATATCATTCCTTATGAGTGGGGAGCGTTGCCTATCGTGCTCGGGACTCTTATGATCGCGGTAGGTTCAGCGCTTTTCGCGGTCCCGCTTGGGCTGTTCGTCGGAATCTACTTGAGCGAATACGCTTCGAAGCGCACAAGGAGCCTGATCAAGCCAGTTCTCGAAGTGCTCGCGGGGATACCGACGGTCGTCTACGGCTATTTCGCGCTGATTCTCGTCACTCCTTTCCTGCAGGGTTTCCTCGGGAGCTTCGGGATCGAGGTGGGAATTTTCAACGCGCTTTCCGGGTCCATCGTCGTCGGGATAATGGTCCTTCCGATGGTAGCAAGTCTCTGCGACGACGCCATGAAGAGCGTGCCGATTTCTCTTCGCCAGGCCGGGTACGCGGTGGGCGCGACGAAATTCGAGGTATCTTTGCGCGTCGTGACGCCCGCCGCGCTGTCTGGAGTCATCGCGGCGTTCATTCTCGCGATTTCCCGCGCGATAGGCGAGACGATGATCGTTTCCATAGCGGCGGGCGGCGCTCCCGTCTGGGGCGTCGACTACACAGAGGGAATTCAGACGATGACCGCGTTCATAGTCCAGGTCAGCACGGGAGACTCGGAGGCGGGGTCGGTGCAGAGCGGATCGATCTTCGCGGTCGGACTGCTGCTTTTCCTGATAACTCTCGCGATGAACATTATCGCGCATAAAGTGCTCCGGAAGTTCAAGGAGAGCTACGAATGAGTCTGAAGTCCAGAAAAATGGTGGGCATCGGCGCTACAGGCGTGTTTATGTTCGCGACAATCCTCGCGGTCCTCATTCTCGTTATCCTCATTTTCGAGATCGTCAGCAGCGGCTACAAAGACCTCGACTGGAAGTTCATCACTTCGCCGCCTTCGGTTCTGTCGGCGGAGAAGGCTGGGATATGGCCGGCGCTGATGGGCTCCATCTGGCTGATGGCGCTCACCGCGGTAATCTCGATCCCGGTCGGCATCGGCGCGGCGATATATCTCGAAGAGCTAACCGTCAAAAACAAACTGACGAGGATCATCGAGGTGAACATCTCGAACCTCGCGGGCGTGCCGTCGATCGTGTACGGAATTCTCGGCCTCGGCATATTCGTGCGGCAGTTCCATATGGGACGCTCCGTCCTTGCGGGCGCGCTCACGATGTCTCTGCTGATCCTGCCTGTGATAATCGTCTCCGCGAGGGAGGCGCTGAAGGCGGTCCCGGATTCCATACGACAGGCCGCCTACGGACTCGGAGCGACGAAAATCCAGACCATCTGGCATCACGTCCTGCCGGCGGCCGTTCCCGGAATCGTGACCGGAATCATACTCGCGCTCTCCCGCGCCGTTGGCGAAACCGCGCCCATCGCGATGATAGGCGCGCTCAGCTACATCCACGACGCACCTAAAGGAGTGATGAGCTCGTTCACCGCGCTTCCGCTGCAAATCTACAACTGGATATCATATCCTCAGAAAGAGTTCCACGAAATCGCAGGCGCCGCGATTCTAGTTTTACTGATTTTACTCCTTACAATGAATTCCATTGCAATTACAATAAGGCAGAGATTCGAAAGAAACAGACAATGGTAATAACCATGAATCTTCAGAAGCCTTCGCCCACGAGGACGGAGAATATGACTATCGTGCCGACGCAGCCAAAAGTGGAGGAAGGGGGCATAAGAGCAGGCGCGCCTATACTCTCGACAAGGAACGTGTGGATTCGCTACGGCGACCACGCCGCGATCAAGAACGTCTCGATGGAGATTCAGGAGAAGCGCATCACCGCGATCATCGGTCCATCGGGCTGCGGGAAGAGCACACTGCTACGCTCCTTCAACCGCATGAACGATTTCATCGAGAACCTAAGCACCGAAGGCCAGGTCTGCTACCGGGGAGAAAACGTATACAAAAAGGGCATCGATCCGGTGGAGGTCCGAAGAAAGATCGGTATGGTCTTCCAGAAGCCGAACCCGTTCCCGAAGACGATTTTCAAAAACGTGTCCTGGGGACTTTCCATCAACGGCATAAAGGACAACATGGCCGATCGGGTGGAGAAGGCGCTCATACAGGTTGCGCTTTTCGACGAGGTGAAGGACAAGCTGAACAAAAGCGGTCTGGAACTTTCGGGCGGCCAGCAGCAAAGGCTGTGCATAGCGCGGGCGATCGCGCTCGAACCCGAGATCGTTCTGATGGACGAACCCTGTTCCGCGCTCGATCCGATAGCGACGATGCGAATCGAGGACTTGCTTCTCGAACTGAAGAAAAAGTACACCATCGTCATCGTCACGCACAACATGCAGCAGGCCGCGCGAGTTTCCGACAAATGCGCATTTTTCTACAACGGCGATCTGATAGAATTCGGCGAGACCGAGCAGGTCTTTACAAGACCACGGGAAAAGCAAACCGAACAGTACGTCACAGGTAGAATCGGGTAGGAGGATAAATGTCAAAGCATCTTCAGCGCGACCTCGATCGTGTCAAGGTCGATATTCTGCGTCTCGGCTACATGGTCGAGAACCAGATTATGAAGGCGACCAAAGCGCTGATCGAACGAAACAGCGCGATCGCGGAAGACGTGGTTACAGGAGACGACGACATCGACCGGCTCGAAATCGAGATCGAAGAGGAGTGCCTCAAGATTCTTGCGCTGCACCAGCCGCTTGCGACGGATTTGCGTTTCATCGTCGCGGTAATGAAGGTGAACAACGATCTCGAGCGTATGGGCGATCTTGCGGTGAACATCTCGCAGCGGGCGCTATTCCTTTCGAAAAACGAAGCGCTCGAAATTCCCATCGACTTCAAGGACATGGTCGATCGCGTCCGGAAGATGGTGCACGATTCGCTTGACGCGCTCATCAATCAGAGCACGAAGCTCGCGCGGAGGGTTTGCGCCGAGGACGATGTCGTCGACGAGATCAACCGCAAAATGTTCACGGTTCTCGAGACGATGATGATGGAACGGGCGGACACCGTAAAACGCGCCGTTCAGACGCTCAGCGCATCGCGCCACCTCGAACGGATCGCGGACCTCGCAACAAACATCGCGGAAGACGTCGTTTTCATGGCCGACGGCGACGTCATCCGCCACGGCTACAACGCGGGCATCCCTCCCTACAGGGCAGACAGCCTCGATGACGAGGAAGATTCATATTGATCCATACGAAAGATCGCTTATCATAGTCTTAAATGGAGGTTCCTATGAAGGCTATGAAATCGATTGCTTTTTGTTTCGTCATCCTGACTCTTTCAATATCGAGCGTCCGCTCAGAGGAGATCAGGTTCGCCCAGAACGTGAAAATCGTAGGCGGAATAGTCTACGCGAAAAACCCCGACCAATCGGAACTCGCGCTCGACCTCTATTTCGATCGCGGCCATGACGCGGACGAAAAGCTTCCCGTGGCGCTGTTCATCCACGGTGGAGGGTGGTCCCAGGGCAGCCGCAGGGACTTCAGCGATCTCGCCATCGCGTACGCTGGACATGGATTCGCCTCTGTGTGCATCGATTACCGCAAACTGCCGACGTGGAAGTTCCCCGCGTGCGTCGAGGATACGAAATGCAGCGTCCGCTGGATTCGCGCACACGCGGACGAATATGGTTTCGACGCGGATCGCATCTGCGCGATCGGCGCGTCGGCGGGCGGACACCTCACGGGTCTGATTGCGACGTCGTCCGGAGTCGCGGAACTCGAAGGCTCCGGCGGCTGGGAGGATTTTTCGTCAGCCGTGGCGTGCGCGGTCCCGATCTGCCCGGTGATGGACCTCGAACGGGTCGGCTTCCTTCCGTCGATCGAAGAATTCATAGGCGTTCCGATGCTGCAGAACCGCGAAGCGTACAAACTCGCAAGTCCGGTCCATCATATCGACGAGACCGACCCGCCTGTGCTGCTCGTGCACGGCACGCTCGATCCGCTCGTTCCGATAAGCCAGAGCCGAAACTTCCTCGCGAAGGCGCTCGAAGCCGGGGTCGACGCGGAGATCATCGAAGTCGAGGGCGGCGACCACGAGTTCACCCGCGCGAACATGTCGCCTACGCGGGATGAAATGCTGGGTCTCGTATCGAAGTGGGTCGACGAAAAACTCGAAGTTGGAGAGGATTTCTGAAACCGGTTCCCGCGCCGGAGTTTCGAACTTTCTTCCGGCTTCGATGCGCGATCCACGTTCTACTCCAGCGGCAGAAAAAGGGTAGCTGTTCACGGGGTAGTTTGCGTTCGTAGTGGCGCCGTAAGGCGTTTTTATGCGAAGAATATATGCTCTTACGAGCACACTACAAACGGAAAATATGCTCTCACGAGCACACTACTACAGAATCCCGCGATAGACTGCGAACTACCCCGTTAACAGTTGCGAAAAAGGCAGGATCGTCAGCGCTACCGGGAGTACCCGGCCGGCGGCTCTGATGGTATTCGGAAATTACTCAGCCAATAGGGCCGGAATTCCACTGGTGCAATCTGAAGGGTTTCACCTGATCCAGGTGCTGAGCCGCTCTTCGCTGACGATCGTTATGAAGCTGCTTGAATTTGCGATTGCGCCGTCGCGCTTGAACATGTTCAGCGCCTTCGAAATCGTTTCGCGCGTCGCGCCGAGCATCTGCGCTATCTCCTGGTGGGTAAGCGCGAGATCGATCAGCGTCGCTGGTTTGCCTTCGTGGATGGTCTGCACTCCGTAGCGCTCCGCAAGGGAAAGAAGCAGCTTGCCAAGCCTTCCATAGAGGTTCAGGAACACGAGTTCCTCGATTTCGGCTTCCGCGCGCTGCGCGCGTTCGTGAACGTGCCTCAGCATTCCGCGCAGAGCGCCCGACTTGTTCTGCGCGCGGGTCCACAATTCCTTCGCGTCAACTACCTCGACGATGGAGTTCGTCACCGCGATAACCATCTCGTCACGGGATATCTCACCGAACACCGCGTTCTCGCCGAAGACGTCGCCATCGTGGAGGAGTCCGACGATCTTCTTCTGACCTCGATCGGAAACCTTCTCCCTGCGAAGATACCCCTCCGTCACGAAGTAAACCTGCGAAGCCGGATCGCCCGACTGATAGACCGTGGTGCCCGCTTCGATCGACACCATCTGCTTTCCGAGTAGAACCTCGCTTATAAAGCCTTCGTCGAATCCGTCGAGGAAGCCATACCTCGGACGAAGGCGGAGTGGTGATTTGATCGATGCAACGCTGGTAGCCATAAAAAACTCCTGGTGGAAAATCTCTTGAAGTTGGTTACGCCGCTCCCTGAATTTCAAAACATTAACGTGTTACTGTCCGCCAAAGGTTATTGCCCGCCAAAGGAAGTCTCCGATCCCTGACCCTCGGAGGTGACACCGGCGGCCTCGCGCTCGCGCTCTCGCTCTTCGCGGAACTCCTGTCTGTGCTGATCCTTTATGCCTTCGAATTCCTCCTGGAACCTCTCTCGGATGTCCTGAATTTCCCGCTCTCTGACTTCGAAATCCGCGGATGCCTGCCTTTCCGGCATCGGTCTGAATCCACGAACGAAATCCGGGCGGGTTCCGTAGATCTGGACAATGGCGTTTTCGATCGCTCTGCGATTTCTGACGCTAAGCCCAAGGCCCGGGTTGATTGTTCGATCGATCTGTGCGTCACTGATAATCGTATCCGCCAGCTTATCCTTCGCCTGGATCGCGGGAAGTGACACATTCACGTCCGGGACGATATTCCGATATTCGATATTCCGATATTCGATATTGTTGTTCGGGCTGATATGTTGGAAGTTCCTCAATACAACTGGCGTCTCATCGGAGGCAAAAAAGGACCTGGAGTCTAACGACAACAGGTCCGTCGCGCTCACTGCGACTATTAACGAAACCACACCTGTGAGCTTTAAGAGTTTCATTGTTTTCATATACCCAATATTTCTATTCCGCGTTACGCAATGAAACTGTAGAGCGAACCCTGTACCCAAATTGTGTCCGCTCACATTTTTTTGCACTATTTTGGGGGTCATCATGGCATAAGTCATTGGTGCAGCGGCTATTACGGCGGTTTTCGTCTGATCGTCTTGACCCTTGTGTGCCTGGAACGGATCAAAAACTGCCGAAGATTCTGATTAAAATCGGGCAGGGAAAGTTCAGTACTGCCGGATTTCCGGCAGATTTGGTCTTGCGATGAACGATTACTTTTTATTCGTGCCGTCTACGAATTTTTCGTATAATAATACGCATCGGTTCGATGAACCACGTTGATTGAAGCGTCTGCGACGTTTCATTTGCGTGGCACGGTCATCTTGGCCCTGAGCCGCTGGCGGCTGAGCGAACCGACATAAATAATAGTACATTAAATTCGTAGACGGTACGAATTTAATGTACTATTGATCGCAGAACGCGGCGTACTGACGCACGAACTGCTCTTGTTCCCAAACTTCGATCGACCCTGGCCGGAGATCGCGGACGCGGTTTATCGCCTCCTGCGCGGAAAGGCCGTGGTTACGGACCAGCCAACACGCTGCCATCGTTCCAGTCCTTCCGACGCCAGCCGCACAGTGGACGACCAGCCTCCCGTTCTGGCTTCGAACAAAGTCGGCAAATTCGTTGAAGCGGATCGCCTGCTCCAGATTCGGCGCAGAGAAGTCGGTGATCGGAATATGTACCCAGGTGAAGCCGTGCTCGTCGAGGATTGCAGATTCGAGAGGTGACCTAGTCAGCGTCGCAATGAATCCGATTCCCATCGACCGAAGCTCCGCAAGATCGTTCGAAAGCGACGAATACGATCCAGGCCTTGCCATGGCCGCGAGGAACCCATCCTCGATCCATCCGAAATTTGGTAAAGCCAATGTTTCCTCTTTGTTTACGTTTTATTCGTGTCAGGCACGAATTATTTGTATAGTTTTAAGTTACTTAAGTTACTTTTGATTTCCATAAAAATATTACTAAAAATTCGTAGACGGTACGAATATAAGGTATCATTGACGCGAGCGGCGCAATCTCTCGTTTGCGAGTTCGAAGTACGGGTTGATATCGAGGCATTTCCGGTAGCTACCTTCTGCCTCGCCGGTTCGACCCGCCGCGGTTAGCACGTCGCCGTAGAGCAGCCAGAATCGTTCGTCGTCCGGCGCGCCGAGCCGAATCGCTTCGACGAGTTGTTCGCGGGCTTTCCCTTCGTCTCCGTTTGCGAAGGTGCACGCGCCAAGTCTGTACGAGGTCATGAAGTTCGGCTCCAGGCTGTTCGCAATAGTCAGATGCCGCCTCGCCTCGACTTTTTGCCCGAGACGCATCAGCAGTTCGCCATAAAAAAGCTGGAGGTGCGAAAACGCCGGGAACGCCTCCACGGCGGCGCGAAGATCCCTCGGGACCTCTGATACCCTCGATCCCTGTCTTGCGACTTCGTGCCTCTGGAGCGCGTAATCCGTCACTCCAGCCTGGACTGCCTTCAGGAATTCGCGGTCGTTTCCCCGGCCGCTCAGTCTCGCGACGAAGTGGGTGAATCTGACTTTGTCCTTTTCGGCTGCGTTTTCGGCGCTGAATCTTTCTCTGGCGTCGTCCCATCTTCCGAGGAAGGTCAGAAGCGCGTAGAGTGCGCGCTGACGTTCGATCTCGGATTTCTCGTGAACCATTATGAGGTCCGCTATTGCAGGTGAAGCGAGGGCCGCGTACTCGATTTCTGTGCGGACCCACCTTGCGCCGCCGAGTCCGAGAACGTCGGCTTCGAACCTGAAATCCAGGGTGCGGACGACTTTCACCATCTCGTTTCGAAGTCTCTCGCCCTCGTAATAGCTGAGCGGGAACTGAAAACTGCCCTTCCGACGCAGAACTTCCCGAAGGAACGTGAATCCGGATTTAAGCGATTCGAGGTCTGCGATGACGCTGTTTGCCGCGAAGGTTACCTCCGCGGTCTCGAACTCTGAAAGCGCTTCCCGCACGATTAGGGCCGACTGTTCGATGAGATCGGAAGTCTCACCCTGTTCCGGCGCAAGATTTTCCCGCGAGTAGAGTTTCTCCCGAACCTCGTCGATCAACGACGAGAGCACTCGCGATTCTTCGTGTATGGTTCGCGCCTCCGCCTGATCGCTGAAATATTCCTTCGGTCTGTGAGATTCGATATTCTGCTCGACCTCCGCGATTCTGCTGACCATCGTATTCTTGATTTTCGAAATGTCCGAGCCGAGAGCCGCGATGGTCGAATTTGAAACCGAATTCCCCGACGCGCGAAGGGCGATCGACGCGGAATCGATCTCGTCGAACTTCCTCGAGAGCATCTTGTACTCGTCCCGCGCGTTTAGAAACTCCCGTCTGTCCCAGAAGGCGTTTGCGCCAAGGCTGTCGATTTCAATTTGCCGCACGATCGCCTCGTAGACCCGCGTCAGCTCGCGAATCAGTTTCTCGTCCAGAGAATCCCACTCCTGCCTCACGTATTGATCCACTGGGCGCAGCTCGTGATCGAAGTTCGAAGCGCGGTAGAGCAGCAGCGCGTCGCCGTAGCTTTTCTCCGCGAGCAGCTTTTCCTCCTCGGTCCTCAGCTCGCGAATTCGCGAGTCCTGAGCGCTCGACATAGCAGCCGCGATCCTTTCGATTTCGGCTTCGATCTTTTCAAGCACCGGCGCCCCCGGCCTGACTTTCTCCAGCAGCCTCGAAAGCGAAACGAGATTCGTCGTCAGTTTCGACTGATCCTGGCGAATCGCGGCCATCCGAGTCTCGAACTCGTCCTCCCACGCGCGAAACAGACTCTCCGTCCCCCGGTCCGGCCCAGGCATCGGCGGAGGAGGCACGATCACGGGCGGATCGACCGGGCCAACATCGATCGCGCCACCGTCCGGAGGGTTCGGATCGTTACCGCTGCCAACGTGTGGCGGCGGTTTGAATCCCGGCTGGCGGACCTCCGGCTCCGTATCGAAGAATCCCGACGCGATAGTTCCGGCGACGATTACAATCAGCGCGACGACTCCGCAGACGATCGCCGCGATGACGGGGAGCTTCGAGGAGCGCTGCGACGCGAAAACGCCTGCGTGGGGGCCGAAGTCGTCTTCGGTCTGATAATCGTCATCGCCTTCGACCAGCGCGCGCCTCGGAGCGAGTTTCGCGCGCATCGGTCCGGCTTCGTCCTTGGTATCGACGTGATCGTCCGTGGAAGGCGTTATCGATCCGGGGTTAATTTCCGAGGTTCTCGCCGCGAGTTCCGTCTGGGTGAGTTTGCGTTTGATCTCCTCGAGTGCCGCCGCGACTTCCTTGCAGCTCTGCGGGCGGTCCTCCTTCCTTTTCGCGATCATCGTGAGGCAGTAGACGCTCACGATCTCCGGAATCTCTCCGTTGATCTCCGACGGCGGGATCGCGGTCTCTTTGATGTGCTTGATTGCGGTTTCCACGGGGGAATTCCCGACGAACGGACGCTTCCCCGTGAGAATGTGGTAGAGCGACACGCCGAGGCTGTAGATGTCGGAACGCTCGTCGAGAGCCTTTCCCTGGCACTGCTCCGGAGACATATAGTACGGGGTCCCGATGGCTTTTCCCTGCCGCGATACGCTGATGTCGGTGTCGATTTCCTTCGCGAGTCCGAAATCGAGGATTTTCACCATTCCCGCGCGGTCGAGCATTATGTTGTCGGGTTTGACGTCGCGGTGGATGATTCCGCGCGCATGGGCGACGCTCAGTCCCTTCGCGGTGTCGATTATGATCCGAAGCGCTTCCTCGACGCTGAAACGATGACCTTTCTTGATCATCTTGTCGACGGAGTATCCGTCGATGAACTGCATTATGATGTAGTGCAGATCGTCTTCGCTTCCGACGTTCATTATCTGCACTATGTTCGGATGGTCGAGCGCCGCGGCGCTGCGGGCCTCCCTTCGGAACCTCTCGACCCGTTCCGCGCTCTGAGCGTAGTTCTTCGGGAGGAACTTCAGCGCCACGCTTTTATCGAGTCCGAGATGGGTCGCGCGGTAGACCGTGCCCATGCCGCCCTGTCCGATCTTGGCTTCGATCAGACAGCCGCCTACGGTGACTCCGATCATCTCTGCGTCCGTGCGTGGAAGGACCGCGCTCGACGTCGAACGCTTGACCTCCGACGGCGCGGGCGACGCTGGCGAAGTCGCGGGCTTCATATCGACGTCAGGCGTCGCCTCCTGCTCGTTCTTCGGAGCGCTAACCGCGGCGGAAGGCGAAGCGTTCAGCGCTTCCTGCGGCGGAATGATACGCGTCAGGTCCGCCTCGATCGCGTTCCGACGGCTCTGCTCCTCCGGACGCAGCGGCGCGATTTTCCCGGACGCGGGGGCGCTCCCGAGTCGTCCGGAAGCGCGCGCCTCCTTCTCGACGCTCGTCAGCGGAACCGTCGCCATCTCGAAAACTCCGGGATCGACCGGCGCGCCGGTTTCGAGTTCGTGGCTCTGGAACTGTTCGGTGGCGCTTATGTCGTCCGAGTTCGAGCGGATCATTTCTCCGCCGCAGCGCTTGCAGCGATAGATCGCCTTTTCCTTCACCCTGGCGACGTTTACGCGGATATTGCAGCCTGCGCATGTGAATATCGCCTTCTGCTGCATTTCGAGAATCTGGAGCACCTGCACGCTTGTCAGAAGGCCGCGTTCGACGAGGATTTCGCCCACATGACGATCCCGGCGTCTGAAGTCGCTCGCCTGATCCATGAGAACCTGCTGCATCTCCGTTTCGGCGATCCAGCCCCGTTCGATGGCGATTTTGCCAAATCTCGTATTTTCGTGATCAGGCATCCCGGTTCCAAGGTCCCCAAATTGATTGGAAAATCCAACATTAATAGATTATCACAGGTCTATGGTACAGGAAAGGTTAAACAGACTCTACATAGCGCTTTTCCCAGGGTTTCTCTGCGTTGTCGTCACGATAACCCTCGTCAAGATCGACAATCTGAAATTCAATCCGTTTCTGCGGGGAATATATTCGGACGCGTCAGACTCCGCGGGGGAGTTCGAACTCTACAAAGCCGTCAAGAAGGAAGTGCTCACCCACGGAATCGAGGACGTGTCTCCGGACGAACTGCTCACAGGCGCTCTGAACGGCGTGGTTTCGAGCGTCGATCGCTACTCCGCGTTCTACACGAACACCGAGTACGAGGAACAGTTCGGATCGCTGAACGAAAGCTTCGTCGGAATGGGCGTACAGATTTCGGAACATCCGGACCTTCCGTACATAACAATAGTGACCCCTATACGGGGGAGTCCGGCGTTCGACGCGGGATGCCAGTCCGGAGACCTGATCGAATCCATCGACGACGAAAGCTCCCGCGGGATGACGCTGAACCAGGCGAACGTAAGGCTTACCGGGAAGATCGACTCAGTCGTCAGACTTGGGCTTCTTCGGTGGGAAAGCGCCACGAGGGACTTTACGAAAAAAGTCGAGGTAACGATAAAGCGCAGAAATATCCCGCAGTACACCGTCGACGGGACAAGGATGCTCGACCTCGAAAATGAAATCGGCTACGTGCGTATCGAACAGTTCGGGTACGGGACCGCGGCGGAGGTGAGGGACGCGCTCGTCGCGCTTATTTCCGCGGGGATGAAGAAACTCGTCCTCGACCTGAGGCTCAACGGCGGAGGATCGTTCCAGAACTGCCGGGACATAGGCGATATGCTGATCGACTCCGGAGTGCTCGTTTCCACCCTTGAAAAGGACGAAACCGGAAGACCGCAGGTGACATCAATCGAGGCGAAGCCGGAAGCGACGATTTTTCGCGGGCCTATGGCTGTGATCGTCAACTCCCACTCGGCGAGCGCTAGCGAAGTTCTGACGGGAATGCTCCAGGACTACGAGCGCGCCGTGGTGGTCGGCCTTCCTACCTACGGCAAAGGGAAGGTCCAGAGTCTGATTCAGAAAAAGGTGCGAATGCCGGATGGGGAAATCCTCGACTTCTGGCTGAAGCTGACGACGAGCAAATACATAACTCCCGCGGGCCGGATGATCGACCAGGAGGAGTTCGGCAGGAGGTTGATCCATCCGGACGTTCTCGTTCCAGTGACGGACGACGAAATGATTCTCGTTCAGCGCAACTGGCGAAATGAGTCGATTTTCGATTCCGAGTACGTCAATGACCATCCGTACGAACTTTCGCCAGACAGACAGCTCGAATCCGCGGTGCGCATCCTCCGCGGCGAGCGGGTCTACAGCCGACTCCCCGGCGACTGACGGCGCAAGCATTACATTTTATTCGTGCCGTCTACGAATTTACTGTAATATCACGCTCTGGCAACCGCCGACTGCACGGCGCTCGACGTATGCGACTCGAATTTGTCTGACAACAGGAATCGCACCGCGGGTTGACTCTATCTCACGCAGTTCCGCGCGCGCGCGCATTTCCGCGTCAGTGGCTTCGAACTTGCCTGCGACCTGAATTTGGATTATATTTGGTCATACACCAAATCCGCCGGAGAACAAAAATGAAATACTCGAAGCAGATCAAAAGCATAAGCTACCTGAAAGCCCACACGTCGGAACTTATCGACGAAGTCACCGAAACCAGATCGCCTATGATCATCACCAAAAACGGCGAGGCGAAGGCGGTCGTCATTGACGTGCGTAGCTACGAAAAGAGCCAGGAAACGATGGCGCTGCTGAAAATTTTGGCTCTCAGCGATCAACAAATCAAAGAAGGTAAATACAAACCCGTGGACGAGGCTTTTGCTTCTATTCGCAAACGAGTGAAGAAATCGAAATGAAGTACATAGTCCACTTAACAGGAGAGGCGAGGACGATCTGGTAGATATTTTCAGATTCGTCGACGAAAACGACGGTGATCTGAGCGCGAACCAGACACTGGAAAAAATCTACAAAGCGATCAAAAGCCTCGAGAACTATCCCAATCGCGGCGTTCACGTTAAAGAACTCGAACAAACGGGACGACTCGAATACAGGGAAATCGGGTTCAAGGTCTACCGCATATTTTATCGTGTGATCGACAATAAGGTGTACGTCGGTTTTGTTGCCGATGGGCGTAGAAATCTGCTTGAAGACCTATTGCTTCGACTATGCTGTGAATGAACCCACGTCACCCCTGCTCCATATTCCACTGCTTGATCTTGGCGCGGAGGGTTTTAGTGGTGATTCCAAGCATATCGGCGGTTTTCTGGCGGTCCCAGTTCGTAAGCTTGAGCGTTTCGGAAATGAGGTCGCGCTCCATCTCCTCGATGCTCATCCCCGCGGTGATGCCGCTGCGGGCCTGAACCACTGGGGCGCCCGCTGAGAGGAACGCGAAGTCCTTCTCGGAAAGCGTCTTTTCCTTCGAAAGTACAAACGCGCGTTCGATGACGTTTCCGAGTTCGCGGACGTTTCCGGGCCAGGAGTACGCATTCAGCTTCTCGATCGCCGACGGGGAAAGTTCGACGTCGCCGCGCGAGTCCCGCGCGAGAAACTTCCGCAGAAAATGTCTCGCGAGCGCTGGAATATCTTCCCTTCGTTCCCGCAGCGGCGGGATTACAATCGGAACCACGTTCAGCCGGAAGTAAAGGTCCTCGCGGAACTTTCCGTCCGCGACCCATTTTTCTATGCTGCGGTTCGTTGTCGAAATGACGCGCACGTCGACGCTTATTGGCCGCGAGCTTCCGACGCGCTCGAAGCTGCGCTCCTGAAGGACGCGGAGCAGCTTCGCCTGCAAGTCGGGCGCGATTTCGGAAACCTCGTCGAGGAGGATCGTCCCGCCGTCCGCGAGTTCGAAGCGACCCTGACGCATACGATCGGCGTGGGTGAACGCGCCCTTCTCGTGGCCGAAGAGTTCGCTTTCGAGCAGTCCCGCGCTGAGCGCCGCGCAGTTGACGGCGTAATACGGCTTCTTGTAGCGCGGGCTTCTGTAATGGATCGCCTGCGCGATGACTTCCTTGCCGGTTCCGCTTTCGCCCTGGATGAACACTGTCGATCCCGTGGGCGCGACCTTATCGATCAGCTCGCAGACGGATTTCATCTGCGGACTTTCGCCAATGACGAAATCGACCCGCGCGACCAAATCGCGGTCCTTGCGCAGCACCTCGACCTCCCGACGGAGTTCGTATCGTTCTAGCGCCTGCTTCACGCGAATCTCGAAGGTATCGAGGTCGAACGGCTTTTCGATGTAGTCGTACGCGCCGCCTTTGATTGCGGCGACGGCGGTCTGAATGCTCGAGTGCGCGGTTATCAGAATCACGGGAATATCGGGCGCGACCTTTGCGAAGTGCGCGATGACTTCAAGCCCGCCCTCCGTCTTCGTTCCGGAGAGCCGAAGGTCCGTGATCACCAGCGACGGCGTGAAGCTTTCCGCGTCGTTCAGAGCGCCTTCCATCTGCGCGTAGCACGCGACCTCGTAGCCGAGCCTCGATAGCGCTTCCTCGAGGGAGGTGCGCATGTGCTCGTCATCCTCGACCACAAGGATCCTGTGCTTTGCCGCCATAACTTAGAACTTAACGGATACAGACGCTTTGATGCCGTATTTGGCTCTTTCGTAAAACGCGATGTTTTCCTCGCGAAAACCCTTCTGGAGCAACTCCTCGATGCGCTCGCGCGCCATCGCCTTCGAGCTTGTCTGGAATGGAATGACCTGCTCGCCGTCGATAAGCACCACGAGGTAATCGTAGAGATTTTCCATCGTTATCTTGCGCTTGTCGTCCGCGCGCCGGCCGCGACCGCGTTTCTTCGGAGGAGTCTTCTCGCCCGGAAGCGCCGCTTCGAGAATCTTTACGCCGGTGTTCGCGTGGACGGGAGCGGAACGTCCGCTCGCCGCGTTCTTCGATCCCACGGGACGACCGCGTTTACTTGCGGACGGTTTCACGCCATGCTTTTCCGCGGTCGGGCTGACCTGGCCCAGGTCGTCGCGGATATGCTTTATAACCACCGGCGCGACGGCATGCCCGAATTTTGCCTTGAGCCTTTTGAAAATCTCGGGCTGCTTGATCTCCGGATGCTCTTTCAGCAGAGACCGAATGAAATTTTTGACTTCAATTGAGGCGTCGATCATCGTGAGTTCCTGAATTTGCTTATGGGGAATGCCGGGTTGATCATCTTCCGACTCCTACAGTTTATAGACTCCCGAATCCGGGATTCAATTCTAATTTAGATTCTTGTTTTCCGCGCGGGAACTATGATTGTAAAAGAAAGTACATTGCCGCGAATCTTCGGGACCGAAATCGCATTGAAAGTACGAGCATGGGTAAGTGGACCATCAGAATCGGGCTGTTCGTCCTGCTCTGCTCAGGACTTGTGCTGATTTATTTCTATCAGGTAGGCAGGGAGACGATCGATGTGACTTCGCTTCCATATCCTTCGCGGGACATTACTATGTTAGTTCCGGGCGGAGACGGGAGCGTTTCGAATCTGCTCGCGGGAATACTTCGGAACGCGAACGCGAAGTCTTCCGGCGACCATTCCCTCGGAGTGCCTTTGTCGCCTTCCGAAGGTTCGCGGTTCTATGGACTTCCCGCGTTCAGGGAGCTTGCAGAGTCCGGGGCGGATGGATATTCGATGGGGTTTATAACTCCGGAAATACTTACTGCAAAGATGGGCGCGCCGCTTGTCCAGGATGGGGAGGAGTATGCGCCCGGCGTAAAGCTCGAATATCCCGCGCTTTGTCCGGAGCTTCAGAAATTCCGATTGCTTCCGATTATAGTTTTCAGATTGAACGCGCTGTTCGTCGCGAAGTCGAGCGGGGTCGATTCAGTCGAATCCTTCACGCAGAAATGGAATAACGGATTCACCGAGGTCATAAGCAGAGGCTATGGATCCTCGGAGGATTTGAATCTGTTCGCCTTCAAGGAAGCCGCGGGAGCGATGGAAGCTCTTACCGTACGGGAATTCACTTCGAACGATGACGCGTTAGCGTTTCTGGCCGAGGAAAATATCGTAGGCTTTCGCGGCGCGGTGCTTCCGATGACCTCGATAAACCTTCGGAACGAAGCTTTAGTCCCGATAGCGATGCTTTTTCAGGACGATAAGGACGTGTTCAAATTACCGGATGATATGTCGGTCGAAACGATTGTGGATAAATATCCGGAATGCGGTTTCGTTTCGGAATTCTGCATTCCCGCGCTGCCTTCCGGAGTCGAAAATGCCAAGGCCGAGCTTTTGTCCGGAGCGTTGGCGCGACTGCTCCGCTCCGATTACGCCGCGGAGAAGCTGAAGGAACACGCGCTACAGGCGTTCGCCCTGGACGACGAAACGATAAAATCGTTTATGAGGAAAACCGAGGAACGACTTAATACAATCGTTCCGGCATATATCGATTACCAGACCAGCGATGAATGACACGATGAATCCAATAAATGCAGCGAACAATGTTTCTTTATTTCTGCGTTCGATGATCGTTATCGTCGCGCTGACGCTTTCAGGCTGCTCAGGCTGCTTTGGCTGCGGCGGAGAAAAGGAAGAGGTCAAGCCGTTTCCGGACAAGGTGATAACGATCCACTGCCCGAAACCGGAAGGGTCAGTGGACGATCGGATCGCGCGCGCAATCGCGATCGGTATCGAACGCGCGGAAGGCGGAAGCTGGAACGTCGAAGTCGTCAACTATTCCGGATTCTCGAGCGCCCCGTCCGGAGAGGTCAAGGGACTCACAGGAATTCGCCAGGGCGCACGGGAACCCGCGGACGGCTATTCGATCTGCTACGTAACTCCCGAGGTTCAATTTCTTCATCAGGACGAACTCACGCGGGAATTCACGACGGGAACCGCGCCGATAACTTTTATTTGCAGGCTGTTCACAGTTCCAGCGGTGGTGGTAGTTCCGCGGGACAGCGCGATTCAGAACGTTGCCGAGCTGAAGGCTCTGGACGGAAATCTGCGGCTCGCCGCATGCAAGTACGAAGATCCGGAGGCGACGAGCGACTTCGAGTTCCGCGCGGCGATAGAGTTTGCGGACGCGCTCGGAAAGCCGACGGAGTACGTTCCCGCGAATACTCCCGCGGACTCGCTCGCGAAACTTTCGGATGCATCGATAGGCGTCCACGCCGCGGTGCTGAGCTTTGCCAACGCGCGCGCGGCTATGAGGCGTGGAGACGTCCGCGCGCTTTGCGTACTCGATTCGAGACGACTCGATGACCCGGCGTTCGCGTCGGTCCCGACCGCGATGGAAGAACTCGAAGCGAGCGGTCCCTGCGGAATCCTCTACTTCGGCGGACTCGCCGTTTCGACCGCTACGCCCCGCGACGTGTACTTCAAACTCGCCGAAGCCTGCGGGCGCGCGTTCAAGACCGGCGAATTCCGGGACGAACTCGACGCGGTCGGAGTCACCGCCAACTGGCTACACGGAAAAAACCTCCGGCTTTTCATCGAGAACCCGAAACTCGCGTTCGCGGACGACATTCCGAGGCTAGCGGAGACGCAGACCATCGGTAGCGCCGAATAAGGAGTCTCAAAGTAATAAGTTGTGCAAAATCGCGCTCAGAGTTGTGGCAGATTCGCATTGCGCGATTGAGTCAAACCGCAATCGTAGCTATAGTTCCGATGAGGATTTGACGATTGAGCGCGATGTGAAGATGACGTGAATATGAGATGCGAGATGTATTACTTATTATTTTGAGGCTCCTAACGTTTCGAGCGACGACTTTGAACGGAGGCAACGCGATTTCAGGGAATGAAAAAACGAAATCCGATGACCTTGACGAAGGCCGGAAACAACCCTGGCATTTTCGGCTGACGGTGTACGTCGTCACGGGGTTCATGTCGATCGTTCTGAGGCTCTGGTTCGCTACTTTGAAGCCCACGATCATCGGACGGGAAATCGAAGACGCAGCGCTGAAATCCGGACCCGTCATCTACGCGACATGGCACCAGGGAGTGATCTACGCGCTATGGTATCGCAGGGACAGAAAGCTCGCGCTGATGGCGTCGTCAAGCAAGGACGGCGAGTGGGCCGCGCAACTCGTCCATCACTTCGGCAACGCCGCGGTCCGCGGCTCGAGTTCGCGGGACGGCCTGAAGGCGCTCGTCGAAATCATCCGCGCGGTTAAAAACGGCGTCAGCGTCGGACTCCTCCCCGACGCGCCACGCGGACCCGCGCGGATCAGCAAGCCCGGAGCGCTCGTCATCGCGCAGAAAACCGGACGGCCGATTATCCCGATACAGTTCATGGCCGAAAAGTGCTTCCGTCTGAAAAGCTGGGACCGCACGATGATCCCGATGCCTTGTTCGAGGTTCGTACTCAAATACGGCGAGCCGTTTTTCGTCGACCCGAACCTCCGCGGCGACGATTTCGAAAAACGCCGGCGGGAGTTCGACGACGCGATGAACAACCTTGCGGAGGAGATGGACAGATATTTCGAAAAACAGAATTCAGAGCCAAGCGCAACCTGAACCAAAGTCCTTCAACGCGGAGACGCGGAGTTCGCAGCGACTCGCGGAGAATTTCTCCATCTCCCGCCGGCGTTGTCGAAAAAGGACTGGAAACTGCAAGTGCCGGGGACTTTCTCGTTCTAAAGTTGCGTGAAAATTCAATTCCAGGCATCTCGATGTTAGACGATTGAAGTGCCCGGCACTTTTTAGACAACCTCCCTCCGGGAGATTGCCTCGTGTGACGAGTCGAGCGAAGCGCTGAGTGAAGGAAGATAAGCAAATTGCCTGACCATATATATCTTTTATCTGATGTTTTGGGCATGGACAATTAGATTGGTCTTACCTAATCTGAAGAAATCAGTACTCCCAAAACACAATACGGAGATGGGGACGTGAACCGGAACAAGAGTTCTTCGCCAGTTTGGCTTGAGACAATCTCTCAAACACCAGAAGTGTTGGAGCGAATAACACCGAATCAGTGGTCGAGCCTACGCGAAGACCGTTCTGCGAGTGAATTAGACCTTCAAGAATTCCTGGTGAAGTGCCCCGATGTTCTGCCTTTCCAAGAATTTAGCAGTGTGTTTTCACCGGCAATATGCATCGGCAGGGAGGTATCGACTCCGGTAGGGCCAATCGACTTGATATATATTAGCGATCAGGGAAGAATTGTTGTCGTTGAAACAAAGTTGCATAAAAATCCAGAATCGCGCCGTGAAGTAGTTGCTCAGTTGCTAGATTATTGTTCCTACGTATCTGAATGGAATTACAGAAAGCTAAGTGAAATCGCCAAGGATTTTATCACCAAGCGATATTCCGGCGTGAAGTACGACGGTCTGCATTCGTTTGTGACAAGATCGGTTCCCAGGTCTGAGGAAGATCTTTACGAACCGCCAATGGATGAAGATCGATTTATATTCGAGGTCGATCGAAATTTACAGCGCGGTGAAATTCTTGGACTTATCGTTGGCGACAGCATAAACGAGCGCGTAGTTACACTTGTCGAATACGCGAATGCTCGTCCTGGAATGGCTCTTGAGCTTGGGTTGGTGGAACTTGCATTTTTCAGAAGACCAAACGAAAAATCACCGCTCATTGTCGTTCCAAGCATTGTTCAAAAGACTTCAATAATTGCTCGTACCGTTGTGGATGTGCGGGTAGACAGTCTTGGCGCGGTGACGGTGAATGTCGAAGAAAAAGACGAAAGCAAATCGGTCATAACGGGAAAAAGCAAGCCTATGATAAGCTCGGAAGAACAGTTCTTCGAATATGTTCGCGAGCGGGCGCCAGATTCCGAAACTCATCTTCGAAAATTGGCGAATCAGCTCCTGTCAATGGCTGAAAATTCAGGCGGCGTATATGAAGTTTATTTCCGAGTCTCTTCTTTGAACCTTGGCTGGCGGGAAAACCCTCAACAAATAAGAAGGATGATTTCGATTTGGACAAGCGGAGCAATCTCTCTATCAGTTCTCTACTTAAAAAGTGCGGACAGGGAAGACGTCACCGACAAAATGGAGGAATTGGCGAAGGGGCTACTTTCTATACCTGAAGGGAGGGGATCAGCGGAAATTCATGTATCCCAATCGAATATAGATCGCATTGCAAAGCTCATCAAAGACATCGAAACACAGGTCACGCCGATGCTTGAAAAAATGTAGCTTCCGAAGTTCATATCTCTATTTTCCGCATTCCCTCATCGTGACTGTTCACGGGGTAGATCGCAGTCTATAGCGGGATTCTGTAGTAGTAGCTTGTAAGAGCATATTTTAGTGGTGTGGTGGATCGAAGAAACGCCTTACGGCGTCACTACGAACGCAAACTACCCCGTGAACGGTTACCTCGTATGAATCCGGCGTGTCAAGTAATCATCGCGATGCGCTTTTCCTCGACGAGGTCCGCAAGACCGAGAAGCGTGTCGCAGAGTTCCTTCGCGCTTTCCTCGTCTGCCGGCGGAGGGGATGTCAGCGCGAATTTCTGCGAGTCCGTAAGCGTACTCGCGAGCGCCGCCAGGATGATTTCGCGCCGCGGAAGTTTCTGTTCGTTCGCTTCCTGTTTCTCGAGGACGTATAGTCCTTCGAGCGCACGGCCCGCAACCTCGCGCGCGTGGTCGATCGCCTCCCTCGCGAAGCCTCCGTCGGAAAGCAGCGTCGCAAGCCTTGCGGGACGTTCGACGCTAGCCATCAGACTCTTTGCGAGGTCCGCGAGCTGCTGCGCATTCCCGGGGTTCTGAGGCGTCGCGGCTTCACGTCGGATGACGTTCTTGAACGAATCGACGTTGATCGAAATTATGCCCCTCTCTTCCAGCGATCTGAGGAACTTGTGTTCCTCCAGGCTAAGGACCGTCAGTTCCAGGGGTTTTTCCCTTTCGCCCAGCGCATTGCACAGGTCCTTCAATTTGCGGCTGGTTTCCGCCGGTTCCGACGATACCACGAACAGCGACTGCACCGTGCCGCGGGACTCGTCTTCCCGCATGGAGCAGAGCGCGATTTCCGAAAGCGACGTGGCGGCGAACGCGGCGCGCAGTTTCTGGGATTCCGGAACGTCCTGAAGACGTTTCGTAGACTGCGTCTGGAATTCGGTGTCGAGGAGTTCCGATAGCCTCCCCATGAACGACTCCCTCGCTCCGGGCTTTTCGATCTCGCTGAAGTCTCCCATCCCATCGAGAACGGCGTCGGACAGTCCCTTTTTGTAGCCGAGCGTGCCGAGCATTCTGTGTTCGATGGTACCCTTCGCCACAAGGTTGATGACGCTAACCGAGTTTTTCTGGTGTTTACGCCAGGCGCGCGCAATCCGCTGCTCGAGCTTCGCCGGGTTCCACGGAAGATCGAGATTTACGACGACGCTCGCCGCCTGAAGATTCAGTCCGACGCTTCCCGAGTCGGAGGAAAGGAAAACGAGGCAATCCGGATCGTTCTTGAATTTGTTGATCTCGTCCCGTCGTCTTTTCTGGTCGATTTCGCCCGTGTGGATAGCGCTTTCGATGCCGGCCGCGTCGAGTCGTTCCCTCGCGAGCGCCAGCATTTTCACCCATTCCGAAAATATCAGCACCTTCCTTCCCGGCTCCGCCTCCCAGA
Source organism: Planctomycetota bacterium (assembly GCA_024653775.1). Lineage (GTDB taxonomy): Bacteria > Planctomycetota > UBA8742 > JACQVU01 > JANLHZ01 > JANLHZ01. The sequence continues at coordinate 1,910 of JANLHZ010000181.1, read as the reverse complement.
GGTCCGCGAGTATGCTGTCGAGTTCATCTATCTTAGGCGATTCCGGAAACCGTTGATCGATGATGTAAACGCTGTCGCACATCATCCGCATGCACGCGAGCAGTTTTTGAAGCTGTTCATGTTCCTCCGGCGTAAGCGGACGTTTCCTTGCCTTGTTTGCCAGAATCATCATCGGGTATTCATAATCCGAATACCGTTTGACCTGCTCCGGAGTCATCGTGACGAAATAGTTGTTGTCGACTCTTCCTGGAAGCTGATCCGCGATATCGCTCTTTCTTCTTCGCAGCATCACGGGCTTCAGAAGACTGTGGAGCTTTTCGAGATTCTGGAGGCCGTCCGCTTTCCCGTTCGGCCCTTCGCGGTAGAATTCGCGGTTGAAGCGGAACAGGCTGCCGAGAAGCCTCGAGTTAACGAACTGCGTGAGAGAATGGATTTCATCTATGCGATTTTCGAGAGGCGTTCCAGTGAGCACGAACGCGAACCTTGAATCGAGCATCTTTATAGTCTGAGCGGTCTTGGTCCGCCAGTTCTTGATGCGCTGCGCCTCGTCGAGTATGACAAGGTCAGGCGAGAGTTCCGTGTTGATTTCGTCGATGTCCCTAAGGACCTGCTCGTAATTCATTATCACGAAAAACGCGTTCGTGTTTCTGTAAAGATCGACTCGCGCGCTTCTCCCTCCGTACACGATCGTAAGGCTCATCTCCGTGAACTTGCGGATCTGTTCTTCCCACTCAGCCTTCAGCGACGCGGGGCAGACGACAAGCACGCGTTTGATTCCGTGAACGCTCTGTAGCGCCTTCGCCGCGGCGATCGCCTGCACGGTCTTCCCAAGACCCATTTCGTCCGCGAGCATCGCGCGACCCGTGCGGGCAAGATGCATCATCCCTTCCTGCTGATAAGGATATAGCGGATGCCGCAGAAAGGTTTCCGCGACGAAATTCTTCTCGAATTCCGAGAAAAGCGCCTGACTGCGCCTGTGAAAATCTATTTCGCGGATCCTTTTTTCGACCTCTGCGGACACCCTGAAATTCGCCGCGGAGATTTCGTCTGAGGATTCGATCCTGTTCACGAGTCCGCGGAGTCCCTGATCCAAAGGCTCCTTGATGAAGCCGTCAGAGTTCACGAATGGCGCGATTATCGAATACACCTTCGAGGGAGCGTTTTCCGGAACGCTGACAAAAGGGAATCCGGAGCCTTCGTCGTATCGAATGAATATTTCCACCAGAGGCGACGTCAGGTGCTCCCGGAACTTCCTCGGAAGAGAAATCTTCACTCGCTCGATATGTTTGCAGGTTCCGAGAAAATTGCTGCCGAAATCCATACAGGAGCAGGTGTTCAAATTTTCCCTTAATGACCTGAGTTCCACCGTGTAAGACGCGGACGAAAATATCTCGGCTTCCTTCGAAACGCTGTAAAGTCCGAATGGATGATTTCGTTCCGCGTCGATTCGCTTGACGCGCATACTTTCGGTTTCCGCGCGGTATACCCTTTTTTCGATCTCCTCCTCGTCGGTCGTGAACCAGCTCGAAAATTTCGGTCTCCTGATCGACTTCCTGCCATTTGCCTTCTTGGCAAGCGGTGATTCGCCCACTTTTACCCCCTGATTAATTTTTGCCCCGAACCCCGGTCTGGAAAGACCGATTACTCATCGGATCGTAACTCTATTCGTACTTTTTTGAAATATCGATCTGAGATTTTCGAAGACATCGACTCCTAACCCTGACGAGCCGGAACCAAAGTGAACTATCCGCAGATTACGCGGAATTGGCTTCGCTTCGCTTAGCCGTCTCCGGCTCGCGGATTTATTTTTTTGTAAGTGTTCACGGGGTAGATCGCAGTCTATAGCGGGATTCTGTTCGTAGTGTGCTCGTGAGAGCATATTTTCGCGGTGTGGTGGATCAAAGAAACGC
>JANLHZ010000176.1 GCA_024653775.1 Planctomycetota bacterium | reverse complement strand
TGCGGGTTGGCGAGGCTTTCGACACCGCGCCGCCTTCCGCGCAGACGCTCGTCGTCGATGTCGGCGTGATGACTCCCGATCTCGACGATCCGGAAATGTACTTAAAGGACGCGGACGTCAAAACTGCCGGGCTTAAGAGAAGCAATCCCGGGAATCAGTTCAGCGGCGCCGTGACTCCCGCGGATGACGGCGGAGGGACGCTCAAAGTGACCTTCACCTCCGATGGCGCGATGGACAACTTCACCGCCGGTGTCGGAAATGTGGACGTTTTCGTCGCGTTCAGCACTATCTACAACCCGTTCTGACCGCCTGGGGGCGCGGACGTCCTCGTCCGCGATTTCTCTCTCCCGCCGGATGAGGGCAAATATTCAAATCAAACTTCGAAAGCAAAAACATGGCAAACAACTACACCGTCACGAACAACTCCTACGGCGTTCTGAATTATCCAAACGCTTCGCTGAACATTACGAAGCCCACGCGCACGTTTCACGCGCTGACGCTCTGCGTCACCGGAAACGTCACTAAGCCAAGTCCCGGCGCGACCGCGACGCTTGCCGGGGACGCGTTTCTGAACGCGATTCGAAGCGTCGTCGTGCTGTGTAACGGGCAGGTTCTGCACCAGTGGGCGCCACGGGATTTTTTCTGGGTTTCCGCGGTCCTGTGGCAGCGCGGAACCAGCGAATACTTCGCTCCCGATGTAAACGACACGAGCGGACCGACCACATTCGAATTCTCCTTCTGCATACAAATCCCGCTCGACGTTCCGGGGCACATGCTTGAGGGCTACGGCGGACTCTACGGCTGCGAAAGCCTGCAAATCGACATCATCTGGGGCGAACTGATCGACATTTTCACCTCCGACGTCACTGGCTGGACGCTCACATCAAGAAAGGCGGGCGTCTGGTCGATCGAAACCGGAAGGCCAATGAAAAACGGCATGCTCAAAACGAGCGTAATTTCGAATTTGCAGCCTGTTACTGTCGCAGGCGAGCAACCAGTCTGGAAAAATGCGAACCGCATCGGCGACCTGAATGCGATCGCGCTCGTCGTGAGGAATTCCGCGGGGTTCCGCTCCGACCTCATTCTGACGTACCTGCGGATGATGGGATATAATAACGAGGAGTACCTGAACGCCTTCGCGGGAGTGGTCAGACAAATGAACGCGGCGCAGTTCGGGCAGTTCATAACCGGACCGATGGCATTGACCTTCCCGGAGGGACTTTACGTGAAAGGGTTTACCACAAACGGCATCCTCGGCGCGCCTTCCATCACTCTCAATAATGGCGTAGACGTGTCTGGAACCACGGACGACACCGGGAATGTTTCGTTCCAGTCAATAATGTACCTGACGTAATTTGCCCTTCGC
>JANLHZ010000171.1 GCA_024653775.1 Planctomycetota bacterium | reverse complement strand
GCGTTTCTTTGATCCACCACACCGCGAAAATATGCTCTCACGAGCACACTACGAACAGAATCCCGCTATAGACTGCGATCTACCCCGTGAACACTTACCCTAAATCTGTTGGCCGTCCCCAAAGTCGAATGAGTCGGAATGTACCCGGGTCAGGATTTTGCTGGACTTCGGCATCACTTCGTAATAGACTAACCGCATATCATAATTAATCGGTTACGAATCGTTATCACCACCAGACTCTATGAAGGTGCGCCATGTTTCTATTCAGCGGAAATTCGGTTATTGAAGAAATGCTCGCGAACGACGAGTTCAGGGACATCGTTTTCGACATTGCGGAAATGGACGAGGATCAACTCAGAGTCGAACGCTACGAGTTCGAAAGCGTTCGCAATAACGATCCAGAAATCTACAGCCTGCTGGAATTGCTCGATAAATCCTTCGCAGCAAATTTGAGAAGAAGCTACATCAGGCTCACGGATCATTCGACGTAAACGTCGGACAACATCAGTTTTCCAGTAAAAATGCATCACTAAACATACATAATAGTAAATATAGTGTCGATAAAATAGATTTACTGATAATTTCAATATAAGTCTTGTAGTAAAACATATATAATAATTATTATAAAAAACGCTATCTTGTAATGTATGTTAGAGTTGCTTGACCTAATCAACCCCGTTCTCAATGCGAGGCAAAACTGTCCCGTCGACAGTTGATCTGCGAGATTCCAGCCATTCCAACCGTCGAACTTGAATCCGCAACCGAAATACTCGTGGTTCGAGTTCTGCGCCGCGTTCGATTATTATGACGTTGCATGGATTTCTGAAAACTGTTAAACTTCGAAGGTCATTGGACGCTGAAAACAGTCTCCCCATTATGAGACCGGAATCTCCGGTCGCCGATATAGAGGTTATTATGAACTCAAAATTCCAGGTTCTGGTGCTCGCATCCATGTTTTCGCTTTCAGGATGTTTCATCTTCGGCGGCGAAGAGGAAACCCCGCCGCCTGCTAATCCCGCGGCAAGTGTACAAGCGAACGTTCCCACGGTACCTGTATCACAGAATCCGGCGGACAACCCTCTGCTCATCGTCAACAACACGGACGGCGACGCGTACGTCGCATTCATGGGCGACAAACTCGTGAAGGTTCCCGCTAGACAGAGTTGGTCTACGAGGGTAAAATACGGAGTTAGCAACGTCAAGGCGCTGATTCAGGGCCAGATGGTTCAGATCGAGGTTCCGTTCGAGAACAAGTCCGTGTTCCGTATCGAATTCACGAACGAAGGCGTGCGCTTCGGCAAGACAGTAACTGACTCTGCAACGGACGAAAGCACCAACTGGGAGCAAGGCGAGAAATTCCAGCCCTGCCCCGCGTGGCCGACTGAGCTGGACGCGCTTCAGATGGAGGAAGCCGCGCCGACTCTGCAGGACGCTCAGACGAGTATGTCATCGAACGATCTAGTCGGCGCCGAGCAGATCCTCGGCAGAATCGAAGCCGCGAACGTTTCGAACCCGGATTTCCTTCGCACCCGTGGACGGCTCTATGTGGCGCAGAGAAAGATCGACAAGGCCGCGGTAGATTTCGCCCGTGCATTCCTTTTCGACGACGGCGTCGAGGTCGCTTTCGACGCAGCCGCGATCAGCGCGGAGGCGTGGACCACCGCGTATAGCGTCGCGATCCGCGAGGGACTCCGCGCGATCGTCGCCCGTCCCGACATCGACGCGAGCCTTTCAGCCAAAATCAGGGACACCGCGAACATGCTCGCGCAGAACTTCGACGCGAACAACGTCGGTCAGGCGATCCAGTTCCTGAAAACGGGCGAAGCGCTGTACGCGCAAAACAAGAGCTTCAACGCCGCGATGGGGCTGCTTCACCTCGCCACCGATCCGGGCACGGCGAAGACCTTCCTCGAAACCGCCCGGAACCTCGGCGACGCGATGGGTTACGTCGGCCTCGGAGTTCTGGACTCGCTGTACGCGCTGAACGGGATGGACGCGGACGGTCGCGCGATGATGCTCAATTTCTATCGCGCGACGCGCATCGAGCCTTACAACGGTGTCGCGCATCTTCTCGCCTCGAAAGGTGCCGCGTGGATCGGATTCATGGGTACAAGTCAGGCCCAGATGGATCTCTTGAACGCGCTTAAATCCGGGACGGTTCCGCCCGGAGGATACGTTCCACAGTTCTGAAATCCGCAAACGATTTATCGACGGAGCATATCGTGAGACTTTCCCCGAAAACCGCCGCGTTGTTCGCGATTTTGTTCATGGCCTTCTTCGCGGCTGAAGCACTCGCGGAGGAGGAACGGGGAGACGGCTATCGCAGGGAACGCTGGAATCCGCCTTCCATAACCGAGATGGAGGAGGAGGCGAGAGTCGCTATGAGCGCGGAAGCTCTGGACTCTTTCGCTCAGGAAATCGAGCGGGCGAAGCGCGGATACGTGAGCGATTACAACCGCCGCGCGAGACAACAGATAAACCGCTGCATAGTGTGGGCGATGGCGCAGAAGGATTCCGCGGATCCGTTCGCGCTTGCCGCGCTTTATCTCGACACCTGCCAGCCCGAAAACGCCATCGAAGAAGCTCAGCTCATAATGGCCGACCCGAAGTACGTCCAGCACCCGAGCGTTCGTCAGCGCAAGGACGTGCTCGTCGTCGCTAAGGCGCAGTATTTCCTCGTCGATGCCGACACGGGGATTCAATTCCTCGTCAATGAAAAGCAGAAGATCCCTCCAGGCGGCGGAGCCCACCAGCAGATCGACACCGCGGTCCAGGGATGGCGCGCACCGGCGGATCAGGAGCGCGACTTCCTCAGAAAATGGAAGGATAATCCGAAGGACATCGCTACCATCCAGGCGCTGATCAATCTTTATTTCAACGATCAGTATATGAAAAACACTCGCGACGCGTACGTCTGGCTCATGGTTCTGAAGGAGCACTTCCCGGACGCGGACGTGGTCAAGAACGGGCAGGTGGAATACTGGCTCGGTCTCTGCTTCGAAATGTTCCACGACGTCGAGCGCGCCAGGGATACGTACCGCACGATCCTTCGCAACTACAGCGAGATCCCGGGCGTCGATAACTTCAAAGCGACGATCGAAGCAAGACTCTCCGGCTGTGAAGACCGCCAGCGCAACCGACTGCCGTAGGAACTATCTGTATCTATGGGTAACTGTTTCACGGGGTAGTTCGCGTTCGTAGTGGCGCCGTAAGGCGCTTCTTCGATCCTCTACTATCTGGAAAACATGCTCTCACGAGCACACTACGAACAGATTCCCGTTATAGACTGCGAACTACCCCGTGAACAGTTGCATCTATGGATTTGCGCGACAATAGAACCATCGCAAAGGTTCGGTGAACTGACACAAAAACATTACATTAAATTCGTAGACGGTACGAATATAATGTAATGTTTGGCTCAAACCGTCGCAGCAACGAGGGCGCGCTGACCGCGTCGTTCCTGGACTTCCGTCGCGTACTGCCCGCAGTTGGTTTCGAGGCGGTTCTCCTCGCTATCGCCCCAGCTAAGGTCCGAATCGAATCCGTAGGCGCGGAATCCATCGCGAAGCTCCCACGCGAAACTGAGATCCTCCTCGGTGATCGCGCTTTCAAGATCGTTATCCGCGGCTTTCCTCGTCGGGTTCAGCGGCGTCATCTTGACGTAGAAATACTCTGGGTCGAAATACTTAGCGACGACCGCAGGCTCGACCTCAACGTCCTTCATGAGCGCGAAGTTCAGCGTGATCTTGCGGTCGCCTTTCGTGAACAGCTTCGCGCCCAGGTCTGCCATCATCTCGAAGGGCATCGTCTTCACGGGGATCAGCTCTCGGCGGCGCTTTTCGTTCGTCGTGTGCAGCGAGAACTGGAACTGGAAGTTCCTGCCGTAGAGTTCGTCTTTGATCGTCTTCACTTCCTCGATCCATTTGACGCAGGTATCCGCCCACGGACCCGCGCTCGAAAGGCTCGGGAACAGCCCTGGCGCGTTATACCTTCCGGGAAGGACGCGAAGCACTTCGAGCATATCGTTATTCAGGATCGGATCGCCCATCCGCGCGAAGTGGATTTTGAACTGCTTCGCCGGAACGTGCCAATCTGGATAGTGCTCGCTGACGAGGTAGTCTACCTGCTCGATGATTTCCGCGGAGGTGAGGTTCCTTCGGAAGTAGCTTCCGGCGTCGCAGAACTTGCACTTCACCGGACATCCCGCCATCGTCGAGATGATGAGCACCCACTTCTCCGCCTTCGTCTTCGGCGGCTGGCGCGATTCCACGAATTCGATCACGTCGGGTTCCGCGTTCGGATCTCCATCCTTGCGGAATTCGCCCAGATACAGGGTCGCCAGATCTTCCTGCCATTTGAGTTTGACAACATTATCCATGTCTTGTCCTGTTCTCCGTAATCGTCATCGCGACCCTGAGGCCGTCACCCATTGCGATTGAAATTTGCCTGAAACCTATGTGAGCCGCGTCCCCGATCACGTAAAGCGACGGAGCCAATCGCAGCTCGTCCCCCGGTATTCTGTCAATTCCTTCGATTAACGGCAACGATGCTTCACTTCCGATCGCGATTACAAGGTAATCGAATGTAAGCGTCTTGCCGGTCTGCGCGATTTCGACCTCGACTTTCTCCGCGAACGGCTCGATTCTGTTCGACGCGTGGTTTCGCAGGATTTCGATACCGGGCTTCGATTCCGCGCGCTCGATCAGCAGCGGGATCGCTGACAGGCGCTCGCTACGGACGAGGATCGTGACATTGTGCCTATCGCAGACGCTGAGCGCGTAATCGAACGCGACGTCGCCCGAGCCGATTATGCCGATGCGCTTGTTTTCGCAGTACGGGATGTCGAGGACGTTATAGTAGACGCGACGCGCGTCCGGGTCTAGCGGCGGAGCGACCTCCGGCACCTTTGGCGTGACTCCCGTTGCGATGACGACCACCTTCGACTCGAACGCCGGACCGTCCTCGGCGTGCAAAATGTAGCGAGTGGCACGGACGTCTCGTCCGTGATTTTCCACGGGCAGGATGCCCGTGCCACGATCTCCGGTCACTTTAGTCACCTCCGCGAACTCCACGGGGATTTTCCAGTGCGCAAGCTGATCGTTCATCTGCGCGGCGATCTGCTCGCCGGGAAGGCTCGTCCAGCCTGCGAGGTTTTCGACCGCGCCCGCCTGCCACGCTCGACCGCCGACCCTGCGCTTTTCGATGACGAGGACATCGAATGAGGTTCGTTTGAGTTGCACTGCGCAGGCCACTCCTGCAGGTCCCGCGCCGACGATAATGACTTCAGCTTCCTTCATTGAACCACGAAATTCGCAAATATTGGCAGACGGAAATCGACGGTTTCCAAAGACTCGATACCAATCGAAATCGAGTCCGATGACGATCCAATTCCATCCTTACAGATACAGATCGCCTGCGGGCTTCGTAAATCAAATTTGTACTTTCTAATGCGTTCACCGGAATCCGCTGATAAAATTTTGTGTTCTTCGTTAATATCTGGACAATATAACCTTGATCATTCTTAGGAGTCGTAAAACAATAACTGACCAAATCTCGCATCTCATATTCACGCCATTTTCACATCGCTCTCGGTCGCCAAATCCTCGACGGAACTATGGCTACGACTCCGGTTTGGCTTCCTCGTGCAATGCGAACCTGACGCAACTCTGAGCGCGATATTTAGCAAGTTATTGTTTTACGACTCCTTAAACGAACGGCGGAAACAATGAACGATTCCATCGAAAGCGTCGAACTCCTTGACGATGCCAAACAGACCGTCGCGCACCTTCTCGCGGAAGCGCCCTCGAAATACGCCGGGCTTTCTTACGCGGACATTCGAATTTCGATGACGAGCCAGCGAAGCGCGCTCGCCGAATGCGGCAAGGAGAAGGAACTCCGGCACGACGTGGCGCTCAACGCCGGGATTCGCGTGATTTCGGGTAACGCCAATTCCAGGCTCGGAGTCAAGGCGCAGGGGTTCTTTGGCCAGAACTTCGGCATTGTCGATCTGGATGACGTCGCGTCCCTGCTTTCCGAAGGACTCGCGACCGCGCACGTCCGCGCAAGCAGTTCAGCTAGGCAAAAAGAGATTTTCCGCGAAAGTCTTCCAGGCCTCGCCGACAGCATCGTCAGTTCTGAACTTGCGCCGGTGGAAATCCACCAGGAGATCGTCCCAGCGGCGTTCGACATCGACCCGGATTCGATCAGCGACGGCGAACTGATGGACCTTACGCGGGAAGTATCGAAGGAGATGATGCGCAGGAGTCCGAAGGTGAAGTTCAACGTCGCCGAGGTGACGCTGCAACGCACCCGCGATCTATTCCAGAGCACCGAGGGCGCGAACATCGACGAGGGATACGCGCTGACCCAGGGACTCGTGTACGTCGTCGCAGGCGAAAACGGCGAAGCGAGCTGGGACGTCATCGGCGACCGCAGGGGCTATGAGGTACTCCACGGCGTCAATCCGTACGGCGAGGACTTCCGCACCTTCGCGCTAAGAATCACGGACGAAACGGTGCTCCTAAGCTCGGCGCCGCCGCTTCGGATCGATCCGTCGAAGCTGTATCCCGTCGTCACGGACCCGCAGTATAACGCCCTCCTCGTCCACGAAATCTGCGGCCATCCGACGGAGGCCGACCGCATTCTCAAGATGGAAACAGCGTACGCGGGAAGAAGCTGGTTCTTCGGATCGTTCGCGGACAATCAGATCGGGCATCAGGTCGCGAGTCCGCTGATCAGCGTCGCCGCGGACCCCACCATCGGCGGCTACGGCGGCTACAAGTACGACGCGGAAGGAACCCTCGCAAGGCGAACGCTGCTGATCGACGAAGGAAAGCTCGTGGATTTCCAGAACAGTCGGGAAACCGCGAACCGCCTTTCGAGCGCGTTCGACGGAACCGCGGGCGGCGCGCCAAACGGATGCATGCGCGCGGTGAACGCGAGCTACGTCCCCCTCGTCCGGATGAACAACGTCGTCTTCCTCGGCGGGAGCTACGACCCGGAAAAGATGATCTCGGAAATCGAGGACGGCTTCTACGTGAAGGGCAACAAGATTCCATCGATCTCGGAAAGCCGCGAGAACTTCCGCATCACCGCGAAACTCGTGTACAAGATCGAGAACGGCAAGATCGGGCAGCTTTACCGCTCGGGAGGAATCACCGCGGATTCGAAGGATTTCCTCACGTCCATTGACGCCGTGGGGAACGACTTCAAGAACTACCCCATCCCGAACTGCGGCAAAGGTGCGCCTATGCAGGCCATGAAGGTCGGAAACGGCGGCCCGCACCTTCGCGGCCTAGCGCGGATGACCGGCGTATCGAGCCTGTAGAATTGTGTTCTCTCGGGCAGTAGGAGTCTTGCTGGCGGGACTGCTACGCTAAGGAGGCGTAGAATAATAAGTTACCTAAAATCGCGATCAGATTTACGTCAGGTTCGATTCGCACGATTGAGTCAAACCGCAGGTGTAGCTTTAGTTCCGGTGAGCCCTTACCTCGATGTCATGGGGCGACCGAGAGCGGAACGAAGATGGCGTAAAGATGTGATGTGAAAACGCAATAGTGTTCGGCACGATCGGCGCTAAACACTATTGGGTCGTCCGGGAAAACCCGGTGACTGGTTTCACTTAACGCTAACGCCAAAATTGGAAGGTTGGCATTTATATTAGCTAATCTATATGTACTGTATTTTAAGAGTTACAAATACAATTCATAGTGAATTATATTGATAATTCTTAAATAATATTGCATATATATCTATAAGCTGAATCTTCGTCTATCATTTTCATTGTCTACAGATTAACAAGAATATCGCCCGAATGCAATCATCTTTCCGTCAACTTCTTTCTGACCTGGTCACTGTGAACTTCCTGTATGTCAGGTGGCATTACCTTCGGGTCATATCATGATGGCGTTTAGATGCCTTCATGTCAGGGTTGGCAGGCAATCCTGAACAAAAGCGCAAACGACAAAATTCACCGCAGGAGGCGTGCCGAACACTATTGTGTGAAAACGTCAACTTATTTTGACGCGCGTCCTTAATTATACTGAAGCGCTTGCGAATACGTTTGCACCGGGTGCCTTGAAAAACAAAGAGTTCGGGGTTACTCTCGGAATCTACTCAAAACGGATTTGGATTCACGATGAAGTATTCAAAATTGGTTGCGGCTTTTATGCTGCTCTTCGCTGCGAACTGCGGTCCCGAGGAAAAGCCGGACGGACCAGCGGGCGAAAACGGTGAATCTTCGCTCGCCGCGGAGAGTTCGCAGGACGAAGATCTGAGCGCGGAAGGCGGACTGACTCTCGATCAGATTAAAGAGATTTCGAGCAGGGAGATTGGCGAAGTACGGGCAAGACGCGCTTCGATGATCGAGAGCGGCGCGCCGAGGATGGAGTGGGTCAGGTTTGCGCAGGACCTCACGGACGCTTCGAGACGGTACGCAACGAGGCTTCGGACTTACGTACAGCGCACGGGCGAGAAGAATACCGCGGTGCTTCAGATGGTCGCGTTCAATTACCTTCAGGCAAGGCGCTACGACGACGCGTTCAAATGGGCAGTGGACGCGGTGAACGCGGCGGAGGAACTGAAGGATTCATCGGAATACGCCTCGGCGGTGATGCTGCTGCGGGACGTGGCGTTCGAGGCGCAGAAAGGAATCGAAGACAGCGCGAAAGTGGTCGGCGAGGCTCTCGACGCGCTCGGCTCCGGTAATGCGTACCTCGAAATCCTTCAGGCCGAATTCTACAACGCGCTCGGCACGGGCAACATCGACGCGGCCCACGACGGCTTCAACGTGTTTCGCGAGAAGGTCGACAACCTCGCTCCCGAAGAGTCGAGGGTCTGGCGCAGAATCGTGAACGAAACTTCCGACGCGCTGTTCTACCTGCGCTCGTGGCAGAATGTCGGCGCGCCCGGCCTGGTGGGCGAAATCTCGGAATCGGAAATCGTCGATCTCGCGTCATTTCAGGGGTCGGTTCTTGCGGTCTATTTCATGCGAAAGGACTTCGATCCGCTCGATCCCTGCGTCGAAAAACTGCGCGAACTGAAGGTCAGAAACATCTCGCCGGACTTTCACGCGATCGGGTTCTACATCGATTTTTCGGATGCGGAACTCGAATTGGTAAAGTCGATGTGCGCGCTTCCTTTTACGATTTCGAAGGTTCCTTCGAACGTTCAGGAAATGTGGGACATTCGTCCCGAGAATCCCGGCGCCCAGGTTTTCTTCATCGATCGCGACCACATGATTCAGGGAGTGAACCCCGCGCCATCTTGCTACGAGACGATCGTGAAAGACCTTCTCGGAAAATAATATATTAAATTCGTGCCGTCTACGAATTTTCCGTATCACTCCGGCAGGCGACACGAAGGTCCCGCGTTCGATCCCATCGATACAAGTTCGAACGTAGTTCGGCCTTCGTAGGTCTCGAGGACCAGTCCGTCCGGTTCAAAAAACACATCGCCTGTGACGTATCGCTCGACGAGCGATCCTCGTGGCGAACGAATGTCGACCTGAAGATGTCTGACCTCGCGGAAAGAAACCCCGGCGATCGACATGCCGCCGCGGACGGGTTCGTCGGAGACGACGGTTTCAGCTTTCCGAAGCGGGCCGGGGGCAGGTTCGTAGAACTCCGCGAGTTCCGACCTCGGGTCTGTGAGCATCGTTCCGAAGCCGTCATCGGGACGGCTTCCGCGAAACTCCACTCGTCTTGCGAGGGGGAGTTCCTTCCCAGGCATCGGACGCTCCGCGATAAACGCTTTTGTTGGACGCGCAGCGGAATCGACGACGTACACGAGGGTGTAGAGCAACTGGCTTCGCTCGAGCCGCGCGTCGGAACCGCTTCGACTCGAACCGGAGCCGACCGAGCCTTCCGCGTTCGCCCGCGCCTCGATTTCCGCGAGTCTCGCGGCGAGGATATCTTCGCGGGACGTCCCCGCCTCGCTTGCCACCCTGCGTATCACCTGCAAGGGCGATTTCACTTCGACCACGTAGTCGCCACCAGATACGCCCACGATTGCGAAGTACGTTTCAATGCCGTCGGTGCTGAACGCTGCGTAATCGCCGATCTTGGCGTCTTCGTGGATTCGAAAGCCCGTGTTCGCAGGCGCCTCGAAAATCTCCGCGAATTCGTCTATCGGTTCTTTCGGGCCGAGAACGGTTTCGCAACCCGAGCAGGCAAGCGCGAATGCGAGAACGAGCAGCGATCCGCAAACGTACATCGGCGGAACCTTGTTTCGGTGTGAGAGCAATCCCATTAGGGCGTCCGGTTTTTGATTGACTATGCGTATAACGATCTGATAAATGGAAGTTAGAGTTCCATATCCGCGAAAACCAGAGAACGGTCAAAAAAGTGAGCAACAATCTTACAACCATCAATCATGTTCACAATATCCGGCTCACCCGTAAAATCGCGGAGGGAGGCATGGGCGCGGTTTATGAGGGTCTTCTCGAGGGCGAGGAGGGCTTCGAAAAGACTGTCGCGGTGAAGACGATCATTCCGGATATTTCGAGCGACGAGGAATTCGTCGACATGTTCATAGGCGAGGCGAAGCTCGTCGCGGACCTCATCCACCAGAACATCGTGCAGGTGTATCATCTCGGGAAGCAGGACAAGATTTACTACATCCTGATGGAGTTCGTGCATGGCGTGAACCTCGAGCAGTTCCTCGAAAAGCACCACGAACTCGGGAAGCGAATCCCGATAGAGATTGCGGCGTACATCGCGTCGCGCGTTTGCCGGGGGCTTGAGTACGCCCATAAGAAGGCCGACAGAAAAGGCGTCAACCTCGGCGTAGTCCACCGCGACATTAGTCCGAAGAACATTATGATCACCGCGCTTGGCGAAATCAAAATCACCGACTTCGGCATCGCGAAAGCGTTCAACCTGATGAAGAACCGCGAAGGCGAAGTGCTGATGGGAAAGGTCCAGTATATGAGTCCGGAGCAGGCGCGCTTCGAACAGACCGACAGACGCAGCGATCTTTTCTCGCTTGGAGTCGTGATGTGGGAACTCCTCGGAATGCGGGAACTTTTCGAGGACGCGGAGACTTCGGTCATTCTCGACAAGGTCGTGCGTGCGCCGCTTGCGGATATAAGACAGTTCTGTCCGGAGATTCCGCCCATGCTCGAGAAGATTCTGAAAAAGAGTCTCGAGCGGGACCTCGCCACGAGGTATCAGGACGCTGGCAAGATGGGTTACGATCTCGAATACTACATGTACCACAAAGGCTACGGCCCGACGATCGTCACTATGGAGAAGTACGTCCACGGCTTCTTCCCGAACCTCGCGGTTCCGGGCACCGCTTCGACGGGCGCGCCCGACGACGAAAAGGACGGCCTCGTGGGCGACACCGTCGTCCTGGGCGAAAAGGACAAGAAGGCGAACTGACTGTAGCCGGAACGAAACACTGTAGCGATTCTGATTCTACAGACCGATGAACGTACGTCACCCCCACGGGATCGGCGTCACGAATTCATCACTAATGTCCGATTAAAACCGTGTGTTCGATTGCTTGCTTCGCTGGCACAGAATTTGAGCAGTGAATGCCGGCTTTGGGCGCTCACTTAAAATTTCTGTGGAGGAAGCATCATGAAAGACATGACGATGGTCACGGTCTGCCTTTTGATAATGGCGGGCTTTTGTTATCCGGCGATCGCCGGGGAAGCTGCGGATGAAGAAACTCCGGCGGAGGAATCCGCGGTAGACGAAGAGGTGTCGGAGGATGAAACCGACGAGGACTCCGAAGAAGAATCGTCGGAGGAGGAGTCGCCGGAGGAGTCGGAAACAACCCCGGTGGAATCTGAGGAGGAGATGGAGGAGCCTTCGGAAGAGTCTTCGGAGGATCGCGCAGAATACAATCTCGCGTCCGAGTCCGTCACCGCGGCGAGATCCGGATTCAATGCGTTCAACCTGCCGAGGTCGACAAACCTCGTGAACAAAACCAGGATGGACAACGAACAGTGGGGCGTCGCGCTCGATCGTCTTTCCCATTCGCCTGGGATATGGCTTGAACGCCGGGGATCGACGACTTCGACACTTGTAATGCGCGGGCTTTCGGGACGTAACGTTCTCGCCACCGTCAACGGCCATTCTCTGACGACGCTCTGGGGCGAAGGAGCGGACGGAGGCGACGACCAGTACGGCAAGGTCGATCCGTACAGCGTCGAGCGCATCGAGGTGATCCGAGGCCCGATGAGCGTGCTCTACGGCTCAGGCGCAATGGGCGGCGTGATCAATTTCGTCACCAACGAAATTCCGATCGATTATACGCCGGGCGGATTCGAGATGGGCGGAAGAACCAGGCTCAGCTACGGAACGAACGCGAACGAGCAGCGCTTCCGTCAGGAGGCTTTCGGCGCGACGGACTTCTTCAGATTCCACCTGGGAGGAACTTACGCGAGCGTGGGGGATATACAGGGCGGACGCGATCGAGGCGTTCTCGACCCGACAAGCGGCAGGGACAAGAATTTCGACGGCGCGTTCGAATTCAAACTTGCCGACGGAATGTATCTCGACGCGAGCATCCAGCAGGTTCGCAGAAGAAACCAGCACAGGTTCTATAGGCCGTTCCAGTCTAACGACAACGACTGGTTCAGTTATCAGACTCACCTCACCATCGAGGACCTGGGCGATTTCGTCGAGAAGATTCACGTAGGCGCGTCCTATCAGTACAAGGAAGAGACAAGGTACTGGATGAACGGAGATACACAGGGAACCCAGCTCTACGGAGCGCTCGTCAATCCGACCGGCGTCGCAAAGACCACCACCATAAATCCCGGCGTTCGCGTTCACCTTCGCTTTGGGGAGAGCCACAAGACCATTCTCGGCTGGGACCTCGAATATGACGTTGGAGAGAGTCCCGACGACGAGGAGTTCACGTACTCCGCGAACGGACTTAAGGTCAAAGCCTCGCCTGACGCGACATGGTACGGAAACGGCTTCTACGTCCAGCACGAGTGGACCATTGGAGGAGGGCTTTCGATGCAGGGGTCCGCTCGCTACGACAGCTTCCATTACAAGACCGATCCCGACGTCTACGCCGACCGTCAGCCGGGATCGAGTCTTGATCTCCTCGAAATATCGAACAACACGAACGCAATCGTTGGTGCGATCGGCGCGAGCTACGAGTTCGCCGCCGACCAGCTCGTCTACGGCAGCTTTTCTCGCGGGTTCCGCGAGCGCTCCCCGTCCTTCTCGCTCGCGCAGGTCGGACAGGGATGGCGCGTTCCGTCACAGGCAGACGATCCGATTTACTCGTACACCTGGGAAGTCGGCTACCGCTGGGACCTGGAAGATTCCTGGGGAACCGTCGATTTCTGGCGCACCCGATTCGACGGGTTTAGCGAGGATTCCATCCCCGGCACATACCAGGGACAGAGCTACTACGACTTCGACGGCGACGGAACGAACGATCAGGTCCTTGTGCTGCACTCACAGGGATGGGCGTACGTCTACGGAATCGAGGCCGAGGGAAACCTGCGCCTCAACACGCTCACGGACTCTGTGGACGATACATGGGTTCTCCGCGGAATGTTCGACTACAGCATAGGAGTCGAGCAGCACCGCGAAGGAAAGAGCAACCCGTCGCGCGTCGATCCGGACCAGTACACAACGAATGGCGGGTTCCGCACTCCGATAAGGTTCACGCAGCCGGCAAGGGGCGTGATCGCGCTTCGAATGGGCGATCCGGAGATGAACGGCTTCTGGATGGAGCCGCTCGTGGAGATGGTCTACCGCTATACCCGTGCTCCGCAGTCGAGGATTCACGCTGATCCGTCGTACAGAACCGATCCCGACGTCTATGACGATCCCGCGGCATTCGGACAGACGACGCCGCGACTGATCCGCAAAGACGGCGAGCTTCCGGGTTACTCGGTCCTGAACTTCCGCTACGGCTATCGTTTCAACGAGAACGTGCGCGTAAACGGCTACGTTAACAACATCGCGAACGTCGAGTACCGACGTGCGCATTCACGCGCTCCCGCAATGGGGACTGACATCGGCCTCGAAATCGTGATCGACTACTGAGAATATACCGTACATTATATTCGTGCCGTCTACGAATTTACTGTACGATTAATCAGACCTGTGCCGGGCACTTTGAAAGTGCCCGGCACGTTTTTGAGCGGCGAAATAAATAGCACAAATAATTCGTAGACGGCACGAATATAATGTGTTATTCCCACTCGATCGTCGCGGGCGGTTTCGAGCTGACGTCGTAAACCACGCGGTTGACGCCCTGCACCTCGCCGACGATGCGGTTCGAAATCTTCGCGAGCACGTCATACGGAAAACGATACCAGTCCGCGGTCATTCCGTCGACACTCGTCACTGCACGGAGCGCGATGGTCTCCTCGTAGGTGT
This sequence comes from Planctomycetota bacterium, assembly GCA_024653775.1. Lineage (GTDB taxonomy): Bacteria > Planctomycetota > UBA8742 > JACQVU01 > JANLHZ01 > JANLHZ01. The sequence continues at coordinate 45,452 of JANLHZ010000171.1, read as the reverse complement.
GCGCGTCGCCCATCACTCCGACGCTCTTCACAGGAAGCAGCACCGCGAGAGCCTGCCAGATTTCCTTGTACAGTCCGCTGGCGTGGATTTCGTCGATGAAAATCCTGTCGGCTTTCTGGAGCACCTGCACCCGCTCCCGCGTTACTTCGCCTATAATGCGCACCGCGAGTCCTGGGCCGGGAAACGGATGGCGTTCGATGATCGCGTCCGGAAGTCCGAGTTCCCTCCCGATGTCGCGCACCTCATCCTTGAAGCAGAACCGTAGCGGTTCGATCAGCTCGAAGCCGAGTTTTTCGGGAAGTCCGCCGACGTTGTGGTGGCGTTTGATTTTCGCGGTTGGACCGCCGTGGGCCGCTACGCTTTCGACGACGTCCGGGTACAGCGTCCCCTGCGCGAGGAACCTGACGTCGCCGACCTTCGCGGCTTCCTCTTCGAACACCGCGATGAACTCGTGGCCTATGCGCTTGCGTTTCTCGTCGGGGTCTGTGATTCCAGCGAGCTTATTGAAAAACCGTTCCGACGCGTCGACTTTCTTCAGCGTCACGCCGAAATGGCCGCGGAAAACTTCCTCGACCTGGGTCGCCTCGCCTTCCCGCAGAAGTCCGGTATCGACAAAGATACATGTGAGCTGGTCCGCCGCGGCTTTTGCTATCAGCGCCGCGACGACGGAAGAATCCACGCCTCCGGAAAGTCCGCAGATGACTCTGTCCGTACCAAGCGTCCGCGAGATGTCCGCAACCATCGACAAGGCGATCGACGGAGTCTCCCAGTCTCCGCTCAGCTTGCAGATGCCGCGAAGGAAGTTCGAAAGGATCGTGGTGCCGTACTCGGTGTGGTGGACCTCCGGATGGAACTGAAGGCCGTAGATCGGAAGGCTGCGGTGCATCGAAGCCGCCGCGGGACAGGTATCGGTGGACGCGAGGGTGATGAAATCCTGCGCTGCGTCGATCTGATCGCCATGGCTCATCCAAACCACGCTTCTGTCTGGAAGTCCAGCGAGCAGATCGTCATCATGACTATTTCTTTCGATCTCCTTGCGACCGTACTCGCGGCTCCCGGCTTTCCGGATGCTCCCGCCGAGGAGGCTCGCGGCGAGCTGGAGACCGTAGCAGATGCCAAGTATCGGGATTCCGCTTTCGAGCAGTTCGGCGTCGATGGTCGGCGAGCCGGAGTCATAGACGGAAGATGGCCCGCCGGAAAGTATGATCGCGCTTATGCCAAGGGCTCTTGCGTCCTCTAGAGTCAGCGTGGTGAAGATTTCGCAGAACACTTTCTGCTCCCGGACCTTCCTCGCAATCAACTGAGTGTACTGACTTCCGAGGTCAACGATAGCGACGCGTTCATGGCTTGCCATGAGATCCTCGCTCGACTGAATTTGAAAAAGATCAAAGTGTACCATCGATCCCGACGCTAACAAGATCGTTACGGAATTTTCTGTTGGCGCATTGGCACGATCCACAGATTCGGATACGTACGCGCAGTTAGGACGTGTAAAATAATAAGTTACCGAAAATCGCGCTCAGATTTGTGTCAGGTTCGCATTGCGCGATAGAGTCAAACCGGAGTCGTAGCCATAGTTCCGATGAGGATTTGACGACTGAGCGCGATGTGAAAGTGGCGCGAAGATGTGATGCGAGATCGGTAAGTTATTATTTTACACGTCGTTAATGACGCGGAACGGCTTTGTTGCATAAATCGACGGGCTTCAATTCCCCTCTCCCGCCAGGTAACGCCACTTATTTTAAACCGAAAACGCCGAATGTCTTTGCGTCTTAGCCTATCCGCGTCTTACCGCCAAACACGCCAAGTACGGCAATGCTGAATGCCGCGGGGAGCGTTTTCACATTCGAAAAAGTCAGTGGTTCACGAATCTGCACGAATCAAATATTCGTGCAGATTCGTCTGAATTCGTGAATAGGTGAACGTTCGGTGAACCACGTGGCACGGACGTCTCGTCCGTGTTTCCACGGGCAAGATGCCCGTGCCACGCGCAAAAACTTTCGTAGGCTTCTATCAACGTGGTTTATCGAACGCATACATTTTATTGGCTTTAAAATAATAGTAATACGCGAATAACAAAACTTAATATAATAATAAAGCGGCTTAAAAGATTACGACTAAGGCTTAGTTGAAATCAAAACTTAAATCAGACTTCAAAAGCGTCTCTGTCCAGAAGGTTTTTGACTGATCACGGCGGTGTCCGCGTCACTAATGTAGATCACGGACAAGGTAGGTACTCGATCCGCAAGAAACGTGGTTCACCGAACGTTCACGTGAACAGATATTCGTTGTTCCCGCAACTTACGGTGTGTATGGTGAGGAGTCTTGCGCAAAGTCGCGAAGTCGCAAGGAGTTCATTCAACTATGTCGGTGTCGCCTCGGTTGTCGAAATTCAGTTGTTACGCCCTCTCACAAATTTTTATTAAAATTTTATATAACTGATCTTGATGGCGGAGTGAAATACCGGGCGAATTCAGCACAATTCAAATTCTCAGGGCAAGTATCCGTTTGAAGTGATAATCTTTTTGAAATGGAGCAGAAAAGCGCAAACGGGCGAGGGGCTAAAAGAGAACGTGCCATAACGTCCATCACCGTCATCGGCGCGATCGTTAACGTGATACTGACGATCGGCAAGATGATCGTGGGGGTGATTGCAGGTTCCGCAGCGATGATCGCAGACGCGGTTCATTCACTCTCCGACCTCGCGACCGATTTCGTGACGCTTCTCGGAATTCGCATTGCTTCGAAGCCGAGGGATGACGATCATCCGTACGGCCACGGCAGATTCGAAACGCTTTCCGCGATGGTACTCGCGATCATTCTGCTTGTCACGGCAGCCGGAATTGTGTACAGCGCCATCGGGAGGTTCGACACCACTGAAGTCCCGGGCGGGATAGCAGTTATAGCGGCGGCGGTAAGCATCGTAAGCAAGGAATTGCTTTTTCAGTACACGTTACGCGCGGGGAAGAAACATCAGAGCGACCTCGTCATTGCAAACGCCTGGCATCATCGAAGTGACGCGGTATCGTCCATCGCCGCGCTGCTTGGAATCGTCGGCGCGATGAGCGGCTTCCCGATACTCGATCCGGTAGCCGCGGTGATCGTCGCGGTGCTGATTGCGAAGGTCGCGGTTCAGATTCTCGCGAACGTCACCCGCGAGATCACGGACACTCTCGACGAAAAAACCGCCGGCGAAATCCGCGAGGGCGTTTCGAGAATCACCGGCGTAGTCGCTCTGCACGAACTGCGGGTTAGAAAGCTCGGTCCGGATACGCTCGTCGATCTTCACGTCGAGGTGGAAGGCTCGACCACGGTGAGCGACGGCCACCAGGTGGCTGAACGCGTGCGGAAGTGGGTTACGGAGAGCTTCCTGAGCGTTCGCGACGTCCTAGTACACATCGATCCGGAGCCGGACGTCGAAGAAGTAGACACGATTCGTCTCTGGAAGTCACGGGAAGAAATCGAGTCCGAGGCCCGCGCCGTCGCGGCTGAGATCAGCGAGAGCCTTCGCATAGTTCGAATCCTTCCGCACTACCTCGGCCGGAGGGTTTCCGTCCAGGTTCACGTCGAGCTTGGGCCGGAACTCACGATTCGCGAGTCGAACGAAATCGCAATCAAACTACGCGAACGCCTTGAGGGCATTAACGGCGTTGACAACGCGGATATTCTTTTGAATCTCGACGATAGGGGTTCCCAAAGATTGCTGAAGAATATCGCAAGCCTTGGGCCGGTGGATTCCGGCGAAAACTGAATTGAAAGCGACGAGAGCCGCGACGCATATCCGTTCATTTTATCCATCTTTTTATTCGTACCGTCTACGAATTTAATGTAATATTGTAGAGGCGGCGTCAGCCGAACGTGCTTCACCGAACATTCAGATGGAATCGTACGGTAAATTCGTAGACGGCACGAATAAAATGTCAAATATGGATAACCTTCGAAAGTGCCGCGGCGGAGGCTTCCATCGACGCCTCGCTGAGGGTCGGATGCGCGTGGACGGTGCCGTCGATTTCGTGGAGCGTGAGTTCGCTACGCATCGCGGTCACGAATTCCGCGATCAGTTCGGTCGCCTCCGGACCAACGATCGACGCGCCCAGGACTTCGCCGTATTTGCCGTCCGCGACAACTTTGACAAAGCCTTCCGTGTCTCCCGCCGCGACGGCCATTCCGCTCGCGCTGAAAGGGAACTTTCCGACGAGGACTTCCTTCGACTTTTTCCGCGCGTCCGCCTCGCTCGCGCCGACCGTCGCGACCTGCGGGTTCGAATACGTGCAGGCGGGGATCGCGTCATAGTTTATGGGATCGCTTTCGACTCCGCAGATGTGATGGGCCGCCTTGATGCCTTCCTGACTCGCCTTGTGCGCAAGAAGCTGTCTTCCCGCGACGTCTCCGATGGCGTAGACGCCTTTCACGTTCGTGCGAAGGCACTCGTCGACCTTGATGAATCCGCGGTGTAGCTCGACTCCGAGTTTTTCGAGTCCGAGGTTTTCGACGTTCGCCTGCACTCCTATCGCGACGAGCGCGAGGTCTGCCTCGATCTCTTCCTTCTTCTTGCCTTCGATCGTCACCTTCACGCTCGTCTTCCTGTCCTCGACTTTCGCGACCTTGTAGCCAAGCTTCAGTTTGACGCCTTTCTTCTTGAACACCCGTTCGAGCGCCTTCGAAGCGTCTTCATCGGAGGCGGGCAGAAGATGATCGAGCATCTCGATTTGCGTGACGTCGACTCCGAGAGTATTGAAGACGTACGCGAATTCGACGCCAATCGCGCCGCCGCCGATGATTGCGATGGACTTCGGGAGTTTCTTCAGCGTCATCGCTTCCTTGCTCGTGATGATCGTCGTTCCGTTGAACGGGGCTTCGGGGATCGCCCGCGGGCGCCCTCCCGTCGCTATGATGACGTTCTTCGCCTTGATCTTCCGGTTGTCCTTGCCCTTCACCTCGACTTCGTTCGCACTGACGAGTGTGCCCCGTCCAATGACGACCTCGATCTTGTTTTTCTTCATCAGGAATTCGACGCCCTTCGACATCCGATCCGCCACGTCCCTGCTGCGTTTGACGATCGCGTCGAAATCGAAAGTGATATCCCCGCAGTTCACGCCGAAGCTTTTTGCGTCCCTTGCATGTTCGAGGAGTTCCGCGCTTTTAATCAGCGCTTTCGTCGGGATGCAGCCGTAGTTGAGGCAGATTCCTCCAAGATGTTTGTCCTCGACGAGTGCAACGCTCTTTCCGAGCTGCGACGCGCGGATCGCCGCGACGTAGCCTCCGGGGCCGCTTCCGATAATGACGATATCTTTTTCCGTGGACATTCGAACTCCTATGAAACCTTTGGAGGTATCTTAAGCCGCACAGATTCGCGATCAATGGACGGACCTTTTTTTCGGGGATTCGAAAAGGTAAGGACGCGCGTCCTAACTGTTCACGGTGTAATTCGCGTTCGTAGTGGCGCCGTAAGGCGTTTCTTCGATCCTCTATACTATCTGGAAATATGCTCTCACGAGCACACTACTACAGAATCCCGCTATAGACCGTGAACAGTTACCCGAAAGGGTCTGGTCTACCCGAGAACGCCCATCGAGGTGCGCATAAAGTCGATGATGCTGTTCGACATGTTGATTCCCTGCTGAAGCATCTGCTGCGCGCTTGCCGACAGAACCTGACTTCGAACGAGGGACGCGCTTTCCTCGGCGTAGTCGAGGTCGCGGATCGAGCTTTCGGATTTGATGAGGTTATCGAGGTGACGCTCTTGCGAAGAGAGAAGCGAAGAGAGCGCGTTTATCGACTCGCCAACCGCTGCTCTGCGCCCGGAGATGTCCAGAATCGCCTCGTCGATCCTTTGCAGGCTTCCCTTGCCTTCGAAAGTAAAGCTGAATGTCGATCCCGCGGTCGGATTACCCGCGAGCGTGAACTCGATGCCGCGGATGTTGATTCGATTCTCGGTGAAGTGGCTTTCGATGTACGCCTTGCGTTCGTCTTCCGTCATCGAGCCGAGATTGACGGACGTGTTGTCGATCGAGAACACGTTTCCTTCGCTGATCGTCCTCGATTTCGAGCCGTAGACGTCGTAGGTGCCGTTGGCGTTGAACGTCAGGGTGAAGGTCTCGTTATCTGCGGTGATGTATCCGCCGCCGACTCCGACGCCGCTGGGGCCGTCGATGAGGACGAGGTTATTCGAGATCAGCGTATCGTCGCTCGTGACTCCTGAGATCGAGGAATCGTAGTCGTCCGCGAGAGTGATTTCGGAAAGCCTCAGTCGGTCGGTGTCCATCGGCTGGAAGATGAGATCGTTGAACGCGTCCGACGGATGGCTCTCGGTTCCCATCTGGACGGTTTTCGTCGGGAACACCTTGAAGGACACGACGTTTTCGTTGCTCGGGATCGCGTTTGCGAAGTCGACGACTACGGTGCCGCCGAACTCGTTTTCGAGCTGGATGATGTCGCCTTCCTCGAAAACGACGGTTGGTCCGTTATCGAGCCTGGTTTCGAGCTGTGTGTCGGTGTCGATGGTGATTGTGGACGCGCTGCCCCCGCCTGTGGTGGCGTCGACGTACTGACCGTCCATGCTGAGCGTGAACCGAAGTCCTCCGCCGAGCGTGACCCCGTTGACGACGTTACCCTCGGTGACGAATTCCGAACCCACGAATCCGTAGGCGTTTCCGTCGAGGGCGTTGTTCTGCAGTCCGGAAACGCTGCCTGTGATCGTGAACTTGTCGGCGCCGTCGTGATCCTCGGTGATGACGACGGTGAACGTCTCGACTGTGATTGTATTCGTATCGTCGATGGTTGGTCCGGACGCCGGGCCGGGCTGGGTGTAGACCGGGGAGAACGTCCCGCTGATCGTCGGATTCGGATGAGCCGGCGCAGTCGCGACTCCCGCGCTGACGTCATAGTTCTTCAGCGCGCCCGCGCCGATGGTCGCGCCGGAACCGCCAACGAACGCGATCTGCGAGTCCGTCGTGTTGAACGAGAATCCCTTGGTCGCGTCGACGTTACTGATCGACGAGACGAGCGCGCCGTCGGATGAACGTCTGATCTGAAGGGTTTCGTTGGCGGTATTGCCGCTGAAGACGCCAAAGTGGGTTCCGGTGGAACTGAACCTTGCGCCGTAGCCTGCGATCGCGCCTCCAGCCTGATCGACTCCCGCGCTGTTTATAAGAGTGACGGTGGTGCTAGCGGCGTTGGCGTACAGACCGCGGAAACTTCCGCTGGCGCTTGTCGCGTCCATTGTGGTCGTCGCGAAGTTGCCGCTGGTCGCCACGATCGTCCTCGTTCCGCTCGTCGCGTCCGTCGCGCTGATGCGCAGATCGTAGGAGCCGCTGCCTCCGTCGGCTTCGTAGAACGAGAACCCCGCGGCATTCTTCACGTTGCGCTCCGACCCGAAGTCGGACGTGACTCTCGACGCTCCGGAGGTATACCCGGCGTCGCGGAGGTCGATCCTCGTAATCGTGCCGCCGCTGGCGCGGTATCCGAAGGCCTGCTCGCCGTTAAAGTTTTCGCCATCGCCGAAGGTTATCGCGTTCATTCCGGCGCCGGCCTGCAGTGTATCGAGAATCGTGTTGGACGCAACGTCATAACGATGGAGGTTGTTCGCGCCGTCGGAGATGAGAAGGACGTTGCCGCCGAGGGTGTTGTCCTTCGCGATTCCCGTGATGCCGCCCGCAATCGCGATCGCGCCTCCGCGAAGCGCGGCAGCGGCGAGGTTGTTACCCGCGGTCGAAACTCCGGTGGCGGTGTTTATCGACCAGAGCGTGTTGCTTCCGGTGTTGATCGCGTACAGAGTTCCGCTCGAATACGCGACATCGACGATGTTGTCGACGTTTCCGTTAAGCTGACCGTCGATCTGGACGGTGAATGACGAGTCGGTGCCCTGACTGTCGATGTCGAGCGCGGTAGTCACAGTCGTGCCCGCGTCGAAGTTATAGACGTCGAATCCGTCGTCGATACCGTCGGCCTTGGTTCCGCCTGTGAGGTTCAGGATTCCCGCGACGCTCGCGCTGTCCGCGCCCTGAGTCGCGGTTCCGCCCGTGAGGTTCAGGATTCCCGCGCCGCTGCCGCTATCCGCGCCCTGAGTCGCGGTTCCGCCGGTGAGGTTCAGAATTCCAGCCGCGCTCGCGTTGTCCGCGCCCTGCGTCGCGGTTCCGCCGGTAAGATTGAACACTCCGGCACCCATCCCGTCGTCGAGGCCCTGAGTCGCGGTTCCACCGGCGAGATTGAGCGCCGCGAGACCCTCGTCGTAGCCGACGTCTTCGGTGCCGCCGTTACCTGCGCCGAGAAGCAGTATCGCCGTGGCGTCGTTTGTTCCCGCCGTGACAACGACGCTGGAACTCGTGCCGGTAGACCCGCTGGTCAGCGTGTACTGACTGCCGTCCCAGCTCGCCGTGAACCCCGCGTAGCCGCCTCCAAGACCGAGGACCTGAGCTTCGATCGCGGCTGCGATCGCCGCGCCGGTTCCCTGTGTTCCGAGCGTTATCTGAACCGGGCCTAGGCCGTCGACGTCGATAGTGAGCTGGTCGTCCACGCCTGCGGTGACGGTGGTTCCCGCCCCCGCGCCGCTGACGCTCGTTCCTCCGGTGGGCGTTCCTGCGGCGACTGCAACGGTCGATGAGCTTCCCGTAGTCCCACTGGTGATCTGAAGGACTCCACCGCCGGCGTCAGACACGGTAGCGCCCGCGAAAGCTCCGCCCAGTCCCTGGATTGCAGCTTCGAGGTCTCCGCGGATGGTGTTGAAATCCGTGCCCGCGGTGTCGAGAGTCACTTCGGTAAGCCCGGCGCCGTCGACGTTCAGATTGAATTTCGCACGGATCTGCGATCCCGTGGCAACCGCCGCGCCTCCGGCGTAGTCCCCCGCGGTCGCGGCGACGGACGCGACTGTCACAGTGGACGTCGAACCCGTGGCGCTGCTGTTTATCTGATACACTCCGCCGCCGGCATTTGTAACCGTGACACTCCCGCCGCCGAACTGCGCCTCGATAGCGGAATCGAGCGCCGCGGCAACCGTGGCGAACGATCCGCCCGCGGTATTCACCGTTACAGTCTGCGCGCCCGCGCCATTGATATTGACCGAAAAGTGAGCGTTGACCGCGCCGGTCGTTCCCGCGCCTGCGCCTGTGAAGAACCCGGAGTCCGCCGCGAGCGCCGCGTGGGTCACGGTCGAGGTGGACCCGGTAGTGGAACTGACGATTTCATAAACGCCGCCGCCCGCGTCCTGAACGTTTACCGAACCCGCGCCGAAGGCCGCATTGATCGCGGTTTCGAGATCGTTCGCAACGACGGCAAACGAGCCGCCCGCGGAACTGAACCTGATCTCCTGCGCGCCCGCGCCGTCGACGTTGACTTGGAGACGTGCGTTTGCAATCGCGCCCGTCGTTCCCGCGCCGGCGCCTGTGAAGTATCCGCTGTCCGCGGCGAGCGCCGCGTGGGTCACGGTGGAGGTCGATCCGGTCGAAGTGCTTACGATTTCGTAGACCCCGCCGCCCGCGTCCTGGACGTTTACCGAGCCAGCTCCGAACGCGGCGTTGATCGCGGTTTCGAGGTCGTTCGCAACGACTGCGAACGATCCTCCGGCGGAACTGAACCTGATTTCCTGCGCGCCCGCTCCGTCGATGTTGACCTGAAGCCTGGCGTTCGAAATTGCCGCGGTAGTACCGACCCCCGCGCCCGTGTAGAACCCTGAATCCGCGGCGAGAGCCGTGTGAGCGACGGAAGACGACGACCCTGTCGTGGTGCTCGTTATCTCATAGACGCCTCCGCCGGCGTCTGTAACCGTGACCGAACCCGCGCCGAACGCGGCGTTGATGGCTGTCTCGAGGTCGTTAGCCACTACCGCGAACGATCCTCCCGCGGAACTGAACCTTATTTCCTGCGCGCCCGCACCGTCGACGTCGATCTGAACTCTCGCGTTCGAAATCGCCGCCGTCGTCCCCGCTCCCGCGCCGGTGAACGTTCCCTGCGAAGGCACCGCGGCGCTCTGCGTCACGACGACGCTCGAAAGCGCGCCGCTCTCGAGACCTTCGCTTCCGGAGGTGAACAGATACTGCCCGCCAGCGAACGTCGCAGTGAACTGCGTGAAGGTTTCCGTGGCGCCGAGGGCGCGCACAGCCGTCTGGATCGCCGCCGCGGTTGCCGCGCCCGTTCCCGCCGCGCCGGTGACATAAACTTCCTGGGCGCCCGTGCCGTCGAGGTTGATGTCGAACTTCATGCCGCCGCCGGCGATAAACGTCTGCGCGCCCGCCGCGCTCTGGAGCGCGCCGTTCGTCGGCGTGTTCGCAATATCGACCTGCACGCCGTCGAAACTCGTGTTGTTCACTCCGAGATGGCTCACGGTGCCAGCGCCGTTACCGTTCTGACCCGTCGCAATTTCCGTGTACGAGTATTCGACTGAATTGTCGATTCCCGCCTCGTTTTTCAGGGTGATCGTGTAGCTTCCAGTGTCGTTGATCGCGGAAATACTCGATATGCCGTCGAGGTTTACGGCACCTCCCGACGTATTCGGGAAGCTGGAACCTGAAATGCTCGCGCTCGCGTCGATGACGAACTCTCCGGTGACGGTTGCGGTGCCCGCGCCATCGAGAGTGAGAGTCACGAGACGTCCTGTGTTCGCTCCGCTAGACTCGACCGCGACGAAGTTGTTGCCCGCTATCTGCGCCAGTCCGACGAGGTTGTCCGATACGCCCTGAGCCACAAGATTTGCCGCGCTGTATGTCGCGATTGTCGCGCCCGTGGTGCCGTTGTACTCGACGATGTTTCCGTTCGCGAGAGTCGCGACGACCGTTTCCGTTCCGGAACGATTCGTCAGTGAAAGCACGTTCGAACCGGTCGCGATCGTTGGCGAAGGCGCTCCGGACGAATCTGTATCGTAGACGAACTGACCGCTCTGCTCGTCGATTCGATGAGCGGTCACATTCGTAGTCGTTCCGGTGAAGTTGGCGACGCCGAGCGCTCCCGAGTTCGAATAAACCTCGTTTCCGGTTTCGTAAACGTAGCCACCCGCGCGGGTATCGTGGAACGTCCCCGCCACTGGCGCGCCCGCGAGAGCCGCCAGGAGTTCATCCTGGTCGTCCCCGTCGGCGCTGGCTTCGCCTCGAACGGTCTCTGCATAATACGCGCTGTTGTCTGCGCCGAGGTACCCGGCGAAATCCGCCGTGCCGTCCGCGCCCGTATCGGCGAAAAACACCGTCTGCGGCGCAGACGTGAACGTGTCCGTGTCGAGATACGTCGCGGCGTTTATGACTACGCCGTCTTCGCTGGTGTTGTTCGTGGTATCGTCCACCGCGGAAACGATGGCCTGCTGCCTCGTCGTGATCGTGTGCTCTCCGTTTTCGATCGTGCTTCGAAGCGGCGTGGTGATTCCGTCGATTCCCGTATCGCCTCGGTCGGAGGTGAGCGTAACCGTCCTGGGAACGTATTCTGTGAAAATGTTCCTGCTGCCGTAGCGCGTAGTCCTGGAAATCTGATCTATTGAGTTCAGGAGCGCGTTGAATTCGGCTGAATTCGATTGGAATTCGCTGGAAGTCTGATCTTCGAGATTCTTCGACTTTATTACCAACGTCCGCAGATTTACGAGCGCATCCGCAACTTCCCCCATCGCGCCCTCGGCAAGCGACGCTAGGTTTATAGTGTTCTGAATATTCTTGTTCGCGCGGAACAGACTCGCCGATTGTGCGCGAAGCGTCTCCGAAGCAACCATGCCTGAAACGTCGTCCGCCGCGCGATTTATGCGCAAACCGCTCCCGAGGCGCTCAAGAGAATTATTCTCTCTCCGGACTGTCTGCCGGAGCGCGTTCAGGGTCCCGTGCGAATTAATTGATTGTGAAAGATATAGAGCCACTGTCGCCCTCCCTGGCGTAGTGATCCCACAAATTAGACTTCAGGAAAATCCGTTTCCCCTTAAAGTCGTTTGTCCCAGATTATGACGATTAGAAAGATCAGAAAAGCTAAAAAGTCCTCTTTTTGATTATAATTTTTAGCTTATGTGAAGCGTACTGTAAGAATAATCTTATTTCTTCACTTTCTACTAGTCGGACCATGCAACCCTAATATTCAAAACAACTTTAGATTTTTTTTTCAGGGTATCAAAATTGGGGACCCATACGTTCTGGGTAGAGCTAAATTTCTCTTCCCAGCGTCTAAGAAACTATCGTGGGCACATTGGACCGCGGACGTCCTCGTCCGCAAAAGCCGTCAAACGTCTCGTTTGACGGCTCCGAATTATCGACGTCGCTTACTTCAGATAGTTTCTAAGCGATAAAGAGCGGCATGAACGCTGGTGAGCCTTCGCGGCGAAGCTATGGTCAAAGTGAATTTACTCACAAAAATCCGCACGTACCTACTTTATACGATAAAGTTACTGCGTAACCCGATGTCGCCAAATTTTAACGCTATAAATTCGATACTCGCAATTATAGCTTTTTATACAGGTGGATATGAAGCTTTCTACGGTCAGTGTGCCGACGGAGTTCGAACCTGTATTTGAAAATGCCGAAAAATTGGTTCGAACGTTCTTCGCAAAATTAAGGCGCGCTCCTGAGCGTGGCACCATCGACATTGACGGAGAGCGGTATATTCTCGTCCGCGCTGCGTCACTGTCGGTCGAGTTCTTCAAAACGGTCGAGCGTCTTTTCGGATCCGGAAACGAAAAGGACGCCCATGAGTTTTCGAGAAACATTCTTTTCGACATCGCTCACTCCATCGGGAAAGCCGACGCAATGAGATTTCATAAGCAGATGAACCTTCGAGACCCGCTGGAAATGCTTTCAGCGGGTCCGGTTCACTTTGCGCACTCCGGATGGGCTTTTGTGGATATTTTGCCTGAATCGAGTCCTTCGCCTGACGACGATTTTTTCATCGTATTCGATCACCCGTATTCGTTCGAGGCGCATGCGTGGAAAGAAGCGGAGCGTAAGAGCGATCTTCCGGTCTGCGTAATGAACGCGGGATATTCGTCCGGATGGTGCGAAGCGAGCTTCGGCATAAGGCTTGTTTCAGCGGAGATTCAATGCCAGGCGCGCGGCGACTGTTGCTGTCGGTTCGTGATGGCTCCGCCGCACAGAATCGAGGAACGGATCGAAATGTATGTCGCGGAATCGAAAACCTGTTTCCACAAACAGGGCGTGGAATATGAAATACCGAATCTGTTCGCGCGGAAGCGAAGCGAGGACGCGCTCATGGAAAGCGAAACGAATCTCAGGGACGTGATCGACAGCGCAAGCGATCTGATAATGAGCGCGACGCTGGATGGGGAGATACTTCTCGTCAACAAAGCCTGGCGGGATACGCTTGGCTACAGCGTCGAGGAGACCCGTGGACTCCACCTCTTAGACATTATATGTCCTGAGTGCCAGAAGCAGTTCCGCGAAATCCTTACCTGCGCTCAGGAGAAGGCCAATTTTTCGAACGTAGAAGCGAATTTCGTTGCCAGGGATGGAAGTCGGATTTCGGTGGAAGGCAGTGTCGCGTTCAAGTTCGAAGGCGACAAGGCTGTTTTAATGCGGTGCTTCTTCCGCAACGTTACCGAGCGTAAATGGTCCGAACGGATGCTGAGGAGAAGCCTCCAAAGCCAGCTAGCGCTGAATGAACTTCTCGAAATTTCGCTCGACCCCGGGACGCTGGAGGAGCAGATAGCGCGCGCGCTCGACGTAATACTTTCGTACCCATGGATGCGCTTCCTGCCGAAGGGCGCGATTTTCCTCGTTGAAGATAGCCCTGAAGAGTTTGTAATGAAAGCGTCGCGGGGACTTCCTGCCCAATTCGTGGGAGCCTGCTCCAGGTTCTCGATTAGAAAATGCCATTGCTTCGACTTGGAGTCAGGCAGACAGGTTGCCTACGGAAAATACGTGGAAGAATGCGATGCCTTTTCCGCAAGCAAAATGGAAAATCAGGGACACTATTGCGCGCTAATAAAATCCGGCGCAAAAGTCATCGGCATGATAGCGATCTTTCTCGATGCGGGGCATGAGCGTCAACACTCAGAGGAATTATTCATCGAAACCGTCGCCCACTCCCTTTCGGGGCTTATCGAACACAAATTGACCGAGCAGAAAGCGAAAGACTCCGAAACCAGAATGAACGTCGCTGAAAAAATGGCGGCGATCGGACAACTTGCCGGCGGCGTCGCTCACGACTTCAACAATCAACTTCAGGGAATCATGGGGCTTGCCGAAATTCTGGAATCGAGGCTCGAAGACCCGTCGCTGCGGAATTTCGCTTCGAAAATATTGCAGGGAGCATCCCGGTCGTCGGACCTGACGAATCGGCTTCTCGCGTTTGCGAAACGTGGAAAATTTCTTTCGGAACCTGTCGATCTGCACGGCATCCTGGGAGAAACGGTCGATCTGCTTAAGCGCTGCGTGGACAAGCGGATTTCCATCGTGCGCAGGGAGCGCGCGTCGCCTTCGACTACCATAGGCGATCCCACGCAATTGCAAAACGCGCTTTTGAACCTCGGGCTCAACGCGCGGGACGCGATGCCTTGTGGTGGCTGTCTGACGTTCCAAACGGAGTCCATCCACCTTTCAGAGGAGTGGTGCGGGGAACAGATTCTCGAAATGAAACCGGGAAATTTCATCCGTCTTGACGTCTTCGACACGGGAATCGGAATGGACGAACAAACCTTGAGACATATTTTCGAACCGTTCTTCACAACCAAGGGAGATGGAAAAGGAACAGGAATGGGGCTTGCCGCGGTCTACGGCACGATGAAACAGCACGGCGGGTGCGTACTTGTCGCCAGCGAAGTAAATCGTGGAACCAGATTTTCGCTGTTTTTTCCGGAAACCGATGCTCCCGCGAAACAGAAACCCGACACGAAGGTTATCGCCAGAAGGGTTTCCGCGCTCCGCGTGCTCGTTGTAGACGATGAGGAAGTTATACGTCTTCTACTTTCGGAATATCTGAAGTCCCTTGGAAACATCGTCACTACGTGCGCTGACGGGATGGAGGCCTTAGAACATTTCAAGGTCAAATACCGCGAAATCGACCTTGTCATACTCGATATGTCGATGCCTCGGATGAACGGCCGCGACACGTATTTAAAGTTCCGCGAGGTCGATCCGAACGTCAAAGTCGTATTCGTGACGGGTTACAGCGCCGAGGCGGAAGTGCGCAATACAGCGTCGGAAGGAATCCTGGGCTTTTTGCAGAAGCCGTTTCAGCTTGCGGAGATCGGGAAAATGCTGGATAAACTCAGTGCGGTTACGTCTTACAATATTTGACGACCCGTCAGCCCTTCATCTGACCCTTCAGTTGCTTCGCGGCCATCGCGTAGCCGCCGCTACCGCCGTCGATGAAGTGAATGTGGTTGCCCTCGCTGACGTCGTGGACGTAGCAGGTCATAAGGCAGTTGTCGGACTCGTGGGTGCCGTAGAAGATTTCTCCCCGTTCGTGAAGGGCATCGAGTTTTTCGCGCATCAGTTCTACCTGCGCCTCGGTGCAGTCGAGAACCATCCTAAGCGCGTCGTCGAACTTTCTGTAATCCGAATGCGTGCGCATCGAGTTCGCGTACTTCTTCGGGTTAAAAGGCGCAAGCGGAATCTTGAACTTGAAAATCATCACCGCGAGAAAAATCTCGATTACCCTCCAAATGTATCCTGCGGTGAACTTCCTTCCGTGATAGCGTTTCTCATCCCGAAGGCACTGTCCGACGCTCTTGTAATTCATCACGTCGAGGTTTACGGGGTTTCCGACCTCTATATTGCCCTCGAAAACGTCGTTCAGCTCTTTCAGGACGTTTCTATAAGTCGCGTCATGGTCCGCCGACCTCGCGACGACGAGTATCGACAATACTTTACCGCTTTTGCTCGGGATAGGCTGCCAGCGACAACTCAGCCCTTTGAGACTCGCATCGTCCTCTGCGCCAGTCGGAATTTCATAAGTGTCCGAGCCTTTGACAAACCCTTCCGCCGCGGTGAGACCGCCGCCGCGGAAGATCGCGACGGATTTCTTTCCGACGAGATGGTACTTGGCGACAAGGATGTTGACGCCGGAGTCGAGAACCTGTTTTACCGGGACCACGCCAACGCGGAGCCCGAGTTCGAACTGCTTCTCCGACAGCGCCTTCAGCCCGGAAAGCGCGACTTTGATCTTTTCGATGTACGTCGGAGGAATCAGCAGGGTCGCGCCGTCGCCGCCGAAGACGAATGGATATTCAAGCTCGCCCATGGCGTTCTGAACGCACGCGATCGCAGCGGCGCCGACGGTGTTGACATCCTTGTACTTCCCGGCTTCGATGGCTTTTGTGGAGCCTTTGACGTCGGTAATGACAACGAACCAGTCATCCGGAACCCTGCGGAAATTGTGGACGTCGTTAATTCCGTCGAAGTTCGAGAACTCTTTCAGATTCTGGTAGAATAGTTCGGATTCCTCTGGAGTCATTCCGTGATTCTCTGGCGAAGATGTAGAGTAAGGATAAAGATGCAGAGAATCTATCAGGCGTCTGCGTGGAAGTGCAATCAAATGCAGAGGTGGCAAGAAAAAATTTAACATTTTATTCGTGCCGTCTACGAATTATCTGTAATATGATCAATATCGTCGAAAATGATCGCTTTTCGAATCCGCCCGAGTCGGTGTTCTCGCTGGTAGCGCTGTCGTACAATCAGATCGAGTACACGGAAAAGTTTCTCGATTCACTCGCACGTGATGACGACGCTCCGAAATTCGAGCTGATCGTCATCGACAACGGCTCGTCCGAAGAGACGAAAACAAAGCTCGCGGATATGGTTCGCGGCCTGAATTTCCCCGCGAAAGCGATTTTCAACGAACGGAACCTCGGATTCGCCAAAGGCTGCAACCAGGGACTCGCGCAATCCCGCGGAAGATACCTGGTGCTTGTCAACAACGACATCGTGGTAAGCCGAAGCTGGCTGCGGAGGCTCGCAAAGGTATTCGAACGACGTCCGGAGGCGGACCTTGTCGGCCCGACGTCGAACAGCATCGCCGGTGCTGCGCTGGTCGCGGTCGATTACAAGGACGCGACGTACGAGAACGTCCGCGACTTCGCGGAGAAGCGCTGGTCCGAGTTTGGCGTCGCGGCGCGGGAATCCGGCCATCTCTGCGGCTTCTGCCTCGCTATGAAGCGCGAGGTCCATGACGAGTTTGGCGGCTTCGACGAGGACTATTTCTCCGGCTGGGAGGACATGGACTTCAGCGCGCGGGTTACGAGCGCGGGGCGCAGAATGTTCATTGCGGAGGGCGTGTTCGTGCATCACTTCGGCGGAGTGACCAACAAAATCGTCACGGAGTACACCGCGGAACTCGACAAAAGCCAGAGCCACAGATTCTTCCGGAAATGGTTCGGGGAGAAGTTCGAGGGGGCTCTCGATAAGCGCGGAATCCCGTCCCCGAGGAGCATTCTGACGTTCAAGACTTACGCCGCGCGGACGCTCTCAGCAGCGTTCGAACACTTCAGCGCGTCGCCGGGCGCGCCGGAGATAGACATCGTCACGAGCCGGACGTCGCAGGAGTCGCTTGAAGGACTATACGATTTCCGCAGGATAATTAAGTTCGGGTCCTGGGATTATGAATTCGAGTCGCTAGCGCTGGAGGATCGCGCGGCGTTCGAATCGGAGGAATACGATCTCGCGCTGGTACTTTCGTACTCCTACTTCGGCGAAAACCTGGGCGGAGTTCGCAAAGTGCTCGCGCGGGCGAAATTCAGGAATCTGCTGGTGCTGGACCAGGGACTCGGTGTTTTCGATTTCAGATTTTAGATTTCAGATTTCAGATTTGAAAAGCAAGCGCGTCTGTCCGTCGATGACTCTGTAGCATAAGCGCGATCCGGATTCGAAACTGACGATATGGAGCCTCGTTCGGACATGAAATCTGCAATCTGAAAATCGGTGTTGTGCGGCGCATGTATTTTGTATATTATTTGTATCGATTTTTTGGTATCGTTTCACGTTGCTGGACCTAACTATCCCCTCGGGCCGGCTCCACCTATTTTTTTCGTCACTAATTTCTGGCTTATATGGCTACAGGAAGCGTCGATAAATATTTCAAGGAATTAAACGACATTCTCGCACTCCTCAAAAAGTCTGAGGAGACGGAGGCTGCCGGAGGCGATTTCGAAAAACTCGGAATCCCGAAGCCGTTCGAGCTGCGCGACAAGGTCGAGCGAGGTTTCTGGGGCGCGATGAGCAAAATCGTCGACGATCTCGTACAGGACGAACTTCCGGATGTTCTCGACATACCGCCTGAGCTTGAACCGGCGCTGAATTTCGGTCTGTTCCCGAATCCGGACTGCGAATGGATCAAGGACAAGGTATTCTCGCTCTACTCCGCGTGTCAGAAGCAGGGTCTCGTCTACAAAGTGCTGTTCCTGACTGACGCGCTCAAGATTCAGTACAGGGAAACGAAGCGCGTCGACAAACTGAAGGAACTCGAAACCGAGAAAACCCGGACCTCCGACGCGATCAAGAACCACCCCGTCGATGTCGAAGAGCTGCGGAAGGAAACCTACGGCGTCATCACGGAGCGCCTTGGGCCGACGGGCAAAGCGGTGGTCGATATGTTCAAGAACTGGGAAAGGCTGTTCCTGCCTTATCTCGCGATGGAGCGCAAGGCGAAGGAAATCGGTCTGAACGGACGCGAAGAGATTCTGAAGTTCACGAAGCTGAAGAACGATCTCAGCACGGCGAGGCAGTTGATCGGCACGACGCTTTCGAAGGCTCCGGACCACAAAGCGCACATCGAGGATTACATCGGAAAGATCGAGCACAAGCATAAAGAGCTTCAGGAGCTTCAGAAGGACGTGGAACGCACGGACGACCTCATCTACAAGGAAAAGAACGAGGTCAAGGCGATTTCCGCTTCGCAGGTGAAGGAGGAGCTTCGCGGTGCGCTGAACAACGTAAAGGGACTCGTAACGCTCGGCGCGAGGAAGTGCAAGATCACGCCGTCGGGAGCGCCGCTGAAGCCGGCGAAGGTCGTCACGCTCGAACAGGTTTTCAAGAACCTCGAGCATCTCGAGGAATTCGACCCGAGGCTCTACGACAACCGCAAAGTCAAAAAACTCGGGAGGCCGGCGGTGATTTTCGTCCCCGGCATCGGAAACGGCGTCTACGACTATCAGAACAACCGTCTTCTCATTCCGTTAATGGTGCCGAAAGACCCGCTCGAAAGCGTCGCAGCGGCGGTATGCATGTACCGCGACGACGTGGACCAGCAGGTCAACGAGCGTTCGATGATCAACAGTTTCCGCAAGGACATCAAGGAGAACAAGAAACTCCGCTCGATTCTGAAGGTGCGCCAGCAGTTCGTGAAGGACTATCTCGGGTTCATGACGAAGGAGGCGTACGGACTTCCGAAGCTCGACAAGGAAACCAAGAACTGGTTCGAGTGGCAGATCGCTCCGTCGAAAAGCGATCCGAAGACGCCGCGGGAAATCCGCGGACTTAACTCGTCCGGCCTGAAGAAGATGAAGACGGAGGTCGAACAGAACGGCTGGGAGAAGGACCCGAAAGCGCTCCACAAGCTAGCGATCATCCATTCCTATCTCGACGAAAAGGCGGACCAGGCCCTTGAATTCATCACGAAGGCGCTGAAACTTGATAACGCCAATCCTGAAATATTGTATAATGCCGGTGTTATTTCGAAGAAGGCCAATCGCAAAGACCTTTCGAGGGAGTTCTTCGGAAGATACGTCAAAATGGCCGAGCAGAGTTGGTGGTCGAAAAAGGCCCAGGAAATGATGAGATAACGAATGAAATCAAAGTCGCTTCAATTCGTCCTGACCTCCGTCCTGGTCTGCCTGGCGATCATTTCCGGATTCGCGGAGGTTTCGTTTGCGCAGGCTGAAGACACGGACGCGGCCCAGCGCATTCTCCGAAGGATTTCCCGCTCGACCGGGGGCATCGGGGGGATGTGGGACCGCGTGACGGAACTCGTCGCGCTTGGGGAATCTGGAATCCCAGCGCTTTCCGAAGCTCTTGCAAGCGACAACATGCCCGAAAAGCTCGCCGCCGCGACGACGCTGCTCACCATCGAAAAGAACGAGGAACAGGCGTTCGAAACGATCTGCGGCGTGCTTGAAAAATCCACCGACGCGAAGGAAATCGAGACCTGCGCCAAACTCTTCACCCGCTTCGGAGACGACGGCGATTACGAAAGATACGTCGAACTCGTCCGGGGGAAGCTGGACTCGGCGCCTGACGTGGTTTCGAAGATCGCGCTCTACGAAACGCTGCTTTATCTCGAATTCGGTCCCGACGACGCGATCGAGGCTCTGAAAGCGCTGACATCGCACGAAAGCGCGTCGATAAGACACCTCGCCGCGGTGACGCTCTGCTCCTTCGACGAAGAAACGGGCGAAAGTCTGAAGGAAGTACTCGAGGACGCGGTCGGCGATCCGTCGGACGTCGGAAGTCGTGCGTCCGTGCTGCTCGATCGACTCGAGCTTTCGAGAACGAGTTCTAGCCGCGAGCAGGCCGCGTCGAGCTGGTCTCCGACGAACCTGAGCTTCCTCGAAGAGTTGATCTACCTTTCGAAGTCGTATTACTTCAAGGAAGAGACGATCCGCAACTCCGAAGAGCTGCGCGAACGCGGCGTGGACCTTCGAATGCAGGATATTCTCGCGATCGGGATGATCCGCAGCCTCGACCCGTTCAGCTCGTATCACACCATCGAGGCGGAAGAACGGTTCAAGGAGGACATCACCGGGACCTACGCGGGAATAGGCGCCAGGGTCACTCCTTCCGCGGAATGGAACGACGGCAAATACATAACCATCACCAGCGTCTTCTACGGCGGACCCGCGCACAAGGCCGGACTCCAGCCGCGGGACGAAATACTCGGCGCCGACGGCGAACGCTTCGATCAGATCACTCCCGACGGACGCACGGAAAGCCTCGATTACGTCATCAGCAAGCTGAAAGGCGATCCGAACACTCCCGTGGACGTCCTCATCCGAAGGCGCGGCTGGGACCAGCCGAGAGTGTTCAACCTCGTCCGGGAGCAAATCGAAGTCGCGTCGGTCCACTACGAAATGATGCCCGGAAAGATTGGATACATCCTCCTCGATCAATTCGGAACCCGAAGCGGGCAGGAAATGGCGCAGGCAATCGTCGCGCTTTCGAGGCAGGGAATGGAAAGCATCGTCCTCGATCTTCGCAACAATCCGGGTGGAAGGCTCGACACGGTTCTTCAGATCGCCGACCTCTTCCTTCCCGCAGGCGCGAGGATTTCGAGCACCAAGGGACGCTGGGACGCGTACCGCGACGAGAGGGTGTACACATCTAGCCGTCCGGGAGTGACCACGCCGATGACCTGCCTCATAAACGGGGGTAGCGCGTCCGGTTCCGAGATGCTCAGCGCCGCGCTCAAGGAAAACAACCGCGCCCTCGTCATCGGCGAGAATTCCTACGGCAAGTGGACCGGGCAGACCACTTTCGAACTAAGCGGTTTTAACGACCTCAGAATTCTGAAACTCACGATTTTCGAGTACTTCTCGCCGCGTAGGAACAATTTCAACGTCGTGGGGATGCCTCCAGAAATCGTGCTGAAGCCGAAGGAACTCGGCGCGCTGGTTTTCGAGGAGTACCGCAAGCTGCTTGCGAAACGCGCGGACGACGATTACCTCGACGCCCACTTCGACGAAAATCCCGCTCTGTTTGCGGAACTCGCGGAAAACGACTTCAGCGATCTTTCCAAATACCCAAGTTTCAACGAATGGTACGATTCCCTCGAAACGCGGCTGACCCGCGATGAAGCCCGCAGATTTCTTCGCCTCAACGGACTTCGAAGAGTGGTCGGCCACAACCGCGGTCGGGACTTCCTAGAAAACTACGTCGAGGATAACCAGCTTCAATACGCGATTCGCCACCTGCTATCTCAGGTGCATGGCGAGGAAATCCCGAACATCCCCGAATATCAGAGTTTCCTTAAGGAATAAACGCAGGCCATCTTGGTATGGGGTTTGCATGAACTCCTTCAGAAACCCAAACCCCGGTTTTTTGAATGTAAATCACACTTGAAATTGGTAACATGGTTGCCACGCTTTTTTCCTGAGAGAAATTCGAAAAAGTAAATACCGCAAAAGCAAAATATATCGGGAGGCACGAGAATGGCTATCAGAAAAGTATTGAAGTCCAGCGCGAAACACCAAGGCTTTGGAGCCTTTCCGCTGATTCTGCTTGCGCTCACGGCGCTGCTTACAACCATTGCCTGCAATACAGGCGACGAGACCAAGTTTCTCGACGCGTCGGTGGTTCAGGTCGACGCGGGTGCGCCTTCGTTCGAAACTTCTAGCCTGCCAATAGCGTTCAAGGCGTCTGGCACGGGTTCCGCGCCTAGCTACACGGGGGTCATCACCGTGCTGAGCGCGCGCTTTCCGATCACCGCGACCGTGATCTCAGGAAGGCTGCCGCAGGGGCTCGCGTTCTATGCGTATTCGGATTCGCTCACGCCGACCTTGCAGGAGGTCGCGGCGAACTCCGAAGGATTGATCACCTTCGACATTTACGATCCCGACGGGGACGGACGCGCGACTTTCGAAATCGGCCTCGACACCGCGAACGCCGCGGTCATCGCCGATCCGGACGTGTACAGCTTCACGCTCCGTCTGGACGAACCGACTACCGGACTTTCCTCGATGCGGGAATTTTCGATCACAGTGCTGAGCCTTGTGCCCTCCGCTCCGGTGATCGCGTTTGTCACGCCGACGAACGGGCAGGCCTACCGCGGAAACGTCCGCATTCGCTACACGCTCACTCAGACCTCGCACTCCGGAATCGACAACATCTCCATCCGCCCGCAGTGGCGTGACGTCGGCGGCGCCTACGACCTCCAAAGCCCGAATGTCGACGCGAACGGCTGGTTCGATATGACTGAAGCGGTAGACGTCGGAAGTCAGGGAACCACCGGGCTGAACGCGGCTCCCGGCGGCGGCGTCGAGCACGTCTTCGTGTGGGATACGATCACCGACTTCGGTGGATGCACCTTCGGTCCCGCCGCGTCCGTCGGCACGCCCGGAACTTCGGTCGTTCACGGGTACATCAACGCCGGCTCGAACATCGAAATCCGGATCATCGCCGCGAACAACGGCACCCCGCCCAGCGCACTGAACGAAGGACTCATCACAGGCGCACAAAACTTCAACTACGCGATCAAGCCGGCGGTTTCTCCGATCGGAACGGATTCCGCGCTGCTCATCTCCGTCAACAACGAGCCGGTCACCAACGGAATGAACGCGGATCAGGTCGTAGGCCAGCCCGACTACGTCACCGGCTACGGCGACAGCCCGGGAACCGCGCCCAAGAGCAAGCTCAACTTCCCAACCGGAATTTATTCCGACGGAGTCAGGCTCATCATCGCCGACAGCCAGCAGCACCGCGTCGTGATCTTCAGGAACCTCCCGACGGCGAACGTCGTCGAAAACTTCGACAAGAACGTCGACGCGCTCGTCCTCGGACAGAACGATTTCTCGCAGACCACCGCCAACCGCGGCTCTAACGCGCAGCTTAACGGCCGCGTCGTCGCTGGAACGAGCGGACTTTCGAACCCGAACGGCGTCTACTTCGACGGCAGCTACCTCTACGTTGCCGACACCGCGAACAACCGCGTAATGATCTGGGACGGCGTTCCCGACATCAACGGCGCGGCCGCGAAGTGGGCCCTCGGAACGAACGATCTCCAGCTTGTCGGGCTTGCGACCTCGGACAAAGGCGATCTGAACCAGCCGTATAGCGTCGTCCGCATCGGCGACTGGGTATACGTCTGCGACAAGGGCAACAACCGCGTCGTCGGGTACAACATCGTCAACATCGTCAACGCAGATATGTCGACGCAGTTACCCACTCCGATCATGCCCGACTTCCAGATCGGTCAGGACGACTGGGGCATGGCCGCGGCGAACGGAGGACTGCTCAGCGGCCTCAGCGGATCGGTCTTCCAGGATCCGCACCAGATCGCGACCGACGGCTCACGTCTGTTCGTTGCAGATTCGGCGAACAACCGCCTCCTCATCTGGAACCCGGCTCCAACCTCCTCGCGAAGCGCCAACACCGTCATCGGGCAGGCGTCGCCAAGCGCGAAGGAAAATCCCCCGGTCGAAACCACCGCGAACAAGACCGGATCGACCGGACTCGACACAAGCTACTATCTGTTCCAGCCCTGGGGCGTCGGCTCAGACGGTACCCACCTCGCGATTGCCGACACTGGAAACCACAGAGTTATGATCTACGCGGTGGTTCCGTCGATCGATCTCCAGCCAGCGCAAAACGTGCTCGGTTTCGCGGATATGGTTTCCGCCCCGGCAAGCCCGGTCGCCACGGGCGAAGGCGACGCCGCGGCTCAGAACAACTTCAACACTCCGGCAGACGTCACGATCTACTCCGGAACGATGTGGGTATCGGATTCGAAGAACAACCGCGTTCTTCGGTTCAGCCCGCCTTCGCCGTAATCGCGATGAACATTATATTCGTGCCGTCTACGAATTTAATGTACGATTATCAGTGAACGTTCGGTGAACCATGTCCCCGGCATTTTCAAAAATGCGGGGACGTTTGCCACGGGACTGTAGGCGTCTCGCCTACAACAAAAGATAATGCGCAGACGGGACATCTGCACTCCCAGACGCGGAGCACTCCAAAGCCGAACAAGATTTGGGGGTAATCGAAAGTCGGGAAATGGCACCCGAAGCGCTGGTGAGGGGCATTCCCTACACCCTCGATCCTACGCAAACCTCACGCAGTACACCGGCGGCAGGTGTTCGCCGACGGTATGCCACGAATCGCCCTGGTTTTCAGTGACCCAAAGACTGCCCGTCGTCGTTCCGAACGCAAGACGATCGCCCGAGTCGTCGATCGCTAGCGCATGGCGGTACGTGATATCGTACGCGTGCTCCTGCGGGAGCCCCTCCCGCAGAACCTCGAAGCTCTTGCCGCCGTCGCGGGTGCGCGTCACGACCACCTGCCCTTCGCACGCGTAGCGGTATTCGTCCTTGCGCGCCGGGACGAACCACGCGCGGTTCGGATCGTTCGGATGCACCGCCACCCCGAAGCCGAACACGCTCGGCTGCACATTCGCGATCTCCGTGAAGTTCCGCCCGGCGTCGCGGGAAAGGAAAATCCCGTTGTGGTGCTGCAGCCAGATCGTATCCGGATTCGCGCGGCACATTGCGATCTGGTGCGCGTCCTGCGTGTTCGGATAGTGGATCTTGTCCTCGGGCATGAATTCCGCGCGCATTCCCTCGCCGCGGAGTTCCCAGCTTTCGCCCCCGTCGGACGTCGCCCATACGCCGCCGCAGGAAACCGCGATCACGACGTGCTTCGAATCCCGCGGATCGACGCAAATCGTGTGGATGCCCGCGCCCTCCGCGCCGCCGCCGAACCATTCCTTGCGAAGCGGATTGTCCCAAAGGTTGCGCATAAGCTCCCAGCTCGCGCCAGCGTCCTGCGAGCGAAACAGCCCGCCGGGAATCGTCCCCGCCCACAGCAGTCCGGGCTGGTCCGCGCCTCCGCTCGCCATTGCCCAAATAGCTTCCGTCGCCCACTTGATGTCCCGGCCCATCCCGTCCTTGTCTTCCTCGCCCTCCGGCTTCTCCGGATACTTGGGAGATTCGATTTCCACCCACGTTTTGCCGTCGTCGGTCGACTTGTGCAGCTTCGCGCCGAAGTGCCCGTGCCCGAGTGCTACGTATAGCTCGCCTGAGCGCTCGTCGCGGTGAACCAGTCCGGCGGTCGAGCCGAGGAACTGCGCGTTGGCGATCTTCCAGCCGGAGCTGGCGCGTTCGATTGTAAAAAGTCCTTTACGTGTAGCCGCGAGAATTCGATCTGACATGTTGGTCCTTTCAAAATTGCACGTGCCGGTCACTTTGAATGTGCCCGGCACGTCTTGTTAGCCATACCACTGCACGAATTTTCTGTATCTGAATACACGTGCCAGGCACTTTGAAGTGACTGGCACGCTCGTTTTCACCCTCCTGATAAAGCCTGCATAACGTAAACCTCTGCGCCATCGGGAACGGGATCGCTCAGCTTTTCGCGATCGCGGATGTTCGAACCGTTCACGAAAACGGTCATGTGCCTCCGGAGCACCCCCCGATCGTCGAGCACGTACCCGCGAACGCGCGGATTTTCCCTGAACGCGCTTTCGAGCACTTCGATCACCGTCCCCCCTTCGGCATAAACCTCGGGACAGGCAAGATGCTGCTGCAAATTCGCTGTAAATCGCACGAGCGCCATCGCACCCCTATGACCACAGAACAAGCAATAAGGTTTTGAACGAAAGAGATTATACCACCACGACCGGCGTAGCGACAGAATTTTAACCCCCTGAGCGGTAGCGAAGCAACATAATCGAAAACTAAACCACAGAGAACACAGAGGTCACAGAGAAAATATCTGTCTCCTGCTCCCTTCTCCCTACTTATTTATCCACAAATTCACACAGATGAACACAGATGGACACGGATTAGAAAATGCAAATGTCAAAGTGTATGTTAAAAGCCGCAATCCATTTCTCCTTGAATCGCTTTGACCTTACTCACGATCTCTTTGAACATCATATATTCTAAACCGTAGGTCGTATTCCAATCTATTCCAACGTCTTGGAATTCAGGATCTGCACCAATTTCCATTATAGTCCGATAGTTGCTCAGTTTAAATAGTGCAATGTCGACCTTCTCAAGCAAACCACGATACTGCGTCAGGTCAATTTCCAAAAGATCCGGTAACTCATGGGCTATTTTATTTCTATGCTCCCGAAGACCTTGAATCGTAAGCACATCATCAGAATTCAAGGCTTTCATAAAGTCTCGAAGGTATAGCAAACATGCTTCAAATTCTGTTTTATGCCGGGTAAGCACATCTTCTTCGTAAGACTTAAAATAGGAATCGTCTCCGAATGTCGTATTCCAATAGAATGCCTTGATTGGGGAAACGAGCAATCTTTTTACCAGCTCATATGATAGCAGAATAAATCCTGCATAACTTAAGGTTCTGGTTAGCTGCTGTTCGGTTAGGTTTTCGAATCTAGTCATTTGAAAAATAGCTTCCATAAAATCTGTGTTCTCTGCGTTCTTTGTGGCTATTTTTAATTATTGATTACGTTGTTTCGCTATCGCTCAGGGGATATTCTCTGTCAGAAATTTCGATAGTCGCTTGAGCAGTTTTTCATGACGCACTGGAGAAATGGAACCAATGCCGCCGAGAACAGTCTTTACCGGGATAACCGCGAGAAAACCCAAGCGGATAATCGAATCCGAAACAAGCCCGCTTTGCGAATAGTCTGGATCGCTTGTTGAAATCGAGTCGTCAAAGCCTGGAACCTGCTGATTCAACTGTGTGCTGACGCCGCAAACGAGAATATCGCCAAATGGCGGAAATTTTCGAAGCGCAACAACCGGGCGATTTTTTACACGTCCGTCCGATTGCTGGATTGGCGCAAGCGGGATGTCGCCTTCGTTCATTTTTAGCAGTCCGGATTAATAGATTTGATCATATCGACGGAATACTCGGGTTCATCCGGTCCGTATGCCCGTTCGAGTCCTTGCAAGGACAACTTGTACCATTCTTCGTCCGAATCGGAGACGGAAATCCTGATCCTCGATCCTTTCGGGGCATTCAAGGGTGACTTAAGTTCCAGATGCGTAGAATCGATAACTTCCGCCTCTATGATTTCCATTCAGTTGCTCCTTTTAATAACCAATCAAAGTGTAGTCCAAGCACCGTGTTTGGTCAAGGCAATGCCGTACGAATGAACGAATGCGAGTTTTTGCGTTCGCGGAGTTTCGGGTCGTTTTGTTCATTTTGAACGTCCCGATTTTCTTAGTTCAGCGAAGTATTTTTTTTGCTGTTCGAAGCTCATGTTTTTGATTTTAGCGCTCAGGTTGTCCCTAATTTCGCGCATGGACTTCACCGCATCGAATGTTTTCTCAGTCTTCTTCATAAATAAGCGTCTCCCACGGACTTCTAATGTCGAGCACCGGATAACCCAGCTTCATATTCACCGCGTTGTACCCGTGAATCCTACCCAAGTTTACAATATGCCTGAAGTTCCAGCTAACCAAAACATCCGCTTTATGAACCGTCGCAGTGGCGATGTGCTGCGCGTCCATCCTTTTGCTTTCTACAATGACTCCTTCAGAAATATACCGATCTGCCAGTTCCTTACATTCAGCCGTGAACTCGAGCGTCTCCTTTGCCGATTCTGGAAGGTCGTCAAGTATCTTCCTCACCTCAGTCGGAGCGCCGAGAAGCTCGATTTCCGTGAGGTCTGAAATGACGATTGTGAATAGGCCGCTTCTGAAACACTCAAAAAGCCTCAGAGACGCTTCTTCAAATTCGTCGTCGAGACAGCCTCCGATAACAGAGGTATCTGTATAGATTCGCAGTTTTTTCATCGTTGAATGCCACCAATGTAATTCTATCCCAGTGAGGAGGATTCACATTCCGTAGTCTTGTTTCGCGGATTCTTTCGAGATGATCCCGCCTTTGACTTCTTCCGCGAGTTTTTTTCTATCGCGGAGTTTCGGGTCGCCGTGGCCGCCGCCGCCGCCGGCGAACTGGATGTATTCGGTGCCCTTGGGGACGTTTTTGATCAAATCCTTCGAAAGGAGTTTCTCGGTCCGTCCGTCCGGGTATTTCAGTTCGATACTGTTTAGCGTGCTGCCTTTCCCGCCATCGAGGCCGAACGCGCCTTCCACGTCGCCATCGCCGAAGGTGACTACTTGCGTTTCGTCGCTTCCGATTATGAAGCGCGTCTCGACGCCGAGGCCGCCGCGGTGCTTGCCCGGGCCCGCGGAGTCGGTCCAGTATTCGTGCTTGATGAGCAAATGAGGCGTCGTGTGTTCGAACATTTCGTAATCCTGGTCGAGAACGCCTCCCGAAGCGTCGATCATCCCGATGTGGTCGTAGCCGTCGACGTCCGCGAGCGCTCCGGAGCCGCCCTTAAGCCCAATAAAGCCGATATCGACGTAAGGCTCGTCCCTGCGCGGGTCTGGGCCAGTGGTGAGCGAGCAGAGGAGCTGGTTCCAGCCTGCGCTGACGCGATCCGGAATCACGGGCGAGAGCGCGCGGATGATCGCGTCCGCAATTGGCGGGCAGAGGTGGTTCCCGAACGTGGTCGCCTTCGGATACGCGGCGTTCAGGATCGTGCCCGCGGGAATGTCGATCGTCAGCGGACGGATCATGCCGTCGTTATGGGGCATGTTCGGGTTGACCATCTGCAGGAACGTGAGCACCACCGCCGACGCGCTCGAGGTGTAGGTGCCGTTGACGAAGCCGTTTGTCTGCGCGTCGGTTTTGCTGAAGTCGAAAATCACGCGAGAGTCCTTCACGATGATCGTGACGCGGATGGTGTAGACGCTTCCCTCGTTCTTTCCGTCGTAGTAGACGTTTGCCTCGCCTTGGTAAGTGCCCTCCGGGATGGTGCGGATTTCGTTCTCCATCATCTTCTGCGTGGCGTCGAAAAGCGCCTCCTTGTGGGCGCGGAAGCTCTCGATGCCGTACTTTTTGATGAGCGACACGAGCCTGCGCTCGCCTATGGTGCAGGCGCCGATTTCCGCGCGCATGTCCTCCTCGACGATCTTCAGGCGGATGTTGGCGAAAATAAGATCCCAGACGTCCTTGCGGATTTTGCCTTTCTCGAAGACCTTCACCGCGGGGATGCGGATGGCTTCCTCGAAGACTTCCGTAGCGTTCGGGTTGTATCCGCCGCGGACGGCGCCGCCTATGTCGGCCTGATGCCCTTTCGTGGCGCTGAATCCGACGTGGACGCCATCGACGAAGATTGGTTTGAACGCGGCGACGTCGTTGTTTTGGTTACCGAGGGAAAAGACGTCGTTATGGAAGATGACGTCATTCTCGAAGAGATTTCCTTCGTACTTCTTCTTTATCATCTGACAGACGGGCGACAGCGAAAAGCTCAGGATCGGCAGGTTCTCGGTCTGTTCGAGCATCCTGCCTTCCTCGTCGTAGAGACCTGTGACGTAATCCTTTGCCTCGCACAGAATCGGCGAGCGGGCGGTTTTTTCCATCGTGATGCTCATTTCGTCGGTGATCGCTTTGAGCGCGCGGGAGATGATCGAGACGAGTACGGGATCGGTGGCGGTCATTGGAGTTCCTATTTTTGATTTTCGAATGATGATTTTTGATTATATTTAACCACAGAGGACACAGAGTTAACAGAGAGAAAAATAGCCGCAAAAAACGCCCATGAGCGATAGCGAAACAATGTAATCGACAATAATGTATTTGCATGCGGCGGCTCGCTCGGTCCGAAGTCGCATTCCGGAAATGGCGGACGGCGGCGATCCAGGGCTTCGGAATAAAACGAATACAGGCTGTTGCGCGCAGCCGCGCAAGGGTTCAGAATGTTACGTTCATCGATTCATTTGAATCAGGGCCTTCCGCGGCGCATTGGCGCTTCAATTCTCTTACCGACAAGATCGGGGACACAATGAAAAGCAGACTCACCGGAAAAATCTTCATCAGAGGATTCATCGAGATCATGACCGGCACCTCCATAGGCGGCGCAGGGTCGGCGTTCGCGTACACCGGACTCGACAAAACAATCGTGCGCAACCCGATTACGCTCGAGCCGTACATTCCCGCATCGAGCTTAAAGGGCAAGATGCGCGCGCTGATGGAAAAGAGCGCGGGAGAGTACTCGTCCCACGGGCGGAGCTTCGCGGGTCCGATACAGACCCTCGAGCCGCAGACGGAGATCGGGAAGTCGGTCGTCGCGCTGTTCGGCGCGCCCGCTGACCCGAAGGCGCGGAAGTTCAACCAGGCGCGGCTTTCCGTCAGCGACGGATTGCTCGAAAACGCGGAGTTCATCGACACCCGCGGCGTCGGGCTGGACCTTCCGTACGCGGAGGTAAAGGCGGAGGTCAGCCTCGACCGAGTCACCAGTCAGACCGCGGGCACGCTTCGGCACATCGAGCGCGTCCCGGCGGGCGCGGTGTTCTCGATCGACTGGATTCTTTCGCTCTACACGATCGACGGCAGGCAGGACAGCGCAAAGGACCTCCTCGAATCGATTTTCTTCGCGCTCGCGATGATCGAGGACGATTTCATCGGAAGTTCTGGCACCCGCGGCTACGGCCGGGTGAAGTTCCACCTGCTTCCGCTGCTTCACAAGTCGGTGGACGATTACCGCACGGGAGGCGGGCTGACGGCGTTCACGAGAGTCGAAATCCCGAAGCAGCTAAGCGCCTGTAAAGATAGTCTCGCGCTGCTCGGAGTCGACGCGGACAAGGCGCTCGAACATCATCTTCGGAACGTGAAAGTCAAGGAGAGCGCGCGCCCCCAGGCGCAGG
The DNA here is from genome assembly GCA_024653775.1 of Planctomycetota bacterium. GTDB lineage: Bacteria > Planctomycetota > UBA8742 > JACQVU01 > JANLHZ01 > JANLHZ01. Next base: position 14,206 of record JANLHZ010000171.1, on the reverse strand, counting down.
AAGATCATTCCGCAGATGAGAAGGACGAGCCGGCAGAAGCAGCGGAAGAGACTCCGGAGGCACCGGCGGAAGCGACTCCCACTGAATCCACGGAAGCCGAGGGCGCAGCCGAGGCGGAGAACGCCGAGAAAAAGGATGAGCCGTCGGCGGAGAGTTAAGAGTTAAGAGTTAAGAGTTTCTTACCACTGACCACTACCCCGTGAAATTCTACAGCTACAAAATAAGACTTACATCTCCGCTCAGCGTCAGCGACATAGCTCAGCCTCTGCCCAGGTCGGACACGCTGTTTTCCGCGGTATGCGCGCTTTACGAAATCGTTACGGGTAATGAAGTCGGCGATATTCTCGGCGGAAGGCACGCGATTTTCAGCTCTGTGTTCCCGAGGCTTGGAAACGTGCTGTTTTTTCCCGCCCCGGTTTCGATGAGGGACGAAATTGCGTACGTCAGCGAAAGCGTCCTTGCGGGCGGGACGCGGGAAGATGACGCAGGCCTGACTCCAGGCGCGGGGATGACGATGCTGCTTTCGAAGGACGAATTTCGCGAAGAGCACTTAGACGCGCGGATCACCGTCGAACCCGTGACGGGGGGCCTCGAAGGTCGCTTCGGCGGAGGGATGCGCAACTTCGTCAGTTACGATCTTTTCGCGGCGGGAATCGACTTTCATTTCCTCGCGGGATTCAAGGACGACGACGTCAGAAAGAAGGTCGAGGTCGTGCTCGAAGCCCTCGGCGAAACCGGAATCGGCGGTCGCGGGAAGCTTGGCCGGGGGCGGTTCGAAATCGAAAGCGCGAGCGAATACGCCCTCGAAAAATCGGACGGCCCGAAGCTCCTGCTTTCGCTGCTGATTCCGACAGAAAATGAATTCCTGAGTCTCATCGACGACGTGAACCGAATACGCATCGAGAGGAGGCTTTCGTACGTAACGCAGCAGGGCGCGGGAGCGTATCCCGCAAGGCCTGTGCGAGCGATCATGGAAGGAAGCGTCATCCACGGGGCGGGAATCGAGGGCGCGATGAAGGAGGTTCTTGCGCCGTCGGAGAGCACGCATTATCTCGAACACCGGGTATATCGAAGCGGATACGCGGTCTTCCTTTCGCTTCACGCGAAGGAGTTCACGAAATGACGACGAAGGCCGCGCTGCACACGACGCTCGAATACAGGATGACGTGCCTGACTCCCGTGCATGTCGGCACAGGCAAAGCGCTCGCGCCGTCGGAATACGTGATCGTCGGAAGCAACTATTATCGAATCGACCCGCGTAAGCTTGCGGAAGTTTCGAGTCAAGCGAGCATGGCGTTCAAAAAAATGAACATGCCGCTAGAAGAGTTCCTTTCGAATCCGTTCAACACATACGAAGATTTCTTTCAGGCCATGAGGGTTCCGCCGAAGTCGATTTCGACGTATTACTGCCCCACGGACACGGAAGGAATCGCCCGGGGCGAGGAAGTCCGCGAGCAGCAGAAAGACATTTTCCAGAGACCCGTGATTCCCGGATCGAGCATCAAGGGCGCGCTTACGACGGCGATTCTCGGCTATCTCGAACGACTGGAAAAGTTCCAGGCGGAGGACGAAGATCCGCTGCGCAGGCTGATACATGCGCGCGGCCATCACGATCTACTCGCCCACTACCTCGGGCAATCGGGAGTCAGCGATCGCGAGAATCTTTCGCGCGTTACGCGGGCGATCAGGGTCAGCGACGCGTCTGCGACCGACGCTTCGAGGATGTCGCTTGTCCACACCGTGCTGCTGAGGCAGGGGCAGCCGGACGGGTCATACCGGGGACACGTTTTCAAAAAGCGGGATCGTTCGGTGCGAGATCCTTTCGACGCGGACGGAACGTTCCTCGAGGCGCTTTCGAAGGGCGCGCAGCTCGAAGTGCGCCTCACTCTGGACAAGTTCCTCATAGATACATCCGGAAAGAAGGGCCATCGCTTCGATCCGCCAAGGGACTCCCGCGCGGCGATCGAGCCGGAGAACCTCCCGAAGGCGATAAATTATCATTCGAGCGAGCTGCTGACCCTCGAAGAGCATTTCTACAAACTCGCGGGCGCTGAAAGCCTCGAAAGACGCTGCGCCGCGCTGAGGGATCGAATCGCGAAACTGCCGGAGGGAAGTTTCGTTATCCCGATAGGGTGGGGAATCGGGTTCCGCGGAATCACGGGCGGCGCGATCTCGGATAACGACGCACACGAACTGAAACTCCCGAGAAAAGACCACTCCCACTGGCTCAGCTTCCCGATAACCCGACGCGCGGTTTATCCGGGCAAGGGGAAGCAGGTCTCCGACCTGATCGGCTGGGCGGAATTCTCGAGGAAGAAATAATTTTTTGCCTCGTAAATCCCCGTGGCTCGCGGGACTAAATGAATCCGGAGTCCAAAAAATCGTTCGAAATGCCGACTCGAGGCAGAAAAGTTCTTCATGTTTTTGAATCCTCGATTTATACTCTATAAAACACTTCCGGAAAGAACTTCGATGAACGCGCGATCCATTATCAGATTCGTACTGTGCCTCATCGTCACGCTCTCCTTTGCTGGAACTGCGAACGCGGAGGTCGTTCCTCGCAGGGGCGTTCCGGGTGGGGGCGTTCCGGGTGGGGACGCTCAGGACGGACAGGCCACAGACTCGAATGGTGTGGAGGCTAAGGTCCGCGACCTGCTGCGGGTTTTCTCGGCGAGTCCGTTCTTTCACGAACGGCTGGAGGCCGAACGGGAACTGCGCGCGAACATTTCGGCTTACGCGCCCGTGCTGGAGCAGATCGCGGGAGAGGCGAACGTCCGCGAAAAGATGGCGATAATCAAGGTCGTCGAAAACTGGAACGACGGGGGGAAATACTCCTTCCTCGACGCCTTCCTCGACGACTCGAACCGCTGGGTCCGGTACGAAGCCGGGAGGAGTCTTTCGGTTTCCGGGCATCGAGGGCACGTGGTTATCGAAAACCGGCTCCGCGCGGATGGCTACCAGTACCGCGAAGAAGTTTACGGAATCGCGGTCGAGATCGTCGTCGCGGCGCTCGAAAGTCGTCTGAATCCGCTCGGGGCTTCCAGGGGAACGTTCGAATACCAGTTCGCGGAGGCGGCAAAGTTCGGGGAAATTTCAGCGGAAATTCTTGGGAAGATAGTGCGGCGCGAATTCACCTTTTCTGCCGATGGTCTCATGGTCGCGGCGGCGGAGGCGCTTGGGGACGTCCGCCACGAGGCTGCGCTTCCGGAGCTTGAAAACTGCTGGCGGATGTACAGCACCGGTAGGTACTCGAGCGGTGGAGGACCGCTTGTCCGTGCGATCGCGTGCTCGCTGTATCGCCACGGAAGCGAAGGTCAAGTCCAGGAACTCATTCAGGCGCTGATTTCCCGCGGTGCCCAGGATATGCGTATGGCGGGGATGGGCGGCGCCAGCTCGAACGACGAACTCGCGCGGATTTACCTCCACATCGGGGAGTATCGCAAAGCCATAGAGACGTTCCGTTCGATGATTCTCGAGCTTGATCCCGGGACGAGTTCGCCGCGGATTACGTTTTTCAACATGGCGTGCGCGTATTCGAAGAGCGGAAGGCCGGAACTCGCGGTCGCGTACCTGAAACGGGCTGTGAACTCGGGTTATCGCGAGATCGACTGGATTATGGAGGACGGCGATCTTAACAACCTTCGCACTAACCAGATCTTCCTCGATTTCATCGAAAAACTCCGCGCCGCGGAAATCGGGAACGGCGTGATGACCTTCGAAAACGACGGCCTCGAAGATTATATGCGGAAAGCGTTCCTGCGGAGCGAGGAAGAAATCGCGGAGCTTTCCGAGCAGGCCGCGCAGACTGATACTACGAACCAGGATCAAAACCCGCCGCGGCCGATTTACGTTTCGAATGAAGGAGGGCTATTCGTGCAGGCGAAATTCCAGGGAATGAGATTCGAAAACCTCGACCTCATTTTCGGAATGGTCGAAGGCGGTCGCGCGGAGACGACCAGCGTCCGCGCGAGACACTACGGCTGGGATGGTCCGGAGCGCCGAGCGATTGGCGCGGTCGATCGCGTCGCACGGGCGGAGGAGTCGGAGCCGCAGGACGATGGAAACGCCGCGGACGCGCAGGAGGAAACGGACTCTTCGGAGCAGTCGCCTGAGGAACCACCCGCTGGCGAAAACGAACCGGGCCCGCAGGACGCGCAGGCTCCGAACCCTGCCGCGGGGCAGAACGCGCCGGAGAGTTCGGAGAGGTAGCAAAGACGTTTCATCGACGCAGAGCATCCCAAAGCTGAACTTACGTTCATCGCTCCAAATGCGTCAAAAATAGGGACTTGGTTCTTCGAACACACACGGCCTTACAAATAATTCGTAGACGGTACGAATAAAACGTATGCTTTTATCCGAGCAGCGAAAGCACCGTCTGCGGGATCAGATTCGCCTGCTGAAGTATGCTTACGCTCGACTGGAACAGCACCTGCTGCTTGACGAGGTTCGTCGCCTCCGCCGCGTAGTCGAGATCGCGGATCGTGCTTTCGCTCTTCGTGAGGTTTTCCGCGTGGACCGTCTGCGACTCGATCATCGGCTGGAGGAGCTTGCTCGTCAGTCCGCCGAGGAATCCGCGGAGCGCGTTCACCTGCGAAAGCGCCTCGTCGATGATCGACATGGCGCTGTACGGATCGTCCAAGATGTTGTACTGGCCGCCGGATTTCAGGTCCGAGAGACTTCCTGAGACGCCTTCCGCGAGCGCGGTTTGATAGTCGAGGTCGGCGAGAGACGTTTCGCTTGCCGCGAGTTTCGGCGCGCCGGTCTGGAACGCGTTCCATTCGTAATTAGCGAAGAGCGGAAGCGCGCCCTCGGTATAGCTCTGGTTGAAAAGGAGCTTCCCCTGCAAGTACGCCTTGTCGAGAGGATTGAACTGAATCGCGGTTCCCTGCATCGCGCTCCATGACGCGCTCGGATTCATCACTCCGACGATGCCGTTCGAGTTGTAATTCAGGTGCGCGGAGGTCGAGCCGCTGAAATCGCTCGATTCTCCGAAGAATCCCTTTGGAGGCGCACCGTTCGGGACGAGTCCGAGGGAGTGCCCGACCTCGTGGGCGATGATCGCGCCCGCGGCGTTCGCGTACGCCTGAATCGCGGAGTTCAACGCGCTTAGTCTCGCGGTTTCGTCCGGCGCGCCGGGCGGAGTCCCCGTAAGCAGATCGTTATCCGTCACTCCTCCAAGCGAGGTCCATTCGCCTATGGCGGTGCCTCCCAGGCTCGGCGCGAACTCGTCGAAGATCGCCCGAAACGCAGCGTCATTGAAACTTTTTTCGAGCTGGAACAATCGCGCCGGGAACACTCCCAGGATTTCCGCCGTGTTGTTGTTCTGAAGGTTGTTCGCGCCGGGGTCTGTCTGGGCGTAGCCGATGACGTAGCTGGACGAATCGACCGCGCCGCTGACGAGCCTCGCGCCCCCGACGGCCATCGTGCTGTAGCCGGGGTCGGAGCCTCCGCCCTGTGAATCGTACTCCGTCGCGCCCCAGTCCGCGGTGACGTTCGCCATCGTCTCTTCGCCGAAGTTGACGTTCGCCCCGGCGTAGAACGTGTTCAGCTTGCCAAAAATCGCGGTCTTGATCTGGGCGAGCGCGCTTGCGTCCGCGGCGTCGCCTCCCGCGCTGCGGAGTCCCCATAGCTGGAGGTCCTCGAAGAAGTCTTCCTCGCCGTTGGCGCCTGCCGCGATGGTCGCGGCGCCGATGTTTATATTCACCTGGTCGCGGTCGAACACGAGCCGGAAATCCTGTGACGCGCCCGGAAGGTCTTCGAACGGAGTATCGGACGCCGTCGCGGCTTTCGAGCTGTAGGTGTATGTGCGCTCCGCCACGAGATCGCCGTTCGTGTCGCTGATTGAAGCGGTGAGTTTGATCGTCCCTCCGTCGCTCGCAGTCACCGCGAGGCTGAAGCTGTCTGTATCGCTCGCGTAGACGGGAGGCACAGTCACAAGGTTCCCCCCGGCTGCGACGCCGTTTACGGTCCTGTCCGCGGTGATGGAAAGCGTTGCGCCGTCGAGATTCACGCCTGCTTCGCTGTTGTCGAAGCTGAAGTCGATGGTGTAGTTGTCGCTCGGGACGAGAAGGTACGCGCCGTAGGTTGCGCCGTTCAGGTCCGCGGGGATGTTATTGAGCGTGAGCACGCCTTCGCCTTGGCCTGGGCCGGAGTTCGAGCCGGAGTTCGTCGCGGGGATGGATGTGCTCACGTCCGGAAGACTCTGACGCGTCGAAGTCACGTGCCCCAGATTTCCGGCGCTAAGCGACGGAAGCGCGATAGTGATCGCGTTCGGGCCGAGTCCGGGGTTTAGTTCGATCGTGTGTTTCGTAAGCTGGATTTGCTGGAGGTACGACGCGCCCGGCGCGAAGTAGACGTCGCCGTCGAACTGGCTCGACGAAACCGTGGCTTTGAGACCGTCGCCTTGGGCGAGCGAGCCGCCTACGAACGCGATAACGTCCTTGCCGTAGTCCTGCGCGTCGTCCGGCCCGGCGTAATCGTCGCCGCTGACGAGTTCTACACGGACGAACGACTTCGAGCCGTACGTCTGGCTCTGGTATTTTCCGTTCGCGGCGTCGACTCCGGTGAACGCGCTCAGATCGTTGACGATGTCCTCCATCTGACTGACGGTGTGCGCGCCTTCGACGGTGACGATTTCGCTTCCGAGGTTTCCGGTGATTCGAAGGCGGGTCGTACCAGAATTGTTCGCGCTGACGTCGATTTGCGCCTTTTCCGCGTTCTGCAAAACCCTTACGTTAAAGGTGCGCGTGGTTTCGTAATTGAAATTCGCGGTGCGGATTATCACGCTTTCGATGCCGTCCGTGGTGTCGGTCTCGGTGCGGTGCGCGCCATTCAGAAGGGATTTGCTCCCGAATCTCGTGGTCTGCGAAATACGGTCGATGGACGCGATCATCTTGTCCATGACGAACTGTTCCGCCTCGAGTTGTTCCCGTCCGGACCCTCCCGAGTTCGCCGCGCTCACGGCTTTCTCGCGCATGCCGACAAGAAGCCCGGAGATTTCGTTCAAAGCGCTCTCCGCGGTCTGGATCATGTTTATCGAGCGTTGGGTCGATTTGATCATCACCCGCACTCCCGCGACCTGCGCGCGAAGCTGCTCGCTGATCGTCAGTCCGGACGGATCGTCCGCGGCGCGGTTGATTCCGAGTGAGGTGCCTAGCTTTTCGAGGGACTTCCCGATTCGCGCCTGTGTCTGCGAAAGACGGTACAGGGTCGAAAGCGCGCTGGAATTTGTGTTTATCCGAAGTCCCATCCTTGAGACTCACCTTTGGATAGCGTGATAACAGCCGGGGCACCGCGCATCCGTGCAGGGCAATAATTCCCGGAATGTTATTGTCAGACGATTACTCAGCTTACATTAGTTATTTCGACGCAAGAATGGCCAATCTTGAGCCCCGCGTCGATAGACGCAATATTAAAGGACTTTGCATACAGGTCTATTATGACTTACGTCTCGTGGATCGGAGGACCAGAACCTTGATCTCGTTGTCTCCTCGGCAAAAGCGAAGTCAAAAAAATAAAAATCGAAAATCAAAAATCGACGGCGCCCTTGAATTTGCCGGGTTTTGACCAATAATTACAGCCTCTAAAGCCGGGTGGGTAGAAATTATCTCGGTTTCAAATCCCCAGAAAAAAGAATTCCAAGTTCAAGAGGTAAACAGGAAAGGAGCACCACAGAGATGTTGCTGAATCGAATCAAGGGCATCGTCCCGCATTTCATGGGACGACTGGGAGTATTAAGCCTCCTCACAATCGGCGCGTTACTAATATGCGCGACAAACATTTTCGGGGAGGACGCTGCTTCTACCGCCGAGAAAAACGCATTTCCGGTGCAGTATTCCTGGATGTTCGTGCTCACCGCGTCGGTTATCGCGCTGGGCGTCGCCGCGTATTTCTTTTCGTGGATGAAACAGCAGGACCCGGGCAACGAGAGAATGATCAGGATTGCAGGCCACGTACAAGCCGGAGCGATGGCGTACCTTAAACAGCAGTACAAAGTCGTGTCGGTGTTCTTCGTCGTCGTCGCGCTGATCCTCGCGTTCGTCGCGTTCGGACTCGACGCGCAGTCGCGCTGGGTGCCGTTCGCGTTCCTGACGGGAGGGTTCTTCAGCGGTCTCGCGGGATTCTTCGGAATGCGCACCGCGACCTGGGCGTCGAACCGCACCGCCGCGGGAGCGCAGAAGAGCCTCAACCAGGGCCTTCAGATCGCGTTCCGCTCGGGCGCGGTGATGGGGCTTACCGTCGTCGGCCTTGGACTCCTCGACATCGCCATCTGGTTCGGCGTGCTCTACTTCGGTTTCCCGGAAATGGGACTCGTCGAGATCACCGTGACGATGCTCTGCTTCGGAATGGGCGCGTCGAGTCAGGCTCTGTTCGCCCGCGTAGGCGGCGGAATCTTCACGAAAGCCGCGGACGTCGGAGCGGACCTCGTCGGAAAGGTCGAAGCCGGGATTCCGGAGGACGACGCCCGCAACCCCGCGACCATCGCGGACAACGTCGGCGATAACGTCGGCGACGTCGCGGGAATGGGCGCGGACCTCTACGAGAGCTACTGCGGCTCGATTCTCGCCACTGCTGCGCTCGGAGTCAGCGCCGCGCAGATGCTGGAACTGGGCGACGGAGTCGCTGTCCGGTTCCTGCTCGCGCCGCTCATTCTCGCGGCGGTCGGAATCCTGCTCAGCGTGGTCGGAGTGTTCTTCGTCCGCACGAAGGAAGGCGCGAGTCTGAACGATCTCCTCTGGAGCCTGCGCCTCGCGATCTATGGAAGCTCGGGACTAATCGCTGTCGCGGCGTTTTTCGTTCTCGACTGGGTTTTCAAGGGGATCGATATTCCGAACTTCGAGGGAAATCTTGGACTTCGGATATTCGGATCCGTTCTGACCGGACTCGTCGCGGGATGCGTAATCGGCTACTTCACCGAATACTTCACCGCGTATGAGTACGCGCCGACGCAGCGAATATCGAAGGCGGGTATCACAGGCGAAGCGACCGTCATCATCGCGGGGGTCGCGGAAGGAATGATGAGCACCTGGATTCCGATCTCCGTCGTGGGCATCGGAACCATCCTCGCTTACGGTTTCGCGGGCGGATTCGAAGCGACCCTCGATCCGATCCTCGGACTTTACGGAGTAGGTTTCGCCGCGGTGGGAATGCTCGCCACGCTCGGAATCACGCTCGCCACCGACGCCTACGGTCCGATCGCGGACAACGCGGGCGGCAACGCGGAAATGAGCCATCTCGATCCGTCCGTCCGGAAGAAGACCGATCAGCTCGATTCGCTCGGAAACACCACCGCCGCGACGGGCAAGGGTTTCGCCATCGGTTCCGCGGCGCTCACCGCGCTCGCGCTTCTCGCGGCGTACATCGAGGAAGTCCGCATCGGTCAGGAGCGCGACGCCCGCGACGCGGCCTCCACCCACGGCGGCGTGGGAGCCTGGGTCATCGTCGAGGGAACTCCAGAGAGTCCGATTCGTCTCGCGCACGTTCAGGATGACGCCAAGAAAACCGGAGAAGTCTATCCGCTCGACAAGGTAACGTCATTTCTCGTTATCCGCGGCGAATCGACGCGGGACATCACTTTCGAGCAGGAGAAACTCGTCCCGACCGCCACGGGCGAAATCACGCCGTTTACGGGACTCGACCAGAAAGGCGAGGAAGTGACAATCAACGTTCCAGTGGGCTACGGAATCATCAACGTGGCGCGCGCCAGACTCGGGCAGTTCATGACCTTCTACGATGTCAACCTGATGAGACCGAACGTGCTCGTCGGAATGTTCTTCGGCGTGCTTCTCGTCTTTACGTTCTGCGCGATGACGATGAAAGCCGTCGGAAGAGCCGCGATGAGCATGATCACCGAGGTGCGAAGACAGTTCACCGCGATCCGCGCGTACGTCGTCAGCACCGGAAAGACCGCCGAGGAGGCCTACAATCCGGACTCGTGGCCGCAGGACCAGGTCCATTTTAACGGTGAAGACCTTCCGAACTACGCGCACTGCGTCGCGATCTCGACCGCGGGCGCGCAGCGCGAAATGATCGTGCCTTCGCTGATGGCCGTCGTCGTACCGATCGCGGTGGGACTCGTGCTCGGCGTGTCGGGAGTGATGGGACTTCTCGCGGGAGGTCTCGTCTCCGGATTCGCGGTCGCGATCTTCATGGCGAACGCGGGCGGCGCCTGGGACAACGCCAAGAAGAACATCGAAAACGGCAACCTCATCGACGAAAAGACCGGACAGCCCTACAAGAAAGGCTCGCTGCCCCACAAGGCGACCGTCGTAGGCGACACCGTAGGCGATCCGTTCAAGGACACCAGCGGTCCTTCGCTGAACATCCTCATCAAGCTGATGTCGATGGTCAGCGTCGTGTTCGCGGGTCTCATCGTCAAGCTCTCGCCCATCATCGGCGCGTGGCTTGGAATCAACTAAGTACGAGGTGCCGGTCACTTTCGAAGTGCCTGGCACCTGAATCGTTTTGCAAATAAGGGCGCGGGCTTCGGTCCGCGCCTTTTTTATTCCCCCCTCTCCGCGTTTTTGCGCGAAGTGCGCCTGGGACCGCGGACGTCTCGTCCGCAAAGGGCGCACGCAGTGCGCCCCTACTGCCGTACTTCACGCCAAGCCGCCAAGTGCGGCAGTGTCGAATATCGCGGGGAGCGTTTCACGTTCGAAAAAAGCAGCAATTCACTAATCTGCACGAATTTTCACGAATTAAATATTCGTGCAGATTAGTGTGAATTCGTGAACAGATACTCGTCGCTCCCGCAACTCATGGTGTGTACGGTGAGGAGTCTCGCGCAAAGCCGCAAAGCCGCGAAGAGTTGAATCGACTGTGCCGGTGTCGCCTCGGTTGTCGAAATTCAGTTGTTATACTCTCTCACAAATTTTTATTAAAAATTTTATATAACTGAATTTGATGGTGGAGATGGTCGTTCCGCTGGTCCAAAGGTTCGGTGGCGGAAAGCGTTTCCCGGCGGGTGAACTCCGCATTACTAACACCTGATTTCTTTGTTTCCTACAAAGATTTTCCCGACGTCATAAAGCCCTCACCCCGGCCCGACACGCGAGGTGTGCTCCCGGAGGGAGAGGGGAACCGTGTGGACACTGTTACTCTCCCGCGTAATCGAACTTGACGCGCAGAACGAGGTAGTAGCCCGTGTCGTCATCGCCGCGGGCAGCGCCATTTTCGCCTGAGCCGTAGTTTGGACCCTGGAGGTTCGCGGGGAACGCGGACGGATCGAAATCCTTCGTGAGATCGACGAGCGCAACCTGCGGCTCGACGGGGTCGTAGGTGTCGCGGTCGAATTCGTCCTGCGAGTTGTCCCGCGTCCCGAAGTCCGCGAGCACTTCGCCGCTGGAGGTTTCGAGCCGGAACCAGTCGAAGTTCAGATGGCTATCGCGGGTTTTGTCTTCCACCCCCGACGGTAGCAGCGTGATTTCGAGCGTGTTCTCGCCGCGGACGAGGTCACGCGCCCCGAACGTGAACGAATAGTCGTCCCAGCAGGCGTCGTTATCGCCTTCGCTTATCGCGGGCGTGCCTTCGCCAAATTCGATCGCTTCGCCGTCATTAAGGCGGATGGTGTACTGGTCGTGGATGTCGAGGTTGTTTTGGTCAAGCCCGCGGAAGCTGACGGTTACGGAGCCTCGGACCGCGGATTCGCCTGGTTCGTGGTCCAACGAACCAGCGACGTCGCGCGCTGGCTCTTTCGCGCAGCAGCCTGAGAACATCGAAACGCAGAGCACAAAAACGACGGATTCGCGAAGCATCGGATTCTCCTTTTCAGCCTCCTAAGACCTGTACTTGAAAGCCTGGAAGGTTCCAGGTTTGTAATATCGTACCCGACTCCTGTGCCGCGTCTTTCAACAAATTTTGTGCAAAGACTGCAAGCCTGTGCTTAGAACTAATACCCTTTGAGTATGCCGACATCGTGTTATCTGAGTCTCGTTCTTCACACGCATCTGCCGTGGGTGAAGCATCCGGAGTATCCGGACTTCCTCGAGGAAGACTGGCTTTTCGAGGCGATCACCGAGAGTTACGTCCCGCAGCTTATCCTTTTCCGGAAGCTCCGCGCGCAGGGAATTCCGTTTCGAGTTACGCTTTCGATGACGCCGCCGCTGTGCGAGATGCTCGCGGACCACGTCTTGCGTTCGCGGTACGTCAGGCACATCAACGCGCTTTGTTCGCTTTCCGCCAGCGAACTCGAGCGCACCAAAGGCACAGAGTACGAGGATGTCGCGCACCATTACTACCAGCGATTCCATAGCACCCGCGACTTCTTCATCTCCGAAAACGACGGAAACATCCTCGGCGCGTATCGCGACCTCCAGAACTCCGGCCACGTAGAAATCATCACCTGCGCCGCGACGCACGGGTTTCTGCCATTCGTTCGAATGCGGGGCGCGACTCTCGCGCAGCTCGGCGTCGGCGTCGAAAACTACAAAAAGCACTTCGGACGGGCGCCAAGGGGGATCTGGCTTCCGGAGTGCGCGTTCTATCCGGGACTCCAGGAAGACCTCGGGCGGCTGGGAATAAGGTTCTTCCTTCTCGACAGCCACGGAATACTCTTCGGATCGCGCCCGCCGAGATACGGAATCTACGCGCCGATGCACTGCGGGAACGGCACTTTCGGCATTGGCCGCGACACGGAAAGTTCGTCGAGCGTCTGGAGCGCGACCCACGGCTACCCGGGCCATCCCTCGTACCGCGAATTCTACAAGGACCTCGGCTACGAGGCGGATTACGAGTACATAAAAATTTACCTGCATTCCGACGGCGTCCGAAGGAACATCGGCATCAAGTACCACAAAGTGACGGGGAAGGTGCAGCTTCACGACAAGCAGGTCTACCGCCGGTCGGAAGCGCTCGCGCAGACAGTCTCCCACGCGCATTCGTTTTTGCAGGATCGCATCGATCAGGCGCGAAATCTTTCCGGGAAGCTCAGGATCGCGCCGATGGTGCTCTCACCTTACGACGCGGAGCTTTTCGGGCACTGGTGGTATGAAGGCCCGGAGTTTCTTTACAGCGTGCTCGAACTTGCGGGTACTACGTACCGCGATATTCGCCTCGTCAGTCCGATCGACTACATTAACGAAGGCCTTCCGTGCAGCGAGGGGGTTCCGTCCGCGTCGACCTGGGGCGATCAGGGCTACCACGGAGTCTGGCTGAACGAGACCAACGACTGGATTTACAGACACCAGCACGAAATCGAACGCAGGATGGCGCACCACGCAATCCGCTTTCAGAATCCGACCGGCGAGGAAAACCGACTTCTGAACCAGATGGGACGGGAGCTGCTTCTTGCGCAGTCGAGCGACTGGGCGTTCATAATGACGAACGATACCGTCGTGCCTTACGCGCACAAGAGGTTCAAAACTCACGTTGCGAATTTCCTGCGGATCGAGCGGTTCCTGCTGCGAAGCGAACCGATCGACCACGAGTGGATGCGGAAGGTTGAAGCGTCGGGAAGCATCTTCCAGGAGCTTTCGTACACCGTCTTCCGCGCACGTTGAGAGTCAGGGAGTATGGAACGGAATTTCCGTCATTCCTGATTTCCAATTCCTGACCTTCGAAGCGTAATGGGGAGGGGCAGATTTGAACTGCCGACACGCAGATTTTCAGTCTGCTGCTCTACCAGCTGAGCTACCCCCCCTGAGTATCTGGACAGTCACCACTTTTTCGTAATATTTTGCCTGCACGATAATTTCTATTTTATGGCCCCTTAAAATATTACTAAAAAGTGGTGACTGTCCAGAACACTTAATCTTTTGAACTGCCGACTCGTTGGAACCCGAAATGAAAATGACCCCTAGGGGATTCGAACCCCTGTTGCAGGGATGAGAACCCTGTGTCCTAGACCTGGCTAGACGAAGGGGCCATCATCACTACCTGCTGGCGATCAAGGACTCGAACCTTGAATGGCGGAGCCAGAATCCGCTGTGTTACCAATTACACCAATCGCCAGAATTGTGGTTCCTTGAATCGGGCGGACAGTTTAACGATACCGCCGCGAAATTGAAAAGGTTCAGTTAAAAAAAATAGTAGTCAGTAGTCGGTTGTCAGTAGTCAGACAAAACTGACGAAATTCGGTATCGGTTCGGTGAAACACGTGGCACGGGCATCTTGCCCGTGGGATGCTGTGAAATTGTTTCCGCCATCCTTTGCGCAAAGCACATCTTTGGCGCGCGACCGCGAGCTTGCGAGTTGTCGCTTTTGTAAATCG
>JANLHZ010000158.1 GCA_024653775.1 Planctomycetota bacterium | reverse complement strand
CGGTCGCGATCTGCACTGAGGTCTTCGCGCCGAGCAGCATCTCTCCGATGATCCTGTCGTTCAGTTGGACGCCGCTAAGAAGTTCGTAGCTCAAACGCGCTAATCAAAAGTAGTAGTTAGAAAATTAGGATCGAGGGGCGAGGGGCGAGTGTTGAATTCAATCTGAAATCTGCAATCAAAAATCCGCCCCCTCGCCACTATTCACGAATAGATATGCACGCTCGGATGATGTCTGCGCGCCTCGTCCCGATTCTGGCTGAACCGTCCCATGCACAGCGGGCTGAAGTGGAACAGCACGAGGTTCTTCACGTTCGCGGCTTTCGCGATCCGCCCCGCCTGTGACGCGGTGAGGTGGCACTTTTCAGTAGCGCGATCTTCGTGCTCATCCTGGAAGTAGCCCTCGCAGAAATAGAGGTCCGCACGGCTCGCGAGCTTCGCGAGTCTGCTTTCCGAATCTTCCGAGTAGAGAAAGTCGACCGAATACGCGATCCGCTCGCCGGGAGAGAACTCGAGAAGGCGCATCATCGCGTCCTGATACGATTTAATCGAGTGTTTCGATGAAACCTCGTACACGTTCGAAGGCAGGAGTTCGCCAAGGCCCTCGCCGGATTGAGCCTTTTCCTTGAGGGTCCGGATCCACATTCCGTCCGGGATTTCGAGCCTTAGCAGTTCGCTCGCGTTTATGTGGATGTAGTCCTCGTGGATCATCGCGTACGAAAGCGACGGTATCTTGTGGAACAGCGGCGTCATCTGGACGCGGTATCCGTCGGAATTGAATATCTCGTGCACGAGTCCGTTCGAGTCCGCCGCGGTCTCGAGCCGGATGATCTTCGGGTTGCCGACGATGCTCGCATGGGTCGAAATCGAGGCGCTGACCCGAAGCGCGTGCAGCGAGCCGTCCAGAGCTTCGTGCGTGAGTTCATTCGGCGCAAGGCGAAGACCGCGCTCGTTGATTTCGTCCGCGAGAACTTCCTCGGAGCGATGAAGCAGCGACTCTCCACGGATTTCGAAAATGTCGAAACCGAACGCTTCCGCGTCGATCAGGTTCCAGACGTAGCCGCTGATTCGTCCGCGGACGCACTGGATGATTCCGGGCGGTCCGTAGAGGGTAATTCGTTTGCCGCCTTCCTCGTTTATCATGCTCCGGAGGAGTTTGTCGAACCCGCCGAAGTGATCCATGTGCGTGTGGCTGATGAACACCGCGTCGAGTTTCGCGATCTCCGGAGGGGAAAGCCGCGCGATGTTCCCGACGTCGAAGAGCACCGCCCGCTCCGCCTTGTTGTGATCGCGGATGTCGATGTAAAGCGCGGGGTCGCCTTCCGCGCCCGCGACGAGCCTCGGGAAAATCGTCCGGGAAAGAAAAATCTGTGGTATCAAAGGGTCTTTGCGAGTTTTTTTCATCATTTCAGTTACAGGCCCTACATCGCGAGGTTCAAATCTTTTGCCAAGGGTAGACGATCGAGAAAGCAAGAACAATAGAAGTCGAAGGCGGAAAATAGGAATTAGGAATTGAAATTCTGAGCCGCCGAACTATCGAAGCTGATGCGTTGAAGCGTAGCAACGATAAGACGCCGGAAGCTCCTTTTAGACGAGTACGAATCGAGCAACGTCTCCATCATTCGTAATTCGTAATTCCTAATTGCTAATTCCTGCCCGAGCTTCGAAACTGTCGTCGTGAACCAGATTGCCACCACTCCCGCGCCATCGAAGGCGAATTCCGAACCCCAGTCCGGCCCCCTTCCGTTCATCTCTCTCAGGGCATGGATCCAGATCGCGCTCGCCGTCAGGCTGATCAAAGCGCTGACGATCCTCGTGATCGAAAACGACACCATGCGTTACGTCCGTCAGGCGGAAGCCTTCGCAACCTGGACCAGGGAAGGCTGGTCGCGCGGCCTCGCGGAGGATTACCACCCGCTGTTCGCCTTCCTGATGGC
Organism: Planctomycetota bacterium; assembly: GCA_024653775.1. GTDB lineage: Bacteria > Planctomycetota > UBA8742 > JACQVU01 > JANLHZ01 > JANLHZ01. The sequence continues at coordinate 5,511 of JANLHZ010000158.1, read as the reverse complement.
CATCGCGCAGCCAGTTTTCGGTAACTTCAACACCGCGGGGGTCGCGATAAATCTCGCTCTCGGATCGCTCGTCATAGTCCCCGTATACAAATTGACCGAACTCGTCTACGGCGCGCGGGTCGCGTCCTACGCGGCAATGTTCGTTGCGTTCACGCCGCTGATGGTCAAAATGAGCGCCGAGGCGACAAGCGACGCGTCCCACCTGTTTTTCTTTTTGTGCGCGCTCTACTTCCTCGTCAAAGGACAAAGCCGCGATCGCGCGCGCTACCTCGTTCTCTCCGGCGCCTGCGCGGGAATCGCTTATCTCTCCCGCCCGGACGTTCTCGCGCTCGTGCTTAGCGCGCTGGTAGCGCTTGCGTTCAATCTTGGCGTCACGAAACCTCTAGGATTCCCCCGAAGACTGAAACTTCTCGTGGCGTTCGGTCTGTCTTTCCTCATCGTTTCATCGCCTTACGCCGCGTATCTTGCCCCAGAGGGATATTTTATCAGCCGGAAGTTCCCGGTGCTGGCTTACGCGGGACTCGTGACCATCGCGCCTACCGAAGTTCCCACTGAACTACCGGAAGGTGTCGTGTATCCATACGATCCGAACTCCATTGACGCAAAATTTTCAGATGCGCCGCCGATCGATTCGCCTGGAGTCGCGCTCGGATCGTTGATGGTCCTGAACTCGATGTTCATCGCATGTCTGTACTTCGCGATGGTTTTCGCGATACTCGCGGTTCCGCTGACGCTGATGTTTCCCGGAAACATTGCACAGCGAGCGCCGTTTCTCAGAATCGCGCTGACGTTATTTGTTGTCAGTTTCAGCATGTTTCTCGCGGTGCTGCTGAAGAAAGGCTACGTCGCCGAGCGTCACACGCTAGTACTCGTGAGCGCCCTGCTTCCGCTTGCAGGCTGCGGACTATGCGCGCTTAACAACTATCTATCGACAATGTTCGGCGTAAGTCGCAGCGGCGCGGGGTTCAAAATCATGCTCGTTCTTGCGGTCAGTATTGTGCTTCTCGCGAAACAGGCCGGGTTCGAGCGGGCGGACAAGATCGAGCTGATCCGCGCCGGCGAGGCGGTCCGGGACGACGCGGCAGCGCTATCCGAAGGCGAAGAAAACGCGCGGGAGTTCAGGGCGCTTTCGAGCCAGAGCTGCTCCAGAGTTCCGTTTTACGGCGATCTGAGCCTTTACTCAATGGAACTCCCGCGACATGTCGAGGATGGTCCGCGGGATTTCGTTTTCGCAAACATGGAATACTACGAGTGCAGGTATCTGATTCTGGATATGGACGCGCACTCCGCGGAATTCGCTTCGCGTCTCGAACAGGACGCGCAAGGCGCGTTCAAGCTCGTTTACGAAACGAAAGAGACCGATCGGCGTTATTTCAACATTCGGGTGTATCGCCTCGATCTTCGCGTGGAACAACCCACCGGACCATGATGAGATTTCGTATCGAACGCATATTTTAGCGAAATCCAAACTAAAAATCTTGTTAACTTTTTGTGGTAGTTTTCCGAAAAGGATCTTTAAATCGCTCAAGCTGTGAGCGTGATTACACCGACTCCTAAACCACTACATAGTGTGCTTCTTTGGCCTCCGAACCCCATTTCCTTGCGTAATCTACAAATACCCATCTACGAAATGACAGGCTCTGTGTTCAATTTCGCATTTCACAATGTTGACATGCTCTTCCCCGATGGAATATAGTCCCCCTCGACTTGACCTCCAAGGGAAGAGTCGCCTCAAACCATGTGGTTTGGTTTCAGGAGAAAGTTAATCAGGTTAGTTTATTTCAAGTGGGCCGAGCGCCCGTTTTCTTTTGTTAAGGAGAGATAGGAATGAGAAATTCATCCAAATTTCTATCACTGGTAGCGGCCCTTGCCGTCAGCGCCAGTTTGATGGGGAGTAGTTGCAGCGACAAGAAGTATAACACTTACGTCACGAACGTAGTAGGCAGCCAGACCGAAGGCGAAGCATTCGCCGAGGATTCCGGAACCGGAACCCTGGGCGACCCGGCGGTCGCCAGTTCGCTGCTTCAGGTCAACAAGGATGTCGGAGCGACCGACAGCGGCTACCAGCGGTCGAACATCGCGAACGAATCAGCCGACGGCGGCGTTCCCACCTTCGAGGTGCCGGTCAACGTCGGTGCGATTCTCGCGGCGGCTGAAGCTTCCGGCGAAACCGGACTCGACGACGCGTACAACCAGGCGTCGCAGATCGGAACCGTCGGCGGCTCTGGCGGCAACGGCGAACTGTCCGACGCGGAGAGACTTGCGGCGTTTTTCGACGCCCAAGGTCGTTCACGTTTCGCGCTCGAGTCCAGCGGCGGCCCCCTCGGAACCGAGACCGTCGATATCAACCTCACACTCTCGGCGAACGGCTTCGTTATCGTCCGCGTGATGGTTCAGTCGAACAGCCTCACGAGGCTGAGCGTCCTGGTTCTCGATCGTAAGCGCGCCCGCAGGTCGCCTTCGATCAAATTTACAGTCCGTCACGTTCCGGAAGCTCCGGCAGCGGTGACGTTCTTCTCTCAGGCAAGAGTCACGGCGACGAGGACTGCGTCCACCGGAAACAGCACCGCGACGTTTGACGTTGACGGCGGACACGCTTCCGCCCGTTACGCTCCGGTCACGGTTATCGTCAAGAGTCCCGCTGGTGAAGAACTCACCTACACGGCCTTCGCGGACGCCTACGGCGAATTCAGCGTAAGCGCAACCCTTACCGTGTCGAACACTTCCGACTCCGTAAAGAACTACGTGTTCACATACGAAGCCTGGTACTCGAAGGTCGTCGGTGGCGAGTCTCTCGAAAGCGTACACGCAAGGGGACAGGTGACCTTCAGCGTCGTCTCCTCTTCGCAGCGTCCGACCTTCGGAACCACAACCGTCGGAACCATCGATCGCTTCAAGACTTCGCAGGACCTGAGCTTCACGGTTTCGCATCCGACCTCCAGCTCGACCTCGGATAACACCACGCTGGTCGTGACGGTTCGTCACTCCGGCTCCGGAACCAACAAGGTCTACCGCCAGCTCTTCACCGCCAGTGGAACTATCACCGTTTCGGTCGTGTTTGGCGAAGGAATCAACACCGTCGAAGTGTACGTGCTTGCGCTGCGCAGCAGCCAGCTCTACGCAGGCGATGTCGTCACCGTGTCAGTCAATATCACTGTGCCCTTTGACGATTCGACCCCTCTCGTTCTTTTGCCGGTTCCCTCCACCGTCAACTTCCAGACCACAAGCGTCGAGGTTTCCGGAACCACTTCGCCTAACGCCTACGTGTACTTCGAGTTCCCGGTCTATAACGGAAGCACCTCGGTCCACGCGAACGGCGCGTCCGACGAAGCATACGCGAACGCGGACTTCAGCGGCGCGGTCGCGGGAGGAGATCCGTACACGGGAGGCACCGCTCTAACGGGCGTCGATTACTCGCATACTTTCGAAGACGGCACCTCGCAGCCTTCGAGCGTTTACCTGCTCACGACCTTCTCCGCCACGTCCGCTTCGAATCCCGGCTCGTTTGCCGTTCAGGCGTCATCGAGCGGAAATTTCAACGTCAGCATCAGCCTCGACTCGATGGCTACTGGCGGCGCCGAGAGCGACACCAACACCACCTTCACCGTTATGGCGAGGGATGTGACCACGGGTCTCGAAAGCGATTCGATCACAAAGACGGTCATGGTCGACACCAACAGTGCGACCCCGGCTCTCTACACCGGAAACGTCCTCAGCATGATCGCGGTTGACACCGCCACCAGCTCGACATCGAGCTTCGCGGGTACAGCGGCGCTCGGCGTTTCGGGCACTGCGCCCTTCACCTTCGTCGTTACCGGCAGAACCGATAGCCGCTCAGGCGGTTACACGGTCGTCGTCCGCGTCGATACCCGCGTTCCCGGCGCGGCCGCTGGAGTCGTGCAGACGAACACCAGCGTCGGCTACGCTAACGAAAACTCCGCGGGATCGAGCACCAACTTCTCGGTCGACTTCGACGTCATCGAGGGCTTCAATACGGTCCTCGTCTATCTGATCGACCAGAACGGCGTCTCCGGCACCGTCGCTTACACTTCGGGCACCCCGAGCGGACTCGTACCGACCGGTTCCACCGCCCACTCTACCTCCGGCGGATTCCGCAGTGTGTGGTTCGATAACGACGCGAGCGCCACCTACTCCGGCATAACCGGAACGACGGCGATTCCGACCTCTCACTCGGACTAATCGCTTGATTTAAGCAACCTGATTATCTGGAGCCTCCCACCCGGGAGGCTCTTTTTATTTTTGGCTGAAATTCATTGCGTGGCACGGTCATCTTGACCGTGAACATACGGACGATGGCGGAAGTGCCACTTGGATCGCCGAACCAATACCCGAAATAATCTCTTCAGACGAAATCCCCGTCTGCCGATAACCTCAGCCGCGGGTGATCGCGCCCGCGAAAAAAATCTTCCCACTCATCCCGCCAAGATTCCCGCCCTGGAGAGGAACATGTCTAAAACCGCCTGGATCGTCGTCTTTTCAGTTTTGATCTCAAGTCTTTTCGGTCTTCTGATCGCCAATGCGTCCGATGAAACCTTCAGCCGGGACATCGCGTGTTCTGAAGCGATTTCCGCGCTCGAGTCGCGGGGCGGCGCGCTTGCGGAGAAGATCAAGGCCGACCCGATTCCGGAGGTGCAGGCCTGGAGGAACATCGGCGCAGACGATGCGGAAGAACTTATCGTCGCGTACTATCTTGAAAACGCGTTCAGCGTGTCCGCGTTCAGCGTGAGCGCTACGGGCAGCGACGTCATCGGCACCGCGACCTTCGGCGGCGTTTCGAAAGGCAGGATCGGCTTCGAGGACGTTACCGGCGACGAAGTGGACGAACTTATCGTGCGTACCGCAGGCTCGGTGTTCGAAGGCATCGACGAAGGTCACGTGACGGTCCTCGCGGTGAAGGACGGAGGGCTCGCGCAGCTTTTCAGGGCCGTCGAAAAGGTTAACGCGGACGCGGGTTCGAGCTACCTCTACGACGTTCAGCACTCGTTTCGTTACGTCGATCTCGACGGAGACAAAGTGAACGAGATCGAAGAGATAGAGGTGTTCCATTATCTCGGGTCCGACGAAGCCCGCACAAAGATCGAAAGTTCCCGCGAGACAAGGAAGTACACATACGCCCTCGATTCCGGCGCTTACCGCAGAGTCAGCGCGACGGAGGAACTTCCGGAGGCGGAAGGTCGCATTGCGCTCGTGCAGCGTTTCGCGTCTGAGATGAGGTTCGCCGAGGCGCGGGGGCTGCTCGCGGAACTCCTGCGCGATTCGAGCACGCCTTCGGATTTGCTCTCGCAGTTCGAGGGTCTGATCGCGACCATCCGTTCAGGCGAAGAGTCGCAGCGTTCGCTTGTCAGCGCGTCCTCCGCCGCGGCGCCCGTGATCGTGAACAGGTAATCCGAACGTAAGTGTTCACGGGGTAGATCGCAGTCTATAGCGGGATTCTGTTCGTAGTGTGCTCGTGAGAGCATATTTTCGCGGTGTGGTGGATCAAAGAAACGC
>JANLHZ010000155.1 GCA_024653775.1 Planctomycetota bacterium | reverse complement strand
GCGTTTCTTTGATCCACCACACCGCGAAAATATGCTCTCACGAGCACACTACTACAGAATCCCGCTATAGACTGCGATCTACCCCGTGAACAGTTACAGAAAGAGTTCAGTGATCCACGTGGCACGGACGTCCCATTCGCGATTTCACGGTCAAGATGACCGTGCCACTCGCAAAAACCTTTCCGATTACCACCGGAACTTCGGGCTGCGCGTCGCGCCGACTTCATCGAGCTTTCGCACCACCGTAGTCTGCGGCGCGCTCCGCACGACGTCTGGCGTTTCCTCGATCTCTGCCGCGATTCTGCAGAGATCATTGGCAAAGCCGTCGAGGGTTTCGCGGTTTTCCGTCTCCGTCGGCTCGATCATCAGCGCATCGTGAACGATCAGCGGGAAATGTGTCGTCGGCGGATGGTAGCCGTAGTCGATCAGTCGTTTCGCGATAGGAGTCGCGCCGCAGCCTTTCTTCGACTGCTTCTCCGCGCTGACGACGAACTCGTGCATGCAAGGCGCCGTGTACGGCGTTTCGAAAGCGCTGCCGAGCTTCTTGTGCAGGTAGCGGGCGTTAAGCACCGCCATTTCCGCCACCCTCCGAAGTCCGGACTTTCCGAGACTGCGAATATAGGTGTATGCGCGGACGAACACGCCGAAGTTTCCGAAGAACGCGCGCACGCGTCCAACCGTCTTCGGCTTGTCGTAATTGCGGACGAATTTGCCTTCGCGCTTCTCTATCCTTGGGATGGGCAGGAACTCCGAGAGGTGCTGCGCGACAGCAATCGGACCCGCTCCCGGACCGCCTCCTCCGTGGGGCGTCGAGAAAGTTTTGTGGAGGTTGAAATGCTGGACGTCCACGCCCATATCGCGTGTGCGGATGACTCCCATAATCGCGTTGAAGTTCGCGCCGTCCATATAGAGCTGCGCGCCGGACTCGTGAAGGATGTCCGCGATCTTGCGGATGTTCGCCTCGAATATGCCGAGCGTGTTCGGATTCGTGATCATCATCGCCGCGACGTCGCCATCAAGTTTCGCGCGCAGGTCGTCCAGGTCGATCATTCCCTTGCCGTTCGACTTGACCTCGCGCGTCTTGAATCCGCACGCGGTGCAACTTGCCGGGTTCGTGCCGTGGGCGCTGTCGGGAATAAGGACGACGTTCCTGTGCCCATGTCCTTTGTCCTGCATGTACGCCTTGATCACGAGTAGCGCGGTCATTTCCCCCTGCGCTCCCGCCGCGGGCTGGAGAGAACACGCGCTGAATCCAGTGAGTTCGCAGAGGTAACTTTCGAGAGCCGACATAAGCTCGAGCGCGCCCTGGATGTCCTCGTCCCTGGCGAGCGGGTGAATGTTCGCGAATCCATTCATCGCGGCGACGTATTCGTTAACGCGCGGGTTGTACTTCATCGTGCACGAGCCGAGAGGATAGAAAACGTTGTCGATCCCTCCATTGCGCCTCGAAAGCCGCGTGAAGTGCCGCACGACTGCAAGCTCCGCGATTTCCGGAAGCTTCGCCTTCTCATTGCGCAGAAACCTGGCAGGGATCATCTGCGAAAGCGCAACATCGGGCACGTCGGAAGTCCCAAGGTCGCTCGCCCGGCGCCCCTCCGACGAAATCTCATTAAGCATCGGCATGTCATGTGTAGCTGTCATTCTGCCCCCAATTCTTCGCTTTTTCGCAGTAAGGGTGCATTATTTCGCGAAGCCGTGCGCATTTCAACTTCGGAGCAATTTTTGTAACGTCTCCAAAATTTCACACGCTGGGGACATGTACTACTTTTTAGTAATATTTTGAATTGATTCATTTCCGGCGTACTCCCACGAACAAAATATTACGAAAAAGTAGTACATGTCCCCAATGTGAGGCGCTTTACCGAACCGATACAATTCGAGGTATAATTCCCCGATGAAGATCGAGGTTTGCCAGATTCTTGGGACGCCAAAGATATTACAAAATAAATTAGCCTGTCCCCAATCAGGCACAATTCGCCGTGAGTATTGTTACACCGTTCAAGAATGGACCTAAACATGACGACGATTTGACAGTACTGTGACACATTGTTTTTAGTTTTGCGCCGATGATCGTAACGAGGATCACAACAGTTTCCTCGAACAAATCGGCGCCTCATGCGCTATTATTTTATCAATCTCAATTTTGGTAGAAGGAGCGACCCCGGATGAACGAAGCGGAAAAGTACATTATCACCATTGAAAGTCTCCGCAACCTGGGTTTCGAGGTCTCGCCAGACAGTTTTTCCGTGCTGATTTATAATCGCGAGGTTCCCATCGAAAAGATAGTCCAGAAAGGACTCGCGTCGGTGCTGCTCGACATACCGCAGCCAATATCCGGCAAGAAGAATTGAAGTGGCGCGGAATTGGTCGCAGAATAGTCCACGGGGATAAGGTTCCAAACAAGAACCCGGAGGACGTTAGAGGGCGATGCGAGTTTCACTACGGCATACAATGACTTTCGACGCCGCGCACAGGCTTATCAAGGTTCCGGCGGATCACAAGTGCGCAAGGCTTCATGGCCACACGTACAGCGTCGACGTCGTGGTCGAAGGCGACGTAGACCCCGAAACCGGCTGGCTCATCGACTTCGGCAAGATGAAGGAAATCGTCGAGCCGCTTAGAAAACGCCTCGACCACTACTACCTGAACGAAATCGAAGGACTCGAAAACCCGACGGCCGAAGTTCTCGCGAAATGGATCTGGGACCGCGTCGCAGGCAAGCTCCCGATTCTGAGCGCGATCGAAGTCCGCGAAAGCTGCCAGAACGCGTGCGTCTATCGCGGCGGATAGCGCATCGAGTTCAGAATCGAGGCCGGTTTCGTGCCAGTTCAGGTTCCGGTGTATCTGAGGAAGATGCTTTCGAGGTCGGGCTTTTCAGTTGAAAGCTCGCCTATGGTGAGTCCCGCGCCCGCGAGGACCGACGAGATTTCCATCGCGAATTCGTGAACGTCGCCCCGTCCCGGCTGCGGGGTGAAGTCGATGAAGATGAATCGTTCGTCGTCTCTCGTCGCGGGTGGGGGGATCACCTGAAACATTCTCGACGCGAGCAGATCGCGCGCGCGGGAGTTGTCCGAGGTCATCAGCTTGACGACGTTAGTCGAGTGTTCCTTCTGAAGCTGATTAACCGTGCCCTCGAACAGGAGAATCCCGTCGCTGATAATCGCGACGTGGTCCGCGATTTTCTCGACCTCGGAGAGCACGTGGGACGAAAGAAAGATCGTGAGCCCCCACTTCTTGTTGAGTTCGAGAATGAGGTCGCGCATGTCGCGCACGCCCTCCGGATCGAGGCCGTTCGTGGGTTCGTCGAGGATCAGCAGTTTCGGCGCGGGCACGAGCGAGCACGCGATGGCGAGTCTCTGGCGCATGCCCTGGCTGTAGATCTTCACCTTGTCGTGAATCCGTTTGCGCAGTCCGACGACGTCGATCGCATCCTGAAGCGCCTTTTCGTCGACCCTGCCGGAGAGCCACGAGAGCACGCGGATGTTGTCCATTCCGCTCATATAGTCGTAGAACCGCGGGCTTTCGACGATCGCGCCGATGTGCGCGAGGTTCTTGCGTTTCAGACGTTCGCCGAGTATTTCGACGTGCCCGTTCGTCGGGCGGATCAGCCCGAGGATCATCTTGATCGTCGTGGACTTGCCCGCTCCGTTCGGGCCGAGGAAGCCGTAGATCGAGCCTTCCGGCACGCTGAGGCTGATGTCGCGGACGCGGAGTCTGAACCGGAACCGTTTAGCGAGTCTGTAGGTCCGAAGGATGTAATTCATAAGTCAGCGGTGAGTTCTCGTGGGAAGTGGTAAGTGGTGAGTTCTCGTGGTGAGTAAATCAATTCCTGCTCCCTGCTCCCTACTCCCTACTCCCTACTCCCTACTCCCTCTAGTCCCGTTCGACTCGATCTTGTTTATTCGCTCGCCGAGGTTCTTGACCTGATCTTCGATCCTGCACAGCGCGATGCCGAGGCCTCCGATTTCGCGGCGCATGTAATCGAGGATTTCGCCGAGCTGGGTCTGGACCTTCGTGAGGTCGTTACCGTTATGGTTCCGATCCTCGAAATCCAGCGCCTGCGGCGTTTCCGCCTCTTGTTCGTGCAGGTACTCGAAATAGTTCAAGTCCTCCGCTGGATGCGCTCTTGTGGTGGTCTTGCGTCTCATATCGAAGTCCCGTCGCACACAATCATATTTGACCTTTTGAAGTGTATCACTTTTCAAAGAGGATTACACATGAATTCGAGTTCACCTCGCGGCAAGTTCGCGAAGATGCTCCTGGGCCTTTCGCGTCCACCAGCTTTCCCCCGCGGCTCTGACGTACGCCTCGAAGTTCTCTCTCGCCTTGTCGAAGTTCTGCATCTTGCGATACGCGATCGCTATGTTGTAGTACGCGTCGGGATAACGATTGTCGATGTCGAGCGCGATGACCTCCTGAAGCATTTCGATCGCTGGTTCGTATTTGTCGGACAGCGCCTGTACCAGCGCGAGCGCGTAGGTGTCTTCGCACTGATTCGTCCCGGCGCCGGATTTGATCTGCGTCTGAACGTCCCGTAGCTCCTTCAGGTTCTTACCGCGAAGCTCGAGCGGCGACTTGAAGCCGTACTTGTCGGGAGCGATGTACCTTTCGAACCACTCGCGTGTCTCCTTCTCGAAGACTCCCATGCCTTCCGCGCCGCGTTCGATCCATTTGCAATAGTCCTTCTGGAGGGCGCGGTGCACCTTCTGGAAACTCTTGAGCGCCGTCTCCCTCGAAATCTCCGTCTTGTACGTGTGCAGAAGTTTGTCCTGCGGGTCGAACGCGCGGCTCTGGACGTCCTTCAGATACGTGATCACCGCGCTTGCAAGGCTTTCGAGAAGCGTGTTCGGATACGAGAACGGAACAAGGATGCGGTTGTTATCGTAATCGCTTATCGCGACGCCGCAGCCGGGGATAAGCGCGATGGTTGGAAGGCCGACGCGTTTGACGCGCATGTTGTCGAATAGTCCGGGGTGGAATTCCTCGATCCTCGACGCGAGCACCTTGATTCGCTCCCTCGTAGCGATTTCCTCCGTTCGCCAGAAAACAAAGAGCTGCCTCGTCTTCGCCATCTTCGCGGCGTAGTTCGAAAAATCGAAAACGTAGCTCAGCTCGACCTTGACCTGCAAAACGATCTCCTCGATCGGCGCGTCGGAGAGCTTTCTCCAGAGTTCGTCCTTCGACGCCTTCGCCTTCTCGATGTCGAATCCGAACTGCTCGATTTTCGTGAGCGAGCTTTCGAGTTCGCGTTCGATGTGATCGTAGAGGCGTTTTCCCTTCTCGAACGGTTCGGACCCGCCCGGAACGAATAGTTTCCTGATCTGCGCCTTCAGCGCGGTTACTTTGTCGTTGATCGCAACGAGGTCCATTATCGCTTTCTTCGAATGAAGGCCGGTTTTAGAGCGCACGAATTCCTGCTGCTTCGAGACCTTGCGCGCCGAGTCGATCTGCTGCTGGATTCTGAGGAACTCGCCTACAAGCTCCTTGGCGACCAGCAGCGGCGCGATCTTTTCCCGCTGGCCCATGATTCCGTCGATGCGCGCGCGGAGCAGTTCACGGGATTTCTCCATATTCTCGATGTTGGCGCAGAGCTTTCGAAACTCGTCGAGCTTTATCGCGTCGCGGTAGAGTTCCGTCAGAAGTTCGTGAAACTCGAGCACGTTCACGCCGGTCGTCGCGTCCTTCGTCTCCGAGAGGAACTTATCCTTTACCACAGCGCGGGTCCTGTCGGTCGCCTCGAAATATCCTGCGAGGGTCTCCCGTTCGTCCTCGGTGAAATACAGATCGAACTCTGGATTCTCCTCCGGGTTATGATCCTTGGCGATTCTGTTCGACAGAACTTTCCAGACGTAATCCTGGTACGCCGAGTTGATGGCGGTCTCCGCGCGGGACCTCTGGGCTTTTAAGTCCTGAGCTTCCTCGTTTCTGCTGATCCCGTCCTGAATGACCTGATACTTCTTTATCAGCTCGTTCAAATACGCGACGGCCTTGCTTCTATGTTCTAAAGACACTTGCGAAATTGCCTTTTTCCAGCGCCTCGTTACTTTCGGGCGGATACCGGCGCCCCGTTATCGAAGCATAAGCATTGTATATAGGCCGAACGGAACTTCAATCGGCCACATCACTAATAGTTACCTAATAGTTAATTGTATCTTCGACAGCGTGCGCCGGCAAATCGGGCTGTACTCGTTCGCGTGCATCCTTCGGAAGACAAGGCGAACAAATATTCCGCGTCACTCAGTGGACGAGTCGCGCTGAACTTCGCGAAGTTCCAGGCCGAGGCCGGACCGCACGCACTCTTTCAGAGCGTCGCCGAGAGCCTTGAAGTTCTCCGGATGGAGGTCGTCGAAACCCTCCATCATATCTGACGCGACTTCGTTCGTTACCCTTTCGAGGTCCGCGAAGCCGAGCCGAACCAGCACGAGCAGTTCTTCCTCGCCGTCGCCGTCCGGATCTGCGTAGTCCTTCTCGATAACCATCGCGAGGTGAGCGCTGCGTTCGGACACTTCTCTCGCCACCGACGCGGCCGCGATGTTCGCGTTCTGATTTCGGAACCGCACCTCGTAGCCTTCTCGCTCGACCTTGAGGAAGACCGCGGGCAAAGTCTCACGTAGCATTTCGCCGATCTTTCGCCTCCCGTCCGCTTCTGCGGAAGAGAGCGACCTCGCCTCCTCCCGCACCCGCGGCGCCCGGCCGATTTCGAGAATCGCGTTCTCCTCCATCGGCACCGCGCTGTACCAGGACGGGACGCTCCGCTGGACTTCATTCTCCGAGGCTTCCTCCGCCCACTCAGGGCTTTCGCACGCGAACTGCGAAGCCATCGCCAGAAGAATCGAGATAACCGGGCCGACTGATTTCATACATCACTCCATCGTCGGCGTGGCATGGGGAAGCTGCCGACGTACTTATATAGGACGAAACCGCCGGAATGTTCAAACAGAAACTATATCAGCGCTCGACTCTGACCCTGACGGGCGGGTACGCGAAGGCCTTCGACTGGGCGATTTCCGCTTCTCCGGGCCGATTCCCGTTAAAGAACGTGACCATCAGCCGGAACCTGATATCCGCGCCGCTAAACGCCGGTCCGGTCGGCTTCACGTGGGCGCCGAAGTTCGTCGTGAACTGATAGCCCATTCCGGATCGCGGCACGACCGAACCCGCGTACCGTCGCGCGTCCGACCAGTAAGTTCCAAACGGATTCAGCTCGACCCTGAGATTCCCGCGCTGGCTCATAGTCCGCACCGGGCAGAACGCGCTGCCCGCGCGAACCGTTGTATCCGTCGCGACGACGATCCCGTGATTTCCGTCGCTGAACCCGACCCAGCCGTTGGTGACATGGTTGTTTTCGCTTCCGACCGCTTCCGTTATCCGGTAACTCGACCGATACTCCTCGAAGTTTTCCTTGTGGACTTCGATGGTCCTCCCGCCGAGGGATGGATTGATTCCGACGGGGACCGCCTCGACGAGGAGATTCGATCTCGCGCCGAGGTCCGGAAACCTCACTCGCCCGCAGATCACCATCGCCGGCTTCGGCGTGTACGCGGGAATCGCCATCAGTTCGACGCTCCCGCCTGAGTCGAAGGAGCCGCGGGCCATCGGGATAAGCTTGTGCGCCTCGTCGTCTGAGAGCTTGTTCCAGCTTACGTACTCGACGCGATCGCCCACGGTTATGTGCGGCAGGATGAAATCCGGGCCGTCGAACTTGTGCGTGAGTCCTTCCGCGACGAGGTTCCTCGGAAGCCCGAAGTCGTCGTATTCGAAGGTGAGGTGCGCATTTTCGAACCATCGCGCGCGCATTTCCTCCAGACGCGCAATGTCGAACACTGCGGCTTCTGTTCCTTCGAGGTAGCGCGCGACCGTGGACCGCACGCCGGACTCCGGCATCGCAGGGTGCATCAGAAAACGTTCCGCCTCGGAGTTCCCCGGCATGAAATATCCCTGGAACGTCGATCTGCCAAGGTCGTGATACCAGATAACGCGGGTCGTTCCGCCTGCGGGAAGCCGAAGCTCTTCCGGATACGGAAGCGACGCGATCACTGGCATCCCCTCCGGATAGTCTGAGTCAAGCGCAAAAATATACGTCGCGCGCGCCCACTCCGGAACCCCCTGGCGGACGAGCTGCTGGTCCAGATAGTCGCGCTCCGTTTCTACCTTCGAATAATACTCCCGCGCGGCGAAGTCGAGAGCGATGTCCACCTTCGCTTCGGACTCGGCGACGTGCCTGTGCGCGCTCAGGACGCGGTCCGCGTGGAGCGTGGGAGTCGCGAGTCCGAAATGCGTGGTCGAAAGCACTTTCATTCGATCGAGCATCGCCTCTGCGAGGAGATTCTCGAAGTTCCCGCGGGACGTCTGATCCGGAAGCATCGAAAGCAGCTTCCTTGCGGCTCGCTCCTTCCTGCGGAGCCTTTCGACGTCGGTCCAGATTTCATGGTTGAACGGCTTCTCGCTCCACGAGCTGAAACCGTCGTGCGCGCCGTCGGCGAGGTCGCGGCTGACGACGATCTCCCCAACCGGATCGTGGGTGTCGAGATAGCTCTGGATGTTCGTCCACTCGAGGATTCCAGCCTCCTGTAGGCTCCGCGCCTGCCGGAGAATCCTCGGGAGCATTATAGGCCAGCTCTCCGCGTCCGCGTCGAAATGCACGACGAAAAGCGTATCTCCGGAGGCGTTCTCCGATATGAACCGCACGATCTTGTCGATGCCCCCGGGGAATTCGAAATCCGCGAGATCGCCGTGGTGGTACGTCGGAACGCACACGATTTCGTCGCCTTCCGGGGATTTCAGAGTGATCGGATTGAAGCTCTCTTCGAGCGTCAGGTCCGTGAAATGCGCGATCGCCGTAAACGGCATCTTGCTGTTGAACAACGTGATCCAGTCTATTCCAAGTTCGCGATACGTCTTGATATGACTCGGCGTCAGCATGCATTCCTGCGGCTGCACTCCGGGAACGATCCGTCCAAAGGTCTTCCTGGTCGATTCGATCGCAAGTTCGATGCTCTTGCGAAACTCCGCGTTCGTCTCCGCCGCGACGATGCCGTTGTTCCACGACATTATCCGCACGTCGTCTTTGCCCTCGTCCACCCTTCGTTTGACACGCGCGATGATGTCGGGCGAATGCTCCGCGCCCCAGGTTTCGAGAGTCCAGTAGTTGTCGAAGTCCCACTCGCATTTCGCTTCGTCGTAACCGTCGAGGCGATCGAGGATTCCGCGGATGACGCGGATATCCTGCCCGAAACCGTCCTCTGTGTTCGAATCTCCGCGGTAGCTGTGAAAGTAGCTCCCGTGGAACGACAGCGTGAAGTAGACCTTGTGTTTCGTCTCTTCGGCTCTCGCCGCGTCGGCGGACAAAATCGCCACGAACGCCATCGTGATCAGGAACGAAGAAACGATCCTCGTGTTCATATCCTTATCCTTGGTAAGTGTGAAGTTGCGGATTATCGAGCCGCGAGGTTAATTTCATACCAAGGCGAATTCAAGATTTGATTTTGCTCGCCCGCGCGAGAAGGATCAGAAATCCGCCGCAAAAGCGTAAATCGCCTGCAGAGACTCGCGGGTAAGCGTCGGATAGTTTTCAAGAATCTGCTTTTCGGTCCAGCCCGCGGATAAAAGACCGAGAATGAAATCCACTGCAAGCCGTATTCCTTTGACCACTGGCTTCCCGACGAGGATATCCGGGTCGGAGTGAATGTATTGCTGCCAGTCCATAGACGATAGTCTCAGTTCCATGTACGCGATGAGGGAGGCCGAAAACCGATTGTCCTCCAATCCCTGACGCTAACTATAACAATATCATCCCAATCGCCATCGGAATCAAAAATCCTCGTTGTTTTCTTCATTCACGCCGTCGAGCGCGTCGTTCGCCTTATCGAGCGCGGTCTTGAAAAGATCGACAAAGATTCCTTCCGTGCGCTGACCCCACGGGTTCAGCGACTTCTCGTACGACCAGCGGTCCTTGTTTTCCTCGGTGTAACCTTCCGCGTGGACGAAGTAGCCCATGTGCTCGTTAGCTAGTCCGACGATGGCAGGGATTTCGAAGCCGCGATCCTTCGCGAGATCCTTGATCTTGAATCCAAGCTCGCAGACCATCTCGCCGGGGACGTTCAGAAGAATCGCGCGCTTGTCGAACGCGATGCAGCCTATCGTGATCTTCGGAGGACGGAGCATCCCGAGCAGTCCGACTCCCGGCGGGGAGTCCATCTGGAAGTCGCTCGCGAATATCGTCTTGACGTCGTAGGGCGCGATTCCCGGAAGCATCTCCTGCACCTTGTCCGCAAGGAACCTGCCGAAGTCCGCCGCGCGCTCATGGCCTCCGGAACCTGTCGGCGACTTCGGATGAATGTCTCCCTCCGCGCCGTTCAGATACAGCACAGTGACGCCCTCGTACCGCGCCATCAGATTTCGGCAGAACGCGCCCGCGTGATCCGCGCTGACTTCCATCACTTCGTCCGGCGCACAGACCCCGTGGGCCGCGAAGTCGACGACGACTCCGAGAAGAGTGCCGTCTGTTTTCGTTACCTTGATAACGAAGACGTCCGGGTCTATCGGACCTTCGCTTACGCAGCGATTTCCAGAAAGCCGGGTCTCCTCGCCAAGACCGAAGCCTATGGTTACCGGTTCGAGCTTGCGGATCGCTTCGATCGCGCTACTTTTCACGGAGTCGATTACGAAGTCGTAAAGTTCCTGGCTGAACACGCCCATTCCTATCGGACCGTACATGCGCGTCCCCGCGTCGACGGGCTTCACGATCCCTCCCGGCCCCGAGTGCGTGTGACTCGCGGCGCTAAGATAATGGTCCTGCGGAAACTCGAAGCGCGCCCGCGAAAACTCGGTCGAAATCGCCTCGCGGATCGCGCTCCAGCACGATATTCGAAGGTCCGACGGCGTGAGGCAGACGTCGAGGGTCGCGAAAACGAAGAGTTCGCCGTCCGAAAGTAGCGCCATCGTGCGCACCTCGCAGAGATCGTGTACCGTCGTCGTAACGTTTGGATTCGCCTGCTGCCGCGCGGAGTATCCGCCGAGCGACACCGGGAAATCCGGCGTGATCGAACGGGTCGCGAACCCCGCCTGCAGGTCGCCCGCGACGGAATGCGACGAAACCGAAAATGCAATCAGAATTGCAAGACAGAAAATCCGGGTCGATTTTTTCATTGTTGGAGGGTGGTCAGAATGGGGGCGGCGTTCTCAATAAGTGGAAATCAATCTCTTGAACTCGCTCATGTTTCTTTTTAGAACTCTCATGCCCGAAGCAGAATATATCATGGGAGTTTTGAATTCACGTTCAAGTTCATCTTCCATCATTTATGAAACTCTTGAGACATCTCGTCCGTGATGGGAGCGCAGGCGTGTGGCACGGACAGTGGCACGGACGTCTCGTCCGTGAATTCCGGAAGCGCAGACGTGCGGCACTTCCGACATCGTCTGTGGAAAATAATACTCACGGGCAAGATGCCCGTGGGATGCTGTGAAATTGTTTCCGCCATCCTTTGCGCAAAGCACATCTTTGGCGCGCGACCGCGAGCTTGCGAGTTGTCGCTTTTGTAAATCG
>JANLHZ010000150.1 GCA_024653775.1 Planctomycetota bacterium | reverse complement strand
TCGGTGAACCACGTGGCACTTCCGCCATCGTCCGTGTTTCCACGGGCAAGATGCCCGTGCCACACCCAGAAATCCAGGTAGACGCTTCAATAAGGCGTGTTTCACCGAACCAACACCGCTCATATAACATTTTGGAATCAATCAGTGACGAAAATTCGGACGTCGATTATTATCGGAAGATGGAAACAAACCTGATCACAAAAACCGACGTCGCAAACGGAATCATTTATGTGACGATTCCGGAAGTCGACCTGCGCATCCTCTGCGGCTGTCCGGCGGACAGCGTCAAGCACCTTATGAAGAAGGGCCTGATCGTCCCGTGCGAAAAAGCCGGAATGAAGACGGAAACCGGACCGAACTCGATTCTGCTTTCCGACGTGATGGTTCAGCACGGCTCGTTTTCGAATCTTGCAGAGTTCCCGGTCCTGCAGATGCTCTACCGCCAGGGGATGCTGATCCCGGATCATCCGAACAACACTGGCGAGAAGCCGCTGATAATCGGATCGATAGAGCAGGTGCGATCGCAGATGGAGTACATCTATCGCGGCAACTACGGGCTTATCTCTATGGACGAAATCATGGCCGCGGGCGTTCCGGAAGCGGAAGCCGCGGAGATGATGCGACTCAAACTGCGGTTCGCATTCGGAAGGATAAAGCCGACCGAGGAACTTCTGAAAACCTGCGTTGTCGGGAACGATCAGATAGAAATCCGTGACGGCGTTTTCATTCGAAGGCTCCGGGTGAACGTGTTCAGGATTTATTACAAGAACCAGAGCGTCATAATCGACCTCAACCTGAATGGCGAGTCGAGATTCCAGAGCGCGTATCCGCTCGGCTACAGCGACATCGATCTCGGATACTTCGCGGTGATTCATTCTGGCGAGGGCGACGGCTGGGACACCGAACGCCCGACGATGTCGAGCATCGTAATGTTCCAGGGGAAGCTGTACATGATCGACGCCGGCCCGAACGTGCGGCACAGTCTCGACGCGCTCGGTATTTCCATAGGCGAAATCGAGGGCATATTCCACACGCACGCGCATGACGACCACTTCTGTGGGATCACGACGCTGATGCAGAGCGACAAACGGATCAAATATTACTCGACGCCGCTGGTGCGCAGTTCGGTGATGAAGAAGCTCAGCGCGCTGCTTTCCACCGAGGAGTCGGAGTTCTTCAATTTCTTCGACGTGCATGACCTTGTGGAAGGCAGGTGGAACGACATCGAGAGCCTCGAGGTCAAGCCCGTGTACTCGCCGCACCCGGTTGAAACGAACGTCTTCCTTTTCCGGACGAGCGACGGTTCGAGGTATCACACATACGCGCACTTCGCGGACATCGCGAGCTTCGAAGTGCTTCAGAAGATGGTCACAGCGGACCCGAAGGCGCCTGGGATCACAGCCGACTATTTCGAAAGCGTCGTCGAAAAATACCTCACCGCGGTCGATCTGAAGAAGCTCGACATAGGCGGCGGGATGATCCACGGGAAGGCTGAGGATTTCAAGGACGACGAAAGCGACAAGATTATGCTCAGCCATACGGCGCTCGAACTGACGCCTTCGCAGAAGGAAATCGGATCAGGCGCTCCGTTCGGGATGGTCGACGTGTTGATTCCATCCCACCAGGACTACCTGCGAAAACGTGCCTTCCATTGTCTCGGCAGCTATTACCCGAACACAGAGAAGCATCAGCTCGATTCGCTGATGAACCATCCGATCGTTTCGATCAACCCGGAAACGATCATTTACAAGATCGAAGATCGGATCGAGCACATCCATGTGGTCATTGGGGGGAGCGTGGAGCGAATCGACGCTTCTCGCGGAGTGTCGAACCTCGTTCCGACAGGAGCGATCATTTACGAGCCGGCGCTGGTCCAGGACGTTCCGTGCGAGTTCACGTACCGCGCGATGAACTACGTCAAGGCGCTGAAGGTGCCGCTCGCGGCTTTCCGGACCTTCGCTGCGAAGAGCGGCATAGTCGATTCGATCAAGAAGATTCTGGAGCGTCGCGCGTTCCTGAAGAGCACCTGGCTTTTCGGCGATTCGATTTCATACCCCGTGCAGAACGCGATCGCGCGAGGAATGACGGTCAGCAAAATCGGACGGGGGACGCTGATCCGCGACACGTATTTCACGGGAGTCGGGATGGTGAAATCCGGGAAGCTCCAGCTCATCGCGGGAAACAGCGTCGTCGACGAGATCGGCCCACGGATGGCCTTCGCGGAATCGACAGCGCTATTCGGGACGAAGGACGTATACAGGATTCGCGCGGAGGAGGACACCGTCGCGTACGTGATCCCCGCGGAACTTATCAAGGAAATCCCCGTCGTACGCTGGAAGCTGCTCGAGACTTATAATCGCCGCACGAAATTGCTTTCCGGCTCCGGAAAACCCGGCGTTCCTTTTTTCGAATGGCGGAGCGAATACACGGTGCATAACGACGCCATAGACGAGCACCATCGCGAACTTTTCAATCTTGCGGAAAACTTCTTCGGCACGTTAAGCGACGGAAGCGACAGAGAAAAGATCGCCTTGTCCATCGACACGCTGATCGAGTACGCAAACTCCCATTTCAGGAAGGAAGAGAAACTGATGGAGATCGAAGGGTTTCCGGACCTTGCCGAACACAAGGTCGTGCACGCGTCCCTTCGCGAGGAAGCCGCGGAGTTCAGGAGCCGGATTCTCAGGAACGAAGCGCTCGAAGACGAAATCGCGCTGGATTTCTTCAGGAACTGGCTCGTAAACCACAACTTCGGCCACGACAGGAAATTCGCGGAGTTCATGAAATCGAAGGGAGGCGTTTCAACTCTCGAAATTCCGGAGGAATACGCGGACTGACTGGGGTAGCCTGCGGGTTTCAGGATTTCAGTTTGCAAATCGCCGCAAAATCTATTAACCACGTTCAGAATTCCATAAAGGTACCCGCCTGCGAGACGGATTTCGTGTTTGATATCATTGTAAAATGCAGAGGATGCTCGGAGCGTCTGAAGGCTCCCGCGAGGTATCGCGGGGAGCGCGTCGCGTGTCCGAAGTGCGACGCGCGTTTCGATCTCGATAGTCATCACGTCAAAATCCCAGGAATCTTTTCGAGGATGCTCTCGAAGATCGCGGGCGCGAAGGCTGAGGACGCGCTTCTATCCTGCGCCGCGTGCGACAAAGGCACCGCGAAACGCCGGCACGCAGCGTGCAGCGTCTGCGGCGCTCCGGTCTCGCCGAACGTCGGCACGGGCGCGATGCAAGGCGAGGAAACCGGATTCGTGGAACTCACGTCGGCGGAGGAAGACGAGAATCCTCTCATCCCTACGTTCTGGGAAGCGAGCGGCTATCCGTGGTTTGCGAGGCTGCTATCCACCGCGCGTCAGACGATCGTGGACCCGCGCCGCGTGTTCTTGCAGCCTGTTACGGGCGGGCTTTTTCTTCCGTCGCTCAATTATTTCTACGTCGCGTCGATAACGTCGCTCGCGCTGTTCGTCTTCGTTCCTTTCGTGCTGTATCTGATTACGGACGTCCATCTGATCGGCGTGCTCTTCGGAATCACAGAGGTGCTGCTGCCTTCCTTCGATCTGAGTTCCGCTGTGCGGATTTTTAACGGATGGGGCTGGGCGATAATGATCTTCTTCCTCGTGCCTCTGACCGCAGCCGCCTTCCTGAAAGCCATCGCGACCAGCGGCATGTTACTCCTTCTTGGAAAGAAGCGTAGCGTCTTCGTCAGCGCGCTAAGGATCACCGCGTACGTCGAAGGCTCGTATTGCTTCGTTTCATCGCTGATCGTTCTCGCTTTCATTTCGGTCCCGGTGCTGCCGCAGATGGTCATCACTCCTGGCGGGAAGATTTTCCTGCGCGTGCTGCTGCTTTTCGTCTTCGCCATGAGGGTCCGTTCCAATGCGGCGGGAATCTCCGTTGTCACCGGGAAGGCCATGCCCGTCTGCGCGGTGGCGTCGGTTCTTGCGTATCTCCTCTCAGAGATCGCGCCCTACGCCGCGATACTGGCGTTCTTCTACGGGGCGGACGTCCTCGCTGCGGTCAGCCGGTCCATTATCGGACTATGATGCGCGGGTACGTGATCATAAGATCATCGACATTGCGCGCGACCTCGATTACAATCCGCTGGCCCGGTATAAGAGGGAAATCTCATTCGTATGCAAAAGAGGAATTCGTGACCACTTCCACGCTTCGCGAAAGCATAAGCAGATTAAGACATCTAAAGGAACGCGCGCAGACGAAAGCTCCGGAAATACCCGTGGTTGTAAGGGAAGAGAGTTTCCGCATTCCCGCGCGCACGGATTCGAGCGCGTTTCGCCTCTTCGGCTTCGACTCTATCCAGCACGATCGCGTCAGCGGCAGTATCGGCGATTTCGACCGTCTGAGCGAAACTGTCCGCGACAAGGTCACCGCGAACGAGCGCGCGCCGGTCATCGTCGAGGTGAACAAGTACAACTGGTTCAACCTGCACGAGGTCGTAGGGCACGCGTACAAACTCCATCATAAGTACAAGGATCTCCGCCTGCACACGTTCCCGCTTTTCCCGGCGGATCGTCTGCTGAAAAACTGGCTGCTCTACGTCGAGCGGCTGTACCATTCGCTCGATCATGACGTCGTGACGCTGTCGATGGAAGACGACGAGGTGCTACGCCTGCTCGCGACGGTCGAGGCACGCGCGAAGGAGGAGCCGAGCCAGGCGCGGCAGATTCTTCGCATGCTCGGCATCGTCTGCGATCACGCGTTCATCGGTCCGCAGACGATCGTCGTCGATCCGTACCACCGCTGCAACACCGACTGCGTGCACTGCTGGGTCCACACGCCGGGGGTCCGGCACGACGAAGATTTCTACGCCACGAAGATCGACTTCGACAAGTTCTGCGAGATGATCGACGACTTCGCTGAGCTCCAGGTCGACGGCATCATCCTCCAGGGCGACGGCGAGCCGATCCTCGATACGCGCTTTCCGGAGATGGTCAAATACACCCGCGAGCGCGGCATCAACCTCAGCTTCTTCACCAACGGCATCGCGCTGACCGAGAAGATCGCGCGGGTCTGCGTGGAGCACGAGGTCCATCAGGTTTTCAATTCGCTACCGTCTGGAGAGCGCGACAACTACGCCAAGGTCTGCCCGATGCACCCGCCGGAGACGTTCGACCGCATCGTGCGCAACATGAAGCGCCTTATAGACATTCGCAAGGAAATGAAGCGCGAGCGGCCGACGCTGGTGCAGACCCACGTCGTGCATACGCTCAGCTACGATCAGCTTATCCCGATGGCGGAGACGGACCTGCATATTGACGCGGACATCGTGCGGTATTACATGGTCCGCCTCGATCCGAACATCGACCATCTAAAACCCGTGAAGGCGGAGGTCGACGTAATGGCGCGGGACTACGTCAAGGCGCGCGAGATTCTCGAGGCGAAGGGCAAGGAAGTCTTCCACAACTTCGAGTTCCAGCTCGACAACTGGGACGAAAAGGACGGCTCCTGGGCGGGGAATACGTTCCTTAAAACCGGCTGCCACATTGGATTTCTGTTCAGCCTGATTCCCGCGAAACTCGACGTTAGCCTCTGCTGCCACCTTCGCACGATCGGAAGCCTGAAGGAGCGTTCGTACAAAGACCTCTGGCAGGGCAAGGAGTACCGCAGATACCGACAGCAGGCGAAGTACATGAAGCACAACACCCACGTCGTCCACGAAAACGGACAGCACCTCTGGGACGAGCACTGCACCCACTGCGACAACCACATGGCGCTCATCGAAGCGAACCGGCTTCTGAAGGAATGGAGCTTCGAGCAGTTCTTCGACAAGAACCCCGGCCCGATATACACCGACAAGGTCTACGAAACCGCCCTCGAAATCGAGGAAGGTTCCGCGTGTTCCTCCGGCGGCTGCTCTTCCGGCGGGTGTTCGAGTTAGGGGCGAGGATCGAGAGGCGAGGGGCGAGTCGGACGGGACCGCGGACTTCCTCGTCCGCATCTCATAGATATCGAGGTATTCTGCGCGGGTGTTCGCGGATTCCTCAAAAAAAGGGATATTCAATAGATTTCAAAATACTCGTCGGATCCGATTTTGGGAAAGTAGTTCCAAACGAGCATTTTAATGTCATCCAAACTATCGACATACATCCAGCCTTCATCGCCGGAGAAGTGCCATCTGGACAGATGAAACTGCCTCTTCGAGCCTTTCTTCGCCTCCTGAACCTCAATTTTGTACACTGCGGAATAGTTTCTGCTCTTGCGCTCCTTTAACTTCTTCAAAATAAGTCTTCCTAACTCTCCGGGAATTTTTATGTCGATCCCTTCCGCATGCATGACCTCGATCGTCTTGCCTTTAATCTCGATCTTTATATTGTCGTTTCCGGATTTGTTGAATTCGCGTATCGCTCTTTCCAGAACTTTCAGCTCTGCCGGTAAAAACTTGCACGGCACCGTCTTCCTGAGAAAGACGCCACTATTCGCTTTTTCGAAGATTTCGTAACCGTCCGGGATGCTGTCTGGAACCTTGAACTCCTTCGTCGGTTCTTTCGATGAAAAGAAGTATCTCGGCTTGCCGGTTTTCGTCACTCCTTCGTAGAGAGTATACACTTCGCCATAGTCGTTCTTGTACACAACGCTCATAGTCTCTACCTCCAATTATTCTCCGGTATCATACTGCAAAGTCGTTACCCATCAGCATCCTGTAGATATCGAGATGCTTCGCGCGGGTGTTCGCAGCGGATCACGCGCCGAAGATTTTGAGTTTGTGGGCGATTTCCATTATCTCTTCGCGAGTAAGCTGGTCGAGAGTCTTGACCCGCTTGCGCAGTTCCTTGTTGAACTCAATCATCTCGTCCTGCATATCCTTGTGCGTGGAGTCGGAGCCGCCGAGGAGGAGGAAGTTCTCGCCGCGGGTTATGCGTTTGTGTTCGTCGTCGGTGTCGAGTCCGAAGCCGAGAAGCATCGCCCGTCTGATTATTTCGTCTTGATTGTACATCTACCCTCTGCGCGCTCTTAGGAAGTGGAAGACAATAAACTTTCAATTTATCCATCGCATCTTCACGTCATCTTCTCTGTGCGCTCGGTCGCAAAATCCTCACAGTAGCTACAGATACACTTCCGGTTTTGCTTCCTCGCGCACAGTGAACCTGACATAAATCTGAGCGCCTAAATCGAAACCTTATTGTCTTCCACCTCCTTTGCTTTGCGGATGCCTCGTCAAGGTCGCGGCTATTTGGACTTTTTCGCCGCAAGAATCATCGCTTCGACAAAGCTTTCCGCCTGCTTCACCTCGGAAATGACCTTTGTCCTAATGTCGGTCTCGATGAGGTTAGTGTCAATCTTTAATTCGTCGGCTTTCTCGAAAACCCGCGCGCGAAGCTCTTCCGCGTCCCTGATGTTCGACGAAACCGAGTTCGCGAAGCAGTTGAAGCCGTAGAGATTTGCGAGCTTGTTTCCGAGTTTGACGATCTTGCAAAGGCTCTCGTATTGCGGCGAAGAGGGAATCTGATGATGGTTCACGATACAACTGACGAAGCTGCTGTCCATCCCCCAGCTCACGACGAAATTTCCGCCGACGTCCGCGTGGCTCTGCTCGCAGAACTGAAGTTCCAGTTCGAGAAGATCGCGATCACCCGCGAGGCTCTCTTCGACGAGTTCTGCATACTCGTTCGTAAACACGCGATAAAGTACCAGCTTGCCAATATCGTGTAGAAGCCCGCCCAGGAACGCGTTGTTGGCGACTTCCCGGCTTTCGCCAACCTGATTCGCAATGATCTTCGACGCGATTGCGGTCGCAAGGCTGTGCCGCCAGAAATCCACGAGTTTAAACGACTTGCTCTCCGGAATGCGCTGCGCGAGTTTCATCGACATCGAAAGCCCGAGGCAAAGATTCCTGACGTTCGTAAGCCCGAGCAGCACGACCGCCTGGGTAATGTTGGTGATTTCCCGCGGGATGCCGTAGAACGCACAGTTGACCGCCTTCAGCACCTGGTACGCGAGCGACGGATCGTAGGACACGATTTTCGCAATATCCTTTGGCGATACCTTCGGGTCGTTAATCAGCGAGAGAAGCTGCTGCATCGTGGGCGGAAGCTTCCCAAGCGCGGACATGGAAGTGGCAAGCACTTCCTTCCTCGACATAGGCATTCCGGCGACGCTCATTTTTCCATCCTGTTCATAGCCCGATCTTTACAGCAACTGCTACATATTTAATTATTCACCAGCAAGCGCCGCCGATCAAAATAAATTCAATTAAATTGCACACTCACTTAGGTATGTTTTTTGACGAATTTCAATTACTGACCGATCGTGAATTCGTCGCTTGTGATAGTGGTTTCGTTCTGGGCGAGGTCCCTCACGACAAGCGAAATCGTTCCAGAGCCGCTTAGGGAGGCGGGGACGCTCCAGTTGAATGCGCCGGAATCGGAGGCGAGCGTTGTGATCACTGTTTGTTCAGAATTCGCTGAGTTCGTAAATGTAAGTGCGACGGTTCCCTTGTTCGTCTCCGTTGTCGTCCACGTTATTACAAAAAGTTGCCCCGCCGTCAGCGTCTCAGCCGCGGTCGGCGCAGTGAACGCCGCTTCGGGCGCCGTGGCGTCGAAGATCGTGCTTACGACGTTCGAGTTCGCGCTTGAAACTCCGTTCGCGTTCGTAGCGCGCGCCCGAAAATAAACCTTGCTGTCCTCCGGAAGCCCGGTGGCTGTCGCCTCGCTCGAAGCGATCTCTCCGGAATCGCCCAGCGTGGTCGCAAAAGACGA
This sequence comes from Planctomycetota bacterium, assembly GCA_024653775.1. Lineage (GTDB taxonomy): Bacteria > Planctomycetota > UBA8742 > JACQVU01 > JANLHZ01 > JANLHZ01. The sequence goes on along the minus strand of JANLHZ010000150.1, from coordinate 3,056 downwards.
AACGTCCGACCATTCCACAATGTATGTCGCCGCGCCGAACGCGATCGGAAAGTCGATGGTTATTTCAGTCGCGGCGGTGTATTCGGGAAGCGACTCAAGCACCGGCGCGCCCTGGAACGCTGTTGCGTCGAGGTTCGCGTCGTAGGCGTTCAGTCCGTCGAGCGCGAGGAAGTACCCGGTGACGCCTTCGCCAGACATGGACGCGAGCGAATAGCCATCGACGTTGTAGCCGAGGTCGACCGCGAGCGCCTCCGGAACGTGCGATGTGCTGAACCTACGCACGACGAAACTCGGCCTAAGCGACTCGATCTCCTCGCGCCAGCAGACTGTGAGCACGCCCGCGGGATCGATGGTTATCGACGGCCTTCGAAGGTCGGTCGCGAGGGGGTCGTTGTCGACCCGCGACTCGATCGATTTCGAGACGGTTGCGTCAAACTTGCACAGATACAGACCTTCGTCGATGGTCGCAGGCGTGCCTTCCGGAACTGTGGCGCCGTCCGCGTACTTCTCATTGTTTTCATCGAGGAACACTTCCGCGATACCCTTGTACGCAGCGTGGAAGAATGCGCCGTCGAAAACTACCACTGGACTGTTCGCGCTGACGTCGTCCGCGCTTATCCTGATCTGATCCGTGACCGCGGCTTTGTCCGCCGTGCTGAAAACCCTGGCGTAAACCAGAGGCGAAGTGTCCACTAGATCCACCGGACGTCCGGTCACGGGGTCTATAGTCACTGTCACATTCGGAGTCGAGCGGTCCGTGAAGACCACGCAGACGTTCGCAGCGCCAATTATAAGCGCGGGGCGATCGCCAGACGCCGGCGATTCAGACGTCTGATCGACGCGTACAGGTAAAACTTCGGGAGTGCCGTCCGCCGCGACGAAGACGAGTTCCACGTCGCCACGGGTTTCGCCGGACGCGGTAAGTCCCGCGACGCGCTCGTACGCGATTATGTATCCCGAGTCGTACGCGACGACCTCAGGACTTCGCAGATAGCCGCTAGTTGTCGGTGCGACTTCGAAATCCGCGGTTATGACGCCGTCCGGTTCGATCTTCGACGCCCGCACCGCGCGGCTTCCCGGGAATTCCACGTCCTCCCACACGACGAGAAGTCCGCCATCGGGGCCGTGAGTGATCCGAGGATTTCGCTGGCCTTCGTCCTTGGGGCTGACCTTGAACTCACCGCCGCCGGCAGTCGTCGCCGCGTCGAAGCGCTGGTAGTAAATCGCGCCCTGTCTTTCGTACGCGATCGCGACGTTGTTGTCCGCGTTGATCTTCACGTCGGGATTGACGCCGTTTTCGAGGTTGTATTCCTCGCGCTGGAAAATTGTTATCGTGAACGACATCGACGCGCTCCGAGGCTTTATAATTCGCTCCTCGGGCAGGTCCGGAACTTTATTCCACATTATCGCGCCGAGACTCAGCGCCTCGGTTCCGCTCAGCGTGAAACTGAAGCTCCCGACTGCGGAAGGAGTTCCAGAGATCGTAAACGATTCCGGCGTAACTTCTAGCCCCGGCGGAAGCGATCCGCTGGTAACCGTGTACTCCACCGGTTCCGTAGCTCCGAGCTGACTCATATCGACTTCGTAAGGCAGCCCCGCTATCCCAGGCGGCAGCGCGGCCGGAGAAATCCTGAAGTTTCTCGCTTTGCTGACGACCTGATAGAACGAGAAACCGTTGATGTTCACCGTGACTGAGCTTGTCGTGAATCCGGTTAGCTCGAGTTCCTCGATCTGCGCGGAAGCGTGTGCTTTCCGGAGCACGACAATATCGCCTTCGTTTTGCCCCGCGAGAAGCCTTGATTCGTCGAATGGAAGCGTAAGCGCGCAAGGCTTTGCGAAACTCGTCCCCTCCGGCGTGAGTTCCACCGCTAACCCAAGAGGATTATACTTTTCGTCATTCGCGACGTCCGCCGTAGTTGAAATTGAGAGCGATCTGGTGCTGGAAACTGCTCCTGCTGGGATTGAAAGGCGATAGTCGCCCATCGTCAACGTTCCGCCGGAGGAGCCGACCGACGCCGACGCGCTTTGGGACGGTGCTGTCGAAGCTGAGTCGCTGCCGCGAATTTCGCATCCGGCACAAACACAGAAAATCGTAACAAATAAAAACCAAACTATGGAAACTCGCTCAGTCACCCAGATTCCCCGGTCTTTTTTCCTGATTCAGCCATGACGTGTTTTCTTACTTCGGCAATTCCGTCCTTGTACCTTTGGTGAATCTTGAAATAGAGCGTCCTGATCGTGCCGGAGTCGTCAACGCATTCGATTCGATAATTCTGGAAGTCGCGGATGGTCCCGAGTTCGACAAAGTCTCGAATATTTCTATATTTGACTTTTACGGTTGAAAATACAATCTTTTGACTTAATTCACGCTCGTAGAACCGCACCGACGAGAACTTCGGCGCCGCAATCCAGATACCCCCGAACGTCGCCACGCCAATGGCGAGAAATCCGAGAATTAGGAACAGATCGCTTCCTGCGAGTTCGCTCCGGAAGATGTACCAAGCAGCCGCCGGAGCGATGAGGAGCAGCGTCGACTGCACAAGCAGAGAGATCACGCTTCCGCCATCACTGATCAGTATCGGCGTTTCCTCTATCTTTTCGTTTTCAGTAACTATGTTCATATATATACGCAATGTAGTGAACGTTCGGTGATCCACGTCAGATCGGAACGTCCCCGGCACTTTCGTAGCCGTCTGAGAACTAATTCAACGCAAAAAGGTGACTTCCGAAGAAGTGGGTAAGTGCCGGGGACGTGTTTTACCGAACCAACACGCAATGTAGTCTACTTTGTCCATATATATGCTTATAAGAGATTGGTAGGCGCCGGGTGCCGAGGAAGTCCTGGCCCACAGATTCCGCAAGGTATCTCGCCCGTAGGCCTTGAATCGAAAGTACGTGAAGGATGCCTTTGTTACTCACTGTTTCTGATGCACCTTCGAAAAGTCAGGTTACGATTACTGTAACTGTTCACGGGGTAGATCGCAGTCTATAGCGGGATTCTGTAGTAGTGTGCTCGTGAGAGCATATTTTCGCGGTGTGGTGGATCAAAGAAACGC
>JANLHZ010000143.1 GCA_024653775.1 Planctomycetota bacterium | reverse complement strand
GCTTTATTTCCGACAACCGGGAACGCATGTCTGGCTGCACGTCGAGGTGACCCAAATCGGAGAATCGTTCCGTGCGCTCGTCGGGGATATCTCCAGCGTCGTGGTCGAATATCTAAGATAGTCGTCGGCGTCTCCATTCCATCATCTCTCCCGCCTTGATCTCGATCGGATGCGCGCGCTTCAACGTCGCGATCTGCTTGCGCGAGAGCAGGGGAGAGTGGTGGGCATCGCACAAATGATTCACCACGAACCAGTTGTCTTCTTCGTTCGTCATCCAACCCCACGAATCGAATCGTGAAAGATCGACGGGGCGCGAATAGCTCCGCAGTGTCTTGAACCCGTTTTTATCAAAATATTCGTGAAAGTAAGAGAGAACGAGTTCGCGTAACGTCCGATAGACCGGCTCGCGATATCGAAGCACGGCATGATTCGTTTTCGAAACGGCGCCCCAACAGCCGTGTTGCTTGAAAAGCGCGACGACGTGATCCTGGTCATGTTCGCTACTTTCGAGATCGAGAAGCAGCGGGCGTTGTCCGTGCATCCGAAACGCGAGTGCGGCCAACATCGCGCCCTCGATGCAATGCGCACGTCGTTCGCGTAGTACGCGGCGCGGCGAGAGGCATGTGTCGCCCTCGGGCTCGAAATTGATTGGCAGCTCGTCGAGATACTCCTGCACTTTGCGGGGCGTATTTAAACGGCGTAGCCCTTGGAGCTCGTCTTTCGTCAGGTCGAACATACGCAAAGTGTAGCAGACGTACCGGCATCAGCGTCCGGTGTTCAAAGTTTCGTTCAAGAAGGCTCAGTAGTTTTTGCGGCAAGCGCGTCCAAATCAAGCGTCTCGTCAAACTTAATTTGGTCCACGAATTCCGGTGAGTGGCTGACGAGAATCAATCCGCCCTTGTAGGCTTCGATCGCTTTGGCAATGACCGGCAGGTGGCGGAAGTTGATGTGATTCGTCGGTTCGTCGAGGATGAGAAGTCCCGGTGCCTGCAAAACGAAACGTGCAAAGCACAGCAAGCCTTTTTGCCCTTCGGATAACGAGCCGACTTTATTTTTGAGCAAGTCGGAAGTAAGGAGGAATTCCGACGCGACGGCGCGAAGCTTTTCGTTCGATTCGATCAACATGACTTCGGCGAGCGAGTCGTACGCGGTCATGTCGAAATCCAGACCGGAAAAATCCTGGCGGTAATACCCGACGGATACGTCCTCTCCGAGCACCGAGCCCGGGTCCATGTTTTCCGCGATCGTTTTGAGCAACGTGCTTTTGCCGATGCCATTTGGACCGATTACGAGCAAGCGATGGCGTTTGCGCATCGTGATATTCACCGGCACGCGGATCGGATCGCCGTTCTTCAAGAGCGATATCTCGGTCATGGTCACGAGCGCGCCGACGACGTC
>JANLHZ010000131.1 GCA_024653775.1 Planctomycetota bacterium | reverse complement strand
TCCGACGCACCCGTCATGCGCATTCCACGGGAACAGGATGCGCGCGAGCAGCGACGCGGAGTCCGACCGCTGCCAGACCCGAATCGACAACCCGGCGACGAACAACGGCTCTGACAAGGGACACCTCCTGGAAAGGACTCTTCGAGCTCACCGCATTACGAAATGCCTGTCAATGGAATTACATCTCGTCGGGCACGGGGATCTCCAACAGGTCGAAACCGGATACGAGCGCCGCTCGAGCCGCCGCGACCAACCGCAGCCTCCCCTCTTTCACGTCACCCTCCGACTCGAGCACGTTTACGTCGCGATAAAACTCGTTCACGCGTTGCGCCACGTCGATGCACCACTGCGCGATGACGGACGGACGCAGCTCCTCGGCCGCCTGCGCGACTTTGACGGGGAATTGCGCGAGCGCAAACGCCAACGCTTTTTCGGACTCGTGAACAAACGAACGCGTGAGCGGCTCATCTTCTCTCCCCCTTACAAAGGGGGAGCCGGAGGGGGTAGAGCGTGAGGCGGAGATGCCGGCTTTTCGCAAAATCGACGCGAGCCGTGTGGCCGCATACTGGCAATACGGTCCCGTGTCGCCGTCGAACGAGAGGGACTGTTCGAGATCAAACGTAAAAATCTTGTCGTTGTCCTGTCTCAACATGCCAAACTTCATCCCGGCCATCCCGATGCACCAAGCGACATGTTCGATTTTTCCGTCGTTCCACCTGTCCCCTACATGACGTTTCACGACTTCTTCTGTTGAGTACGAAATGACCTCATTACGGAAGTCCTGATACGTGACTACGTTACCCTCGCGCGAGGACATCGCGCCGGACTTGAGCGTGACGAATTCGTAACCGACGAATTCAGGAACGGGATTGAGTTCCAACATTCGCAGCGTCTCAAAGAGTTGCTTGAAATAGAATGACTGTCGATTGTCTACCAAAATCAGGCTTCGATCCGCGTTCGGATACTCTTTCAGCTTCAATTCCGCCAACGCGAGATCCTTGGTCGCGTACAACGA
>JANLHZ010000117.1 GCA_024653775.1 Planctomycetota bacterium | reverse complement strand
TCCATGCATTCCCCGCGTCGAAAAGTGATATAATTTGGAATGATGACTACAGCAGCGGGAAATTAAATTTCAGTTCCTACGGTGAATAACACGGGATTATAGGATTTGCGGTGATTCACATTATCAGCGTTTGTTATTCGATCTCCAAATTCCTGATCTTACTGTTTCGCTTGAGCTACAGATCAATTATGTAACATAAATTGGTTTTTATAGCAAGTAAAAATTAATGAAAATATCAGTTAGTCACAGAAGGAACGAACGATAGATTTCCGCCGCGTGCTCGGGAGTAACCGGGTTGAACGCCTGGGCGAAAGGATGCTCGAAGCCGACGAGTTTCGCAACCTTCGGCGCGATCTCGAACGAAAAATGGAAGCAGTCGTCGACGTTCACGCCGCCCGTGCTGGATATGAACGGCGCGGTCTGGAGCGAAACAGTGTAGACCGGGAAGTCTAGTGCGCGGTCGATCAATTCGCAGATTTTCTTCAACGCGAGCGCGAGAGACTTAAGATGCTCATGCGTAGCGTGTTCGAACCGCGCAATATGATCCTTCGGGAGCAGCGTCAGCGCGAAAGCCGATTCCGCCGCGTAGGGCGAGATCGCCACGAATAACTCGTCCTCGAACACGACGCGAACCTTCGATCTGCGCTCCTCCGCAATCGCGTCGCAATAAACGCAGCGCTCCTTGCGAAGGTAATGCTCCTTCGCGGCCGCGAGGCGCTTCTTCATACCACCTGGAATCGTCGGAAGGCACACTAGCTGGCTGAAACTATGCGTGACGGTTTCATCCGCGGGAACACTCCTGAAAAACATCGGGCAACGCAGCCGGAAATCCTTTTTGAGGTCGCTAAGCCGCACCTGCGCAAGCTGGAGCGTCCGGAACAGCGCCGCGGGTTCGAGCTGGGTCCAGTCGCTAACGTGAGCGGGAGACTCGATGATGATCTCGTGCGCGCCGACGCCGGACATCAGGTCGAACATTCCGTCGGGAACCTTTTCGAGCTTCTTGTCGACGGTGAGCACCGGAAATTTGTTCGGGATCGCGCGTACCGTCCAGCCTGGGGTGTCCCGCGTCGAACCGCCAGGTCTGATCGCGTCAACCTCTGGTGGCGTGAGCGCTTCGCTTCCCTCGCAGAAGATGCACCTGCCGCCATCCGCTTGCGCCCGAGATCTCGTCACGAACGATCGGCTCATACTTCCGCGGTATCCGGAGATGATTGTCCATTCGTCGGTGAAAGGGTTTCGTCTGAGTTCTGGCATAATCGTACATTATATTCGTGTCAGACACGAATTTACAGTCACATTTTACTGCACGGTCAAAATATTACATATAATTCGTAGACGGCACGAAATAAATGTCCGATTCATCACTCGAGCAGCCTCAACCCGAGTTTCTTGAGCGACTCGCGGACTGTGTTGTCCGTCTGGATTTCGTGGAACGGAATCGCGAACTCGCGGTCGGATTCCACCGCCGGCATCAGTCGCGAACTTCCCGCGCTCGCGAACTCGACGACTTTTTTCGCCATCCGCTGCGCGAGCGTGATGTCCTGATTGTTCGGCGCCGCGCCGCGGATGTCGCGGGTGAACGCCTCGCAGACGATCTTCCTCTGCGAATTGAATCCGGAGTCTTCGAGACGCTTTTTCAGCCATTCCGCAGCGCTGCCCTTGAACCCGGCCTTCGTCCGATCCTCGATTTCCCATCCCTCGGCGATCACGATGACCGCGTATTGTCTCGCAGCGAGTCGTTCGCCGAGCAATTTCATGTCGACATGAAGCCCCGGAACCAGTGCGAGGTGTGCGCGAGCGCCAAGGCAGGAGTGAAGCGCGTGGAATCCCCCGCGCGCGCCCATCATCTCGATGAAGTAGAAGCGCTCGTGAGTGCGCGCGTCAGCGAGGTAGCACCTGATCTTCTCGGCGCCTACTTCGATCCCGGTGTGCTCGCCTATGCACTCGGTTCCCATCACGTCGCTGTCGATCGTCACGGGCACGAAGAACACCTGCACGTGCAGAGGCAGCATTTCAGAAAGATCCTTGATTCCCATGAACGTGCCGTTGCCGCCGATTCCGACGATAGTCCGCACCTGGTGCCGGATTATGTTCTCCGCGGCTTTCTGCTGGTTCTCCTTCAGGATGAACTCCTTGTAGCGCTCGGTGCGAAACGCCGCGCCTCTTGAATCGAGCAGCGGTCCCACATGAACGACTCCCGGAATATGATCGAGGCGTTTGAACTTGCTCTGGTCGTAGACGAGGTACTTGTACGCCTCCCCCGTTTCTTCGACGACCGACTTGAATCCCTGGGACGCGACGAAGACTTTCCGCCCCGCACGTTCGAACCCGCCGACGAGGAATGCCGTCACCGGGTTGTATCCCGGAGCGCAACCGCCGTCCTGGATCAGGAGGACGTCCATCGTCCGGAACACGTCTTCCTCCTCCGCGTGCGTCTTTCGAAGCACGGAGATGATCCTTCGCGCCGCGGATACCCGAATCAGGATTTCCTCGAACGGCGCGGCGACGCTGAAATACTCCTCCGCGCCAGCGTCGATCAGACTGAGCCTCGTGGCGGTATCGAGCGCGGGATCGATTAGTACCAGCGAGTAGATGACTTTCAGCGCTCCGACCCTGCGGAGTTCCGAAAGAACGTTCACGCATTCTGCGCCGTCGTTCGACGCATCGAGGATCAGAATATCCGGACGATCGATCATCAGCGAGCCGTGCGCTACGTCCACGCTACTGAATTCACGGGTGTTGTATTGTTTCTTTTTAAGTCCTTCCGAGAGTTCCCTGCGCCTCTTCTCGTCCGTTGAAACGATGAATACCGTGAACAGCGAATGCGAGATCGGAGCGATACGTCTGGTGTCCATAAAATCTTTCTATGACCAAAATTCCTTGACCATAAATCCTTGAATGTGCGCGATCATGCTCGCAGAATCGAATTATACATTCAAGTGGGTAGCCACAGTTCGATATTTCGCGCGACGAAATACCGGAGATCCCGGCTGCAAACGTGCTCCAACGAATCACCATCTCTGTATGACTTATAGGAAACTATCGTGGGCACCTGGGACCGCGGACGTCCTCGCCCGCAAAAGCCGTCAAACGTCTCGTTTGACGGCTCCCAATTATCGATGTCGCTTGCTTGAGACAGTTTCTAAAATCTTCTCGATAGCGAGTTTCTTCCTCTGTCTATGTTTTCCCGCGTCGGCAAGCGCGCAAAGTCCGGAGGAATTCGAAGGCATCGAACTCGGCTACTCCGGCAAATATTCGGGAGAAGCGTTCTTTCAGCGGATCCTGCTGAATCTGCGCGACTCGAGACGGTCCGCCGTTGAAAACGCGCGGCAGTTTCTCGGGATTCCCACTGAGGCTCAGGAGGACGTTTTCATCGTGCGTTTCGAAGACCTTCCCGAAGGCGTGAGACTCTTTGGAAGGACCAGCTCCGAGGAAGGAAGCGAAGTCGCGCGCGAAACAGTCACACTCTACACCGAGTACCTCGCCTCGAACCTCGTCGACGTACAGGAAGAACTCGACCACGAAGTAGTCCACGCCTTGCTGCGCCTATACCTCGGCGGACTTTATCGCGACCTCCCCGCCTTCGTACGGGAGGGACTCGCGGTGCTTGGCGCGAATCAGATCGAATCCCGCACCAAGATCGCGCTCGCCGAAATTGCGTACCAGGACAGAGAAATAGCCTCCTTGCTAGACGGCGTCGACGATCCGGATCACGGCCTCGAAGATTACGTCGAGGAAGGTCTCTTCTTTTCGTACCTCGCAGGCAGTGTCGAAGGTTTCGTACAGACCTTCGTTCGCGAGCTGAAGTCCGGAACTCCATGGCGCGAGTCGATCGAGAAAGTCTCCGGCGCTACATTCGACGATCTGAAAGCAGAGTTCGAGACATTCGCGAAGGCGCATCTGGAATCGGAGGTCTCGACGCGGGCAGAGGATTTCAAAACAGCGCGGGCCGCGTATACGGACGGAGACGACGCCTCGGCGTCAGATATGCTGAAAAAGATCGCGGACGACGAAAACGCGGGTTATCTGATCGTGCCGGCGACGTACCTCCTCGGGAAGTCGCTGTACCGCGCAAGAAAGTACAGCGAGTCCGTTGACGCGTTCAAGCGGGTCCGCGGCGAGTTCAAGTTCTTCTTCCCGTATCAGGACGATTCGCAATACTATCTCGCAAAGGCGCTGCTTCAGCTCCGCCGACTTCGAGACTCGGAGCTGGAGTTCATCCGCTTCGAGCGCGACTTCGTCTTCGCGCCGGACACGCTGAAGGCGCAGGCGGCCTACTTCCACGGCGAGCTACTGAACCGCCAGGGCAGGGAGATCGAAGCGCTATCGAAATACGAGTTTGCGCGCTCCGTGGAACAACCTTACCGCGATGACGCGTATTTCAGGTGCATCGAGGCGTCAGTGGCGCAGGAGGATTTCGAAAAAGCTCGCGCACTGCTGGCGGAGTTCCGGGAACTATTCGAAAACAGCAGCCTGCTGGAACATCTCGAAGAGCTGGTGCCGGACGAGGAAGGGTGAGCGCGACCCTGTCGATCAGTACATTTTATTCGTGCCGTCTACGAATTTACTGTAATATTTCCTGCGTTCGGTGAAAATAGTACGAAAAATTCGTAGACGGTACGAATAAAATGTTAACCTCCTAGCGCCTCGACGAGATCGAGGATCAGCGCGGGGTTGAACGTCGGCGCGGGTTCGTTGATCGTGCCGTAGACGTTGATCTTGTAAAGTTCTGTCACGAGTCCGGAAACGAGGTTCAGCGGGAACAGAAGTTGCCACGTCGGGAGAGTATTCAGAGTCAGTTCTATCGGTGCGTCGTCGTGGATCTTCGTGTCGTAACCAATGCGACCCTTGTGCGCGTCCACCTGGAGCGCGGGGCTGTAGAAGCTCGCCTCGTCCACCGAAAGATACTTGTCCCGGAGTTTCAGTCTGACGCCCGCTTCCTGGAACTGCGCGACGTGTCCGAGTCCGATCACGCTGAAGACGGAGTAGAACAGCGGAACGTTCGCGAGGACCGCGTCCTCGATACGCGCGTACGCCATTCCGTAGCCGCTCGGGATTTCGCGACCCTCGTGTTCCTCGGACGGCATTCTCGAATTGATCATCTGTGCGTCGATGCGGATCAATCCGCTGATTTCGAGCGCCTCTTCGCTTATGTCGCTCGCCTCGCCTTCCGCAACGGCGGTCTTCACTATGAGGTTCCGGATGTCGGTGTTCTCGACGCGAAGTCTGACGTTGGTGTCGCTATACTCCGCGGTGAGGTTCACGTCTGGATCGAATCGCTGCGCCTCCCCGATTTCGATGTAGCCCGCGACGACCGAACTTCCCACGTAGCCGGTGAAATTAGACAGTCGCGCAATTTTGTCGGAGCCGCGGGAGAAGTTGGTCTCGACGTTCGTGAGCCTCCGTCCGGATACGCTCAGCGAATCGAGGGTCAGCACCGCCTGCACGATGCTTTCTTTTTTCGCATCGGGAGTGTCTTCTTCGCCTTTGATGATCGCGCCGAAGTCTGCCGCGCCTTCGATCTCGCTCATTTCCAGCGTAACCGTCGCGCTCGTGTTCGAGAGCAATGATTTGCCGCGGATGAAGGTTTCGAAAATCTCGCCGTCTTCGGGATTTTTGAGGTGAGTGGCCTCCATGAAACTCGTGGACGTTCCCGAAAGCGCGAAATCGTTTATGAATTCCGCGAGAAACGGGAGGCCCTCGGCAAGCTCCGGATCGATCTCCGTTCGCACGCTCAGTTTTTCATCGATTCGATCTTCGAGCACCTGTGCCGACAGCGAGTATATCTCGCCCTTCGGCAGCAGCGCGGAGCCTGTGAGGATCGAAATGTCGCCCTCGTCCATCAGAATTTCGGCGGACAGCGAACTCACCGCGAGCGGCATCGCATCCCACTTCATCGCGCCCGAGTTCGGACGGAGGATGAAGCTCGACGCGACCTTCTCGGAGGTTCTGTCCGCGCTGAAACTTCCGATGAAATCGAGGCCGCCGTCGTAGTGGAGCGCCCGCGCGAATTCGGACGCTTCCGGGCTGACTTTTTCGAGCGCGCTCGTCAGAAGTTCGTCGACCTTCACCGCTTTCGCGCTCACCGTCAGGAACATCCCCGGCGGTCTGACGTTCTCCTCGTCGTCTTCCTCGCCGGTAGCCGATGCAGATACTTCGTCCACTGGCACTTGTCCGTCGCCATCTGCCACCTGGGCGCTGTCCACTGACTCCCGATCGCCTCCGAGGTTGTACAGGCTCCCGAACACCGTCAGTTCGCCTCCTCCCGCGCGGCCTACGAGTTTTTCGATCGTCACTACGCCCTCGGGCTGGTTCGAAAAATGAATGTCGCCCACGATGTCGGTTATCGGATACGGGAAGATTTCGACGAGAAGCGCGCCGCCATTTTCGATGCGCGCTTCGAGATCGAGCGTGAGTTTCGGGTCGCCTTCCTCCGTCGGAGTCGAGTTCACGTGCACGTCGGCGCTCGCCACATCTCCCGATATCGTGAAGTCATCGAAAACGTTCTGAACCTCCACCGGAAGCGCTGAAAGGAACTTGCCGTCCGCGAGATGAACGTTCCGGAGGTTGATGTTGCAGTCTACCGTCGGCTGTCCGTGTGGATTCCGATTATTCTTGTCGCCCTCTTCCCTGCGCGGATTGACAACGGTGCATTTCGAAATCGTTATCGCGGGCGAAACCCCGTCGCGAGTCCCGCCCGAGAAAACGATATTCGACATATCCCTCGCGTCGACGTGGAAATCGAGGCCGCTCACGGGGTACGGGAAATCGCGGAACAGGATGCTAGTGTTCTTCCCCCAGATTTGCAGCGCGATGTCGCCGCGGCTTTTCAGATCGCGCAGGAAATGCGTCACCTCGACGTCGAAACTCCCTTCCGTCGGCGAGAACATATCGAGTATGTCCTTCACCTCCGTAAGCTTCGTGTTCGCGATCCATACCTGTTCGAGCCTGAAATTCTCGGAGCGGATGGTCACGTCATGCGCCGGTTCGCCGGTCTTCGAGATCATCGCGAGGTCCACTGTGCCGTTTACGATCGAATTACCGGCTTCCCGCACGCCCGAGTCGTACACCGGACGGCAGTTAACGTCATTTATGCCGACGATGGTGTCTTCGATGGTGACAACCCCCGACTGGATCGTCACGGGAACCGGAAGCGCCTCGTAAGTCAACTTTCCACTCAAAAGCTCGATCCGAAGATCGGGAGTGAACCCGATGAGGTCGCTGTAGATAATCTGCCCCGACACCCGCACCTTCGCGCGGACGTCTAACATTTCGATCGCGTCCCGGATATCTCCGGAAAACGCGTTTACGAGTTCGTCGTTCAGATCGATCTCCCGCGGCGCGACGTCCACTGTGAGGAGTTCGTCCACGTCCGTGGTCTCGATGGTCCCGGTGAGCTTCCACGGATCACGGTTGCCTTCGATAGAAAGAAGGATTTCGCCTTCGATGTCCCTTCGGTACGCGTTCAGTCTATCCCGAGTGACTTCGAGCCTCGGAATCCTTATCGACTGCGGCGAGCTGAAAAACTCGGGCGCCTTGATCCGGACGGTGATGTCTTCGAGGAACAGTTCCGGCCCGATGACCTTTTCATAAATCTGCGGCTTTTCAGGCCACGTCTCCCGCGGCGGAAGCTTGACAGAAGTCTCCACGTTCGCTGGCCTGCGGGGCATCTTGACGATGCTGACGGTGAGCTTCTTCAGCCAGATGCGGTCGAGCCGCGTGAAGAATCCCCCAAGCGTCGCACCCGCTTCCGCGACATCGAGAGTCGGATCGCCCTTGCCATCCGGATTCTCCCAGACTTTGAGATTCCGGAGACTGACTCCGTCGAACATCGAAAACGAGACGTGCTCGAAGTCGATCTTCCCCTTGGGCCAGAAATCCTTCACCGCGGAAATTACTTTGTCGTGCAGGAACCAGTCGGTTGTGACGACGTTGTACGAAAGGATAAGGACGAGCAGAACGAATCCGACGATTACGGAAACGATCTTGTGCCGCGTAACGAACTTCCGCGCCTTCGAGTCCTTGCCGACGGTTTTCGCAAGGATCACCGCCCCCGTCCTCGGCTTCTGCTCGTTTGACTCCGTGTTTTCCGCCATGGCGGAATTCTACAGTATCTCGATTTCGACGACAACCTGGAACGAGCGCATTTCCTTCTTGATGTACTTTTTAAGGATGTCTTCGCGCACCGACTTCACGATGAAGTCCTCGAGGTTCGTCTCCGGCGCGGAAGGCTACGCGACCACGACTTTGGCGGCGGTGCTGATGGTTACAACAACCGAAAATCCGGGAGCGAACGGAAACCGGATGTGAAGACGTCTCAGATCCTGTACGAATCCGAGGTTGAGCGTGAACGCGTCCGTTATTGGTATCCGCGCATTATTATCCGCTTGCAACCACCCCGGTGAAGGCAACGACCCCGGGCCATCGACCTCGATCTGAATGGTATTCGCGTTAACGTAGATCACCGAATCCACCGGACCCTGGCTCAAATCGAAAAAGAAAAACCTTACGTTTTCGGACATACTATTTCCTGCGCATTTTATGCTCAATCTAATGTATTTTGTAATTCGATTTCATTTCAGCATTTTTCCATTGTCATCTATATTATACTCTCGCAACGATTCTATTTTGGCATTTAGCCTAATCGCTCTGCAATTCAAAACGTTCAGTTCACGGAAAAGGCGAAAAAGAAAACCGGCGCTCCCCCATGTCAAGAAAGAAATCGCCGAAGCGGCGAGAAATCCTTGAATGATCTCCCCTTCTGGAAATCCAGTCACGTGCCGAATATTTATTAGAATGAGAAAACCAAATATGGAAAACAAAAAGTGTTTATTATAGTCCATCGGTAGTGATATGTTATTGTTTTTCATTAGTCAATTCAGCAACTTTATCTTCCAGATGTTTCACATATTTTCGCAACAGTTGTAGATGTCGGTAAATCACGACACCTACAAGGTGAATGCCGATAATAAAAAACGCAAAACCGGCGGCGATGTAAAAACCGTAGAACTCATAACGACTTTCTATGGTGGCCGGGAGACATGTTTCTAAAACAAAGACGACGACTACACCGAATACTGAAATGATTATTCCTAGCGCAGTTAACCGCTTGCCTACATTCCACCATCCTTCGGCGTCCCCATCATAGAATTCAACGACCTTGCTTTCAAATTGATCTGCCATTAACATATCTCGCATGGAGTTTATCTCATCGCGTAGAACCGTAAAAATCGCATAAGGCGACACACCTCTGTACTCGTCTGATCGGATTCACTTGCCTAATTTCTTAACTTCATCATTAGTTCTATATGGTATCGATGTAAATGTTTGTTCCGCTGAATACATCGCCATCGTAATTATACCTTTGCCTATGTTCAGATGATTTTTTGCTGTCAATGGCTTTACGGTCGTCATCATCAGGACGTAGCGGTTGGCCGAGTGGTAGAATAAACTCATCTTCACCTGGCTGTGGGTCGAGTGGTCTGGATGGATCTATCGTCTCTTCTATTTCGGCAGGTGTAGACGCTTCTGTGACAGGCGGCTCCTGCCCTTCCAGCATTCTCTGTGGACATGGAAATTGTTCGGATAAAACGCTTCGTCCAGTTGCCTGATTGGAGATAGTTACCCAACGATAATAATCATTCACGCCAGCTATTCCAAAACTACTCACACGTGGTATCCCCAGAAACCAGCCATGTTTATGTGAAACCAACTTATTTTTCAGGTTATCTATTTTAGTTATAACGTCACGTCTTGCACCTGAAGCGTATTTTGATAATCCCCAGAAGATCAAAGATTCTATGCCAAGCAAAAGTGACTGTATGCTCACCAAATTCACTTCTGAATTTACAATGCGTAACTCGGTAGGATCGATTGCATTTCCAACACCTGTTGTATTAATATCGGGACCTGGTATCGACAATGCCCTTCCGCCAAGCGTAACTGACGCTGCTCCCCAAACCGCGGAAGCTTGATCCATGTATTCTCTAAACCCGCGTTATTCACGATAGGCGGAAATAAAAATACCCAAGGCGCGAACTTTGCAACGGAGGAGGTATCTACGCCCCTTTCCGGAATTGCAAGG
>JANLHZ010000108.1 GCA_024653775.1 Planctomycetota bacterium | reverse complement strand
CTGCGAGTCTCCGCGTCCTCTGCGGCTCCGCGCTGCAGAATTTAGGAAGCCGACGTTTTTCACTTTTTTGTCTGACGCTCACGCTGATTTGTAGTGAACAGTGTCCTTTTTTCGAATCTTTACGCTATAATATCTAAATGCGAAACCGAAACGGAACAGGTGAAAAGGTTCTGATCAAGACCGGCGCGCTGCTTTCGCTCTGCGCATCGATCCTCTTCGTCACGTCGATTACCGTCTCCGGCCAGACCGAAGACGAAAGACCGAATCGGACCCAGCGGGAAGAAACCGCGGCTAACGCGCAGAACGATTCCAGGTTCCCGCCCGACGGATTCCCGAGGCCGAGGGGTTACAGCCTCCAGACCCTCGACGCGGTGGACAAGGGAATGCGGTACATCGCCGCGCATCAGAACGCCAACGGCAGTTTCGGAAGCGCCCACACCGTCGCGACGACCTCGCTCTGCGGCCTCAGCCTGCTTTCGAGCGGAAGTTCCCTCGGACGCGGCGAGTTCGGCGAGGCGATCTACCGCACGCTCGATTTTCTCGTTCGCAGGCAGACTCCGAACCTTGGGTACATAACCGAGGAATCGGACGCGTCGAATTCGTCGAACATCCACGGCCACGGGCTTGCGCTGCTTTTCCTCGCGCAGGTCTACGCGACAGGCGGAGTCACCCGCGTCGCCGACCGCGACATCAGCCAGGTTATGTCTAGCGCGGTGCGCCTTATCGTCGATCACCAGACTCCGAAGGGCGGCTGGAACTACGTTCCGAACGCGAGCAATTTCGACGAAGCGAGCACGACGATCTGCGTGATCCAGGGACTCCGCGCGGCGCAGGACGTCGGGATCGCGGTGCCGAGGGAGACAATCGACAACGCGCAGAAATACATCAACGAATCCCGTCAGGTCTATACCTGGAACGATAAAGCCACCGGAGACGCGCGGCAGGGCTATACGTTCAAATACAGCCTCGCGATGAATATTTCGAGGCCGAGTTTTCCGCTTGCCGCGGGCGCGGTCGCGACGCTTCAGATGGCCGGAGATTACTACGCCGACACCGTCCGCGGCGGACTCGATTTTCTGGAGGCCTACTACACCGGATCGATGGCGGGCGCGCTTCCGGAGGAGAACTGGTACACCCGGTTTTTCTATTATTCGCACTTCTACGCGGCCCAGGCGTTCTATCACGCGCCGAATCGGAATTACTGGACGAAATACTGGGCGTTCATCGAAAACAAGCTGATGTCCCCCGAATACAAGTCGGACGGGCCGACCTGGAAGGCGTCCGAGTTCAACCATCAGGACGAGTTCTATTGCACCGCGATAGCGACGCTGATCCTGCAAATTCCGCGCGGCACCCTTCCGATTTTCCAGAAGTGAGCGCTTCCGATGCGGAATGCGGAATGCGGAAGTTCAATCTGAAATCCGAAATCTCGATAACCTTGGCGTCCTAGCGGGCGCGTGGCTGAAATCCGAAATTACACAGCCCTTGTCCGCGCTCCCGGATCACGCCTCCTCCGGCGCGAGTTCCGGCTCGCGCTTGACTCCCGCGAGTATCTGGTAGCCAGCGACGAGCACTACGCCGCCGGTCAGGATCGCGAGGACCGCGTCGAAGCACAGCAGAATCACAAGCTGAACCTCGTTTGCCTCCGTCGAATTGGCGTATAGCTCAAGGTGTTCGTTAGTTATCAGGTAAAGCGACATTCCCGTAGTCAGAGTCATAAACACCGCGGGAATTGCCGTGAACCAGAACGCCTTCCCCTTCTTGAAAAGCCAGAAGCTCATCGCGATAAGCCCGAGCACCGCCATAAGCTGATTCGACGTGCCGAAGCTCTTCCACACCATCTTCCACGAGCCTTTCCACGCGAGCGCGAGCATCAAGAGGACGCAGAGGCTCGCGTTGAACCACGCCTGCCTCAGAATCCAGTGCGGCTTCTCGAACATGAATTTCCACAACTCCTCGAAGAGATAGCGGTTCATCCTGACCGCACTGTCGAGGGTCGTCACGACGAATCCCTCGATTATGAGGATGCCCGCGATGCAGCCATACGCGACGGGGATCGCGAGTCCTTTGTGCAGCAGGTGCCCGACGCCGAGGGAGAATGCGAGTATCGGATTGCCTTTGTCGCTCCCGGGCGGAACGATCGAGGTATAGCTGTTAAAATCGAGGAAGAACGCCACGGTGATAACGACGAGCACCGCGAGCGTCGCTTCGAGCAGCATCCCGCCAAACCCGACCGAGCGCGCGTTACGCTCCTTCATGATCTGCTTCGACGTCGTTCCGCTGCCGACAAGGGAGTGGAACCCCGAAATCGCGCCGCACGCAATCGTTATGAACATCGTCGGCCAGATCCACATCATCATTTCCGGACTGAGGTTCTGATTCAGCGCGGGCGCGGTGGTTTCGCTGAAATTCAGGTTACCCCGGAAAAGATTCGCGACGACGCCGACGACTATGATCCCCATCCCCGCGTACAGAATCTGCACGTTAGTGAGGTCCCGCGGCTGGAGTATCATCCACACCGGAAGCCCGCACGCGAAGAGCACGTAGATGGCAAGCGCGACCATCCACCACTTGGGATCGAGGGTTATCGGATACGCGATGCCGAAGACGATCGAGAGCACGCAAACGATAGTCGCGAGCACGAACACGATTTTGACATTGAGTCCGCGCTTCACGAGCAGCCACCCGAGCAGCGGCGCGAGCAGCGTCACGATGATGACCGACATCGACGCGATCCCACCGAGGCAGCCCTGCGGATTATCGAGAGACGCCTGGCTCAGCCCCGCGGGTTCGTCGACCACTGCGCCGCCTTCGCCGACGTAGCCGACGCGGAGGAAGGTTGCGTCGCGGATTTCGTCGATGGTCTTTCCCTCCGCCGCCATGTCGGGGTAGAGCTTCTCGAGCGGCCACCACGACGTTAGCGCGGTCGCGCTGATACCGAGGAAGGCGCCTGTGACGAGCGTCAGCAACATAATCGTGAAGATGATGAACAGCACGTATCCGGTTTTTCCGATGCTGCCACGCGCCACGTCGGCGATGGATTTTCCTTTTTCGCGGAGGCTGATGAAGAGCGCCGTGTAATCGTGGACCGCGCCGAAGAAGACCGCGCCCATCACGATCCAGAGCCACGCGGGTCCGTAGCCGTACGCGAGCGCGATCACCGGCCCGACGATCGGCCCCGCGCCGGCGATGGTGGCGAAATGGTGCGCGAACACGACCGGCGTCTTCGTCGGAACGAAGTCCTTGCCGTCGGTCTGCTCCTCCGCGGGAGTGACGCGCTCGTCGGAAGTACCGAGGAGCTTCGAAATATACCCGCCGTAGAACTTGTAGGCGAGCGCGAAGAAAGCCAGCGTGCCGATGAGGAGAGCGAAGATTTCCATGGTCTTTTCCGTGCTGAAGAAAGGTCGAGCCGACGTGAATTCTAATCGCGCCCGCGAAGCTATCGCAATCAATATTCTCCGCCTGACGATAGCATCGTGAAATCAGTTCGCGGTCCTCGCGCTGTCGCCGACGAGGATTTCGCGGACGCGCTTCGCGTCATCGATTGCCGCCGAGCAGCGGTCCGGAAGCACCTCATCCACAGTAACGATGGCTTTGAACTGTTCTCCTGAGTACACGGCGAATTCCATTCCTTCGATGACGCGCTTATCTTCGCCCGCGTCAAGGAACAGCCTCGATCCTTCGATGGAAACCACAGTACACCGCACCGAGGGCCACCGCACTCGAGGTCGATCACCATCACTGCGGTCGGTCAACTCCGCGATGGCCCCTGTGACCACTGGGCCCGCACATCCCCGTAAGTTCACGGCGCAGTTGTCATTGTAGACGCGCGTTACTGTAGCGACGTAGTTGGTCCCGCCCGGATCTAATAAAAATTTCATACCCATCGTGACTCCGTCGGCGCGTCCCGCGGAGAGCAGGGCTAGTCCGAACGTTTCGTCCACAGCCGTCACATTGCAGGTAAGTGGCGGTAAGTCCCGCGCCGTTGACTGGTCGTCGTGGAGGTAAAGCTCCATGCAGATAACATTATCGCGCCGCAGAGTTTCGAGTTCGCGAAATGATTCGTAATACTTGTCCTGAAGTTCGCTGCAAACTCTTTTTGCGTCCTCGACCGATAGTCTAAGGGTCTCATTCTCGCCGCGGAGTCTGTCCCGATCGCGGTTCGATGCGCTGAGTCTATCGAGGTATTCGAGCGCCTCGCGTCGAGCCAGCGAAAGTTCGCGCTCGAATCGCGCAGGGTCAATCTCTGGCGCTCGATCCTCCATAGCCATTGAACTTTCGCGCGGGGCTGCCTCCCCGAAAGAAATTGTCTGATACTCAGACAACCCGGACCGGCTTTCCTGACCTTCAATTTGTATCGCCGAGCATACTAACAGGAAAACCGCACTGCTTGCGTTCAATGCGATCGCTATCAACAATATCGAGCGCATGTGCTTTCTCCTTCGATTTTGCTAAGGAGGTCAAGCAAGGCTATGCGGCAACGACGCCCGCGTCAACTCATTTCAGCCGGAAATATAGTGCACCTTCCGGAGATTCGCGTGTAGAGTGTCTGCGCAGAAGGCGGGAGGTTCTATGGCAGACAATGAAAAGCCGCGCGACGAAATGCAGGTCGGGGAATTCGTGATCGCGTTCGCCGACCTGACGAATTATCACCGGGAAATCTGCGCCGGAGCGTCCGAGGAGCTACTTTTCGAAATCCTTTCCGAATATTACGACGTCGCGAGGAAGGTAGTCGAGTCCGGCGGCGGGCAGGTTCTGAAATTCATAGGCGACGCGATACTGATCGTATTCCCCGGAACCTTCGCGATGGAGGCGGAACTCGCGCTAAGGCAACTGAGGGACGAAGCCGACGCGCTGATGGCCAGCCGCGGTATTTCGAGCACCCTTCAGATCAAGGCGCACATAGGAAGAGCCGCGCTCGGAGTCCTCGGCGGGCAGCGGGACATCGTCGGCATCGAAGTGAACAAGACCGCGATGCTCCCCCGCGGCGCGTTCGTGCTGTCGGACGAGTTCAAAAAACGCATCGGCGGGTAAAGCAACATTCGACTGCGCGGACCGGCTATCAATTCGCAATTGACTACGCCACCGACATCTCGACTTCCCGCGGCGTGTGCTTCAGGATCGTGTCGACCACGTTGTCGGGGCTGATTCCGTCGGCTTCGCCTTCGAAGTTCAGGATCAGGCGGTGACGTAGCGTCGGGCGGGCGCTGCGGGCGACGTCGTCGAAGCTGACGTGGTAGCGACCGTCGAGGAGCGCCTTGATCTTCGCCGCGAGGATGAGTCCCTGCGCGCCCCTGGGGGACGATCCCCACCTTACGTATTTGTTCACGATTTCGGGCGCGAACTCCCCTCCCGGATGCGTCGCGAGGCACACCCGCACCGCGTAATCGCGAATGTGCGGCGCGAGAATCGTTTCGAGCGCAAACTTGCCCCACTTCATTATCTCGGCGCCGTCGAGGACTTTCCTGACGTCCGCGGTTTCGCTCCTCGTCGTCCGGAGAACGACCTCGTTAAGCTGTTCGCGCGTCGAATAGTGCACTAGCAGCTTGAAAAGGAAGCGGTCGAGCTGCGCCTCGGGCAGCGGGTACGTGCCCTCCTGCTCGAGCGGGTTCTGCGTCGCGAGCACGAAAAACGGCTCCTTCAGAATGTATCGCTTGCCGCCGACGGTGACGCTGTGCTCCTGCATCGCTTCGAGGAGCGCGCTCTGCGTCTTAGGCGTCGCGCGGTTGATTTCGTCCGCGAGCACGATGTTCGAGAACACCGGGCCGGGCTGGAACCGAAACGCGCGTCCGCCCTTTTCGTCGCCTGTGATGACGTCCGTTCCGATAATGTCCGCGGGCATCAGGTCGGGCGTGAACTGGATTCGCGAGAACGGAAGATCGAGCGTCTGCGCGAGCGTCCGTACAAGCAGCGTCTTACCAAGCCCGGGCACGCCTTCGAGCAGGCAGTTTCGCTGCGCGAAAACGCAGATCAGAACGTTCTCGACAATCTCCTCGTGACCGACGATGACCTTGCCGATCTCGGTCCTGAGCGCGTTAAAAATCTTCGCGAACTCCGCGGCTTGCTGCTTTACGTCTGCCATCTATAAGCTCCTGATTATTCCTGGGACCGCGGACGTCTCGTCCGCATTTTTAACCACAGATAAACACAGATTCACACGGATTATTAAGAGTCTTTTTCTTTGTGATCTTTGTGGCAATTAATGAAATAAAACTCTACCACCAGCGCGATACTTTTTCCAGCGCCAAGGTTATTAACGACGCACGCATGTTCTCGGCTCAGAAATAAGAAACTCCTGGGACCGCGGACGTCCTCGTCCGCAAAAATCGTCGGACGTCTTGTCCAACGATTTCGAAACAGGCAAATAGTGACCTGAGGCAGTTTCTAAATCAGGTCGTATATACTTTTAACGATCTGACCGAAGCCCTGGTCGACGTATAGCCCGACTTGCGCGATGAGCGAATACGCCACACCGATCTGCGCAACCGCGAATCCCGCAACCGTGATCTGGCTGAGGCTGAACACGCCGATACCGATCTGCGAAATGTTCACGACCCCGGCGCCGAACTGTCCGATGGCGATGACTCCCCGCGCCGGCACCGGCATTTTGTTCGCGCGGTATTTGAACGAGATATGCAGCAGCGGGATTCCGAAAATTCTGGCTCTCGATTTGTACTCCCAGCCCCAGCCTTTTTTCGAGCACCCCGTCATGACAGGCTCGTCCGCGATCTCCCCGGGAACGATTTCGTGGGTGATCCCGCATTTCGGACAGTCGGTTGCGTTTCCGACGCGCGATTCGTCAACGTCGAAAACCTCGCCGCATCGGTGACATTCGTTTTTCATTTTTATTTATTGCCGATCTGTTCGATGAAATGTGCAAGTTTTTCATACTGCGACATGTAACGTCTGATCTCATTATGGGTCACGAGCGCGAGGAATGGAAGTGCAATCACAGGTACGAAGTACGCCGAACCCGAGCCGTGAGCGGTGGAGAAAATAACGCAAGAAACGAATGCAAAAAACAGAACCGCTGAGACTACATGCAAGAGTTGAAGCGCCATTATATTCTTCTTGTACGCAAGAACACTCACTACCCATCCTCGCTTGGTTCTTTGAAACGAAATCCGGGTCCTGTACCGAAAATGCGCGAGATGGTCGCAGAAAATCATCGCGTAATACCGCCTCGATCCGAACCTTCTTTGCGTCGGCGCGATTTCAAACACCTTTCGT
Organism: Planctomycetota bacterium; assembly: GCA_024653775.1. Lineage (GTDB taxonomy): Bacteria > Planctomycetota > UBA8742 > JACQVU01 > JANLHZ01 > JANLHZ01. The sequence continues at coordinate 30,008 of JANLHZ010000108.1, read as the reverse complement.
TCTCTCGTTTCCTCGATGAGCATCACATCTGCGCTGTAAGTCAGAGAGAGCAAATACTCGCGCATGAAATCGATGCCCGGAAACTCGGATATCCGCGCGCTCGCGAGAAGCTGCATATTATTCGGATCGACGGTAGTTGTCGTCATCGCGTGTACCTCCGACGTTTTTACTCCGTGCATCACGTGCGGGTTCGATGCCATGGCCACATATGGCTTTCAAATGCCGGGCGGTTTAATTGACTTTGGAGTGCAACACGTAAATGCTGCTAAGCCTTCAGGCGAGACTCCTGAAGGCTTTTGCGGACGAGGGACGTCCGCGGTCCCATAATCCGCGTTCATCCGTGGTTAGAAATCTTCTTCGTCCGACTCTTCAGCTTCGCCGCCGGAATTGGTGTCGGCGTTGCCACTAAGGGAGTGTTCGAGTGCCCAGTCGAGGATATCTGGAAGTCTGTAGATCGGGACCGCGTGGTTCAGATTCGGAATCTCCTCGTAAACGACCTCGTAACCCGCGTCGGTGAGGATTCTGTTCGCGTCCCTGCCGCTCTGGACGTTCACGATGAAATCCGCGTCGCCGTGGACGATGTAGAATGGGATCGTTGTATGCCCCTCCCGCGCGAACTCCGCTTCCGCCACCGAAGGAGTCAGGTATCCCGCGAAAGGTATCGCCGCGGCGAATCGATCCGCGCGCTGAATGCCGTAATCGAAGGTGCAGTTGCCGCCGCTCGAAAGCCCGGAGAGGTACACGCGGTCCGTGTCGACGGGGTAGTTCGCGACCATGTATTCGTAGAGGTCGTCGAGCATCTGGTGATCCTTGGGGGTCCAGGCGATAGCACGCGATTTCGGGCAGCAGAGGATAATGTTTTTCGCTTTGCAAACTTCCTCGAAGTAGCCGAATTCGATTCGTTCGTTCAGGAACGCGCCGTGTAGGGAGATCATCATCGGGAGCTTCGTTCCTTCGGGGACGTCGAACTCGAGAACCTTCACGTTCGCCTTTCGGTCCGCGCCGTCGTACGTGGTGTCGAGCTCGAAACTTACAACCGTGGACGTCAGCTCTTCGGCGGAAACGTTCGCGGCAAAACAAAGCGCGAGGACCACAACCTGTATCAGGGAAGCTGGTTTAGTCATGTTCGATCTCCGGGGTTAGTACATGTGCGGTGTTCGGGATTTTATCAGAAGATTGCGGTAAGGTTAATCTTGAACTCTTCGATGTCCCGCGAATCCATGATCGCGGCGATGATTTTCGGAAGCGTGTCGTCGCTTAGGTTATCTCGTATGGTTTCAAGTAACAGGGCGCCATCCTCCCCGAACCTCAGTTTCAAAACGTTTTCGATCGTCTGGAGTTCCCCTTCGATCTTCCCTTCGATCTTCCCTTCGATCTTCCCTTCGATCTTCCCTTCGATCTTTCCCTTGTTTACACCCTTTTCGATTAGTTGCTCATATACGGTTTTTGCCATTTCCTTGCCTTCCAAAGGTGTGTGTCTGCTTACGATTTCAAACATCTCGTCCTTGTCAACCTCGGCAGTGTACATCACATACGAAATTGTCATCATATAATCGTGCGGGTTGAAATCCTGACCGATGGTTTTCATCGCCAGTTCTACCCCTCTGATTATATCATCTGGACCTCTAGGCATCAATATCAGAATCATCGCGGCGACGGATGCGACACCTTTTACTTCGTCCTCCGAGAGATTCGATAGATCGATGAAATTGACGTCCCCGTCGGGGATGTACTTCAGAAATACCGGAGACACGTTCGGGAAGAGTTCGCGAAGTCTGAGGGGCATTTTCCACGGCTGTGTGCCCTGATAGAAAAGTGTCGGGACGATCGGGTCAAGGTCCTTTTGCGACTGAGATTGCTCCGTCCAGTGCAGCGCCATATACAGAAATATCTGTAACACGGCGAATCTCTCCGGGCAGCTCTTGTGCTCGAACAAGTTGTAAATGTACTTGTACCCGGTCTTCGATTTGCACCTGAGCATTACGTCTGCATAGTATTGTTTCAGATGATCCGGCACATAGCTGCAATCCACCGCGACAATATCGCTGAGGTCCAGTTCTGCAACCACTTCTGGGTCCTGGTAGTTCTCGATAAAGCTTCTTTGGTTTACATCTCGGGATAAAATTCCCTTGAAATATGCGTCCTTTGGATTGGGTAGATTCGACATTGCGCTCCTATTCTTCGCCACGAGATCCGTTTGCGCCCTGCTGATCCTGCCCGGAAAGCCGCGCGAGCTGCTCGGGAGTCAGCGCGCTCGTAATCAGTTCCGCGACCGGATTTCCGGGAATCTTCACGCCTCCGATGTCGAGCTTTCGCTGCGAGAAGATTTCCGATTGCTCGGGAGTAAGATGTCCGCGGATGGAGCTGTGCGTCGCCATCTCGAGCTCCTGCAACTCCTGACCGTAAGTGATCTCGGGGTTGTCCGGATATGGGGTGCGCTGAAGGCCGAGGAACAGTTCCTGCATCGCGAGCATCCTTTCCTGCGGGTTCTCCTTGCCGAGCACTTCCGCGAGCTTGTCGACGATCCGCACGCCGTTTTCGTTCGGGACTCCGAGAATATGCGCCATATCCGCCTGTGCGCCGCGGATCGTCTCCTCGACTAGCTGGCGCTGGTTCGTCGACAGATTCAGAGTCTCCGTCATCTCGTCCATCGTAGGCTCCCACTTCTCCTTGTCCTTCTGATCCTGCGCCGCCTGGCGGGCGACACTAGCCACTCCTTCCCGGAACTGGTTGTCCTGGAGCAGACCGTCGCGGATCGAGCCGATGATTCGCGTGCGCTCCATGCCGTTATCGAGCCGGCCGAACGAGTCGTCCGCGTTCGAAGCCGACTCCTGCACCGTCGATTCTACCTCCGCGATGCGTTCTTCCGTCCGTTCCGCGCGCTCGCTCATTTCCGCGGAGATCGACGACCTGAGGCTTGCGGCGTTACCGGCGATCTTCTGATCGACTTCCGCGACGACGTCCTCTATCCTTTCATCGATCTCATTTCGCGAGTCCATTCCGGCGAGCTTTTCTTCGAGCAGAAATATCTGCTCCTCGAGACGCGCGATTTTCTGCGTGGTGTCGTCCTTCTCCGCCGGAAACAACTCGATTCCGAAATACTCGAAACCTGCGTACCCGAGAACTCCTCCCGCCATTCCGAAGACGAGCGCAAACAAGATTAAGGCAACTGATCGCATGGTGATCTCCCTGCTGAAAGGTAAAAGGATTTAAAAACTATCGTAGGCACCTGGGACCGCGGTCGTCTATGTCCGCAAAAGCCGTCAAACGTCTCGTTTTACGGCTCCGAATTATCGATGTCGCTCGCTTGAGATAGTTTCTTAGAAGGCATTATGCCACGCGCCAGCCGCTGCGGACAGAAAATACCTCTAGATCGCGACAGTTCGGGCGCTCAGTCGTCTTCGGTTCGTAAACTTGTTTTGACACGACTCCTAATACGACGTCAGCGAAAGGAATTCCTCGTTCGACTTGGTCGCGCCGAGGCGTTCCTTGAGACGGTTGATCGCCTCGTTCGGCGGCATATCCTGCAGGATTCTGCGGAGCATTCGAATCTTCGTGAGGGTTTTCTCGTCGTAAAGAAGCTCTTCCTTGCGCGTTCCCGAGCGGGTGACGTCGAAAGCAGGGTAGATGTTCCGATCGCTGAGTACGCGGGTCAGATGGATTTCCATGTTGCCCGTGCCCTTGAACTCCTCGAAGATGACTTCGTCCATCCTCGACCCGGTGTCGACGAGCGCGGTCGCAATGATCGTGAGCGAGCCGCCTTCCTCGATGTTGCGCGCCGCGCCGAAGAAGCGCTTCGGCTTGTGGAGCGCGTTCGCGTCGACGCCGCCCGAAAGGATTCTCCCTGAGTGCGGCTCCTCGTTGTTGTACGCCCGTCCGAGCCTCGTTATGGAATCGAGCAGGATCACGACGTCCTTCCCGTACTCGACCATACGCTTCGCCTTCTCGATGACCATCTCCGCGACCTGGATGTGCCGCGACGCCGGCTCGTCGAAGGTGCTGCTGACGACCTCGCCTCGGACGCTGCGCTGCATATCCGTCACCTCCTCGGGCCGCTCGTCGATCAGAAGCACGATCAGATACGCCTTCGGATGATTGGTGGAAACCGCGTTCGCGATGTGCTGGAGGATGATCGTCTTTCCAGTCCGTGGCGGCGCGACGACAAGCGCGCGCTGTCCGAACCCTATCGGCGCGATGAGGTCGAGGATGCGCGTCTCCATCCGTTCATGCGTGGTTTCGAGGTGAATCCTGCGCTGCGGATACAGCGGCGTCAGGTCGTCGAAATACGTCTTCTCGATGACGTTTTCGGGAGCTTCGTAATTGATCGCCTCGACACGGAGCAGCGCGAAGTACCGCTCGTTGTCCTTTGGAGGACGAATCTGCCCCGTCACGATCGCTCCCGGGCGCATTCCGAACCTTCTTATCTGGCTTGGGCTGACGTAAATATCGTCGGGTGACTGGAGGTAGTTGTACTGCGGGCTGCGGAGGAATCCGAAACCTTCGCTCAGAACTTCGAGCACGCCCTCGCCGAACATAAGGCCGCGCTGGGCGCACTTGACCTTCAGAATCTTGAAGATCAGCTCCTGCTTCTTGAGTCCGCTCAATTCGTTGATACCTTCGGCGCGCGCGATGTTGTTCAGCTCGTTGATGCTGAGCTTCTGAAGGTCGCCCAGATGGATCTGATTCTCCGAATCCTCCTCGTACTCCCCTTCGACTTCGATCTCGGCGTCCTCAGGTAGCTGCTTGTCGTCGTCCTGCCTGGGCGGCGACTTGCGCCGCGGACCCCGTGACTTGTTCTGATCGCCGTTACCGTTTTGTGTAGTCATAACTGTCCTCTCGAACTGGGACTGGTGGGAAAAAGATGTTCTTTAAGCCTCGCGAGGTTTGCGGCGGCGGCGCGCTGAAGCTCCTCGCGGGAACCGTCATTATCGATAATCGTGTCCGCCATACTCTCTTTTACCGCTAGCGGCGTCTGAAGGTTCTCGCGAGTCTCGACTTCGCTTTCGCTCCAGCCGCGGGACTTCACGCGCTCCCGGCGACTATCCGCACGGGACTTCACAAACCAAACACTGTCGCAGACGCCTTTCATTCCCGACTCAGCGAGCAGACTAACGTCGAGCACGAGAACGTCATTTTCACCGGCGCGGAATTCGTCTACGCGCTGGACCATCAGCTCAAGCGTCTTCGGATGAACGATGGCGTTCAGATCGAAGAGCGCGGCCTTGTCGGCGAAGACGATCGCGCCGAGCGTTTTACGGTCGATTGAACCGTCACCCAGGAACACGCCTTCGCCGAAGCGCGCCTTGACTTTCTCGCGAACGTCGTCATAGCCGTAGGTGGAAAGCGCGACCTCGTCGGCGTCGATCACCTCCGCGCCAAGGGACGCGAGGATGCGCGCGACGGTGCTCTTGCCGCTTCCGACGCCGCCCATCAAACCGATGATGATTTTCGATTTTCGATCCATTGAATAATTGAATAGTAGTCAGTATTCGGTAGTCAGTTGTCAGAAAGTCGATAGTTGCTAAATTTCAACTCTTACCTCTTACCTCTTACCTCTTACCTCTTAACTCTTAACTCATACCTACTTCAGTTCCTTCCAGCACTTGCCTACGTCGGCGTTCGCAACAAGCGGAACGTCGAGCGTCATCGCGCCTTCCATCGTTTCCTTCACGATTCTTTTGTACTTTTCCTCGGTGCCTATGGGGAGTTCGCACAGTAGTTCGTCGTGGATTTGCAGAAGCATGCGCAGATCGAGCTTTTCGTCGCGAATCCTTTTGAACAGATTCACCATCGCCACTTTGATAAGGTCCGCGGCGCTGCCCTGGATCACGCTGTTCACCGCGACCCTCCGCGCTCCGAGCTCCCGCTGTTTTATCGGGGAGTTGATGTCGGACAAGTACCTGCGCCGGCCGAGGATGGTTTCGACGTATCCGCGCTCCTTCGCGAGGTCCGCGACTTCCTCGACGTACGACTTCACGCTGCTGAACAGTGCGAAATAACGGTCTATAAAATTCTTCGCGTCGCTGAAGGAAATGTTCGCGACCCGCGACAGCCCGAACGGTCCCTGTCCGTAGATCAGCCCGAAGTTGATCGCCTTCGCGACCGCGCGCTGAGAGATGGTCACTTCCTTTTCCGCGACGCCGAAAATTTCGGACGCGACCCGCGCATGCAGGTCGGCGCCGTCGCGGAAGGCCTGTACGAGGGCCTTGTCCTTGCAGAAGTGCGCGAGCACTCGCAGTTCCACCTGCGAATAATCCGCGGTGAGCAGCAGCTTGTCCTCGCTAGACGGAATGAATGCCTCGCGCACGCTCCTCCCGATCTCGCTCCTTATCGGAATGTTCTGAAGGTTCGGACGGTTCGAACTGAGCCTTCCCGTCGCAGCGACCGTCTGATTGAGACTCGTGTGGACCATCCCCGTCCTGCGGTTTATCGCGGCGGGAAGCGCCTCGGTGTACGTGCTCGATAATTTCGTGACCTGCCTGTATTCGATTATCTTCGCCGGGAGTTCGTGATGCTGCGCTAGCGTCTCGAGCGTCTCCGCGTCGGTGCTCCAGCCCGTCTTCGTCTTCTTCGTCGGCGGAAGTCCCATCTTCTCGAAAAGGATCGCGCCGAGCTGTTTCGGCGAGCCGATGGTGAACTCCTCGCCCGCGAGAATGTAAATCTCCTTCTCTAGCTGCCCGGCGCGCTTATTCAGTTCGTCCGACAGTTTGTTCAGCATCTTCTCGTCTATCTTCAGCCCAAAGTATTCGATATGCGCGAGCACCTCCACGAGCGGCATTTCGCATTTGAAGAACAGATCGTTATGCCCGAGGCGCTCGATCTCCTTCTCGAGCACAAGCTTCAGTTGCAACGCGACGTCCGTGTCCTCCGCCGCGTAATTCGCCACGTCCACAAGCGGCGCGGTGTCGATGGTCGTCTGCTTGCGTCCCGAACCGATAAGGCTTTCGATGTGGATATTCTCCCGACGCAGCCAGCGTATCGCCTGCGCGTCGAGTCCGATGCCGCCTCGCTCGCTGTCGATCAGGAACGCCGCGACCATCGTATCGAAACCATAGCCGCGGAACTCGAAGCCGTGACGCATGAGAATCAGCGCGTCGTACTTGATGTTGTGCCCGATCTTCGGAATCTGTTCGTTCTCGATTATCGGCTTTAAATGCTCGTGCAGCGTTTCGAGCGGAATTACTTCGCCCTCAGGACCTCGGTGCGCGATGTACCACCCCTCCCCCGGCTCGATCGCGAATGAAATCCCGACGAGGTCCGCTTCCATCGGATCGACGCCCGTGGTTTCCGTGTCGATGGAAATCTCTTTCGCTTTCGAAAGCTTCGCGGCGAGCTTTTTGAGTTCGCTTACATCCGTTACGAGATGATACTTCGAGCCGATGGTCTGATACGTTTCGAGCGTCCCACCCTCGCCACGTGGCACGGACGTCCCGTCCGTGGAATTCACGGGCAGGATGCCCGTGCCACTATCCGGGAAAAGCGACTTCTGCTTGGCCTTCGCTTCCTTCGCTGCGGGCTTCGGCTCCTCCTTCGCCGGGGCTTCGACGCTCGCGGCGCCGCCCGTCAGGCCAAGCTTCATAATGAAGCGGTTGAAGTTCATCTCGACGAAAAGGTCCTTCAGCGCGTCACGATTCCACTCGCGGACTTTGAGGTCGTTAAGCGGAACGTCGAGCGGTACGTCATAATCGAGCGACGCGAGCCTGTACGCGAGATGCGCCTTATCGACGTTGTCGCGCAGTTTCTCGCCAGCCTTTCCCTTGATCTCGTCCTTGTGGTCGAGTAGTCCGTCAAGGCTTCCATACTCCTGAATGTACTTGAGCGCGGTCTTCTTGCCGCAGCCGGGAACGCCGGGGATGTTGTCCGCGGTATCTCCCGCGAGCGCGAGAAAGTCGACGAACCTCGCCGGGGGGAAGCCGAACTCCTCCTCGAACTCCTTTATCCCGGTGCGTCTTCCGTCCGCGGGATCGTAGAACGAAATATTCTCGTTCAGGATCTGCTTGATGTCCTTGTCCCGCGTGATGACGTCCACATGCCAGCCTTCGCTGACGGCAATCTTTGCGTACGTCGCGATGAGATCGTCCGCCTCGTAACCGGGCTTCGTCACTTTCGAAACGCGGAAACCATCGAGCAGTCGCCACAGGTACGGAAGCTGCACCGAGAGATCGTCTGGCATCTCGCTACGGTTCGCCTTGTACTCGGGATACATCTCGTGCCGGAACGTCGGCTCCTTCGTGTCGAAGACGCAGACCATCGCGTCCGGCTTCTCCTCGCCGAGAACCTTCAGAAGCATCTGCGCCATGCCGAAGACCGCGTTCGACGGAACGCCTGTAGGCGTGGTCAGGTTTCGCATCCCATAGAACTGCTGGAACACGTAGCTGTATCCATCGACGATGAACAGATTTTTATCGCGTTTGTCCCGGGACATCGAAGCCAGCGTGAAAGTTAGAGGAAGCTAAATTTGAGTGAAGGTGAGATTTATATGTAATCGCGGCGTACGCGCGGCGCATGCAAGTTGTGAGCAAGAATAGCTTTGTGGATTTAGGGCAGTTTGACAATCCCGCGCGCTTGTGTCAAATAAAAACTCGTCCTGGAAACGCGGCCGTGCGTCGAACCTTCTGCGCAGACAGAACGCTTGCGTTGAGGCTCCTAACTCTTTTACCCGGTTATCTCCTGCGGTTCGGACCTTCGGTGATGACGCTCGACCTGGGCAGCGGAATCGTCGCCTTTTCGAGGAACAGCAGCGCGAAGCAGGTGTCGAGGATGTCCTGCGGCTCGTGGGTCTGGCCCGAGTTCCAGTGGGTCATGTTCGCGCCGGAGGGTTTCTGCTGGTTCAGAAGAACCTGCGCGCCGTCCGTGTACCAGTTGTGCTCGCCCAAATTGTCGAATCCGCCGAAGACGCACATACGCTCCATACCGTACAGGAAGTAGTAGTGCTGACCGCCGAGGCGCTGGACCGCCATTCCCATCCTGATCTCCATCGGCTCGCCGTTAAGGATCGCGGGATTCGACTCCATCGTGTAGTTGTTGATGATCCAGCCGAAACCGTCCTTAATTCCCTTTTCGGTCATCTCGCTGACGTTACGAGTCCAGAGTCGGCGGTTTTCGGAAAGCTCGTTCTTGCAGAGCAAAAGCGAGCAAACGCCAGCGGTGGTCATCGATCCCGTCACAGCGGCTTCCTGCCACTTCTCCATGTTCATCCCGATCGACTGCGGGTTCGGGTTCTGCGGCGGAAACGGCGCAAGCGACTCTTCATCGATGAACGCGTAGCACCAGCCTCTTGCCTTGTCTCCATCGCTTGCGACGTACGTCGTGTGCGGATCGAATTCCTGATCAGTCCTGCGCACCGGCTCGCCGTCATTCTTTTGAAGGTTCAGCACGAACTGAAGCGCGCCGACGAACGGATCGGGGCCGACCTGGAGACCGCGAATCTGCATGCGGTTGATCGCGCCGAGGCCGAGCAGCGCGTATTGGGTCGCGCTCAGGTCGACGTTCGGGTCCTGCGGGTGGAAGTAGCTGCCGGGAGCGCCGTAGCGCCAGCCCTTGCCTCCGCCTGGGGCGTCCTGCTGGTTCGCGAGAATGTCTTCGAGGAAGTGGGTGATCATCGCGGCTTCGCGCCTTCCGACGGTGTAGATCAGCGGAAGCTGCTTCCATTCCCACTCGGGCATTCCATCCGGGCGGGGCGGACGCTCCGCGCAGAACATTTCCATCGCGAACAGGCACGCCGCGATCTCGTAAGTGCTTCGGTTCAGCTTGTCGTAGTTGTCGATAAGCCAGGTGAATCCCTTGACAATCACCGGATCGTTCTTCGGGACTCCGCATTTCAGGAGAGTGTACAGCGAGAACGCCGTTATCCCGATCTTGTTGTCGTGGACCTGACCGACCATTCCGCCGTAGGCCTGTCCCGTGGTGACTCCGAACGTGCCGTCGTCGAGCTGGGCGTTTTTAAGCCACTCGACGCCTTTCTCGATAGCGGTCTTGACCTGATCTCGAAACCCCTGCGGCGGCTCCGCGGCGAAAGAGTTCGCGGAAACACAAACGCAGACTGCAAAGGCGAGACAAAGCGCGCGCATCTTTTTCATTGACCACCTCGTGAAAATGGATTCGGAGCAGCACGTATTTTATCGCTGATGAACGGTAAAGGACACATAAAAATTAGCAACTGTTCCTGGGGTAGTTCGCGTTCGTAGTGGCGCCGTAAGGCGTTTCTTCGATCCTCTGCTATCTGGAAAATATGCTCTCACGAGCACACTACGAACAGATTCCCGCTATTTTCGTATCCGTTCCCCGCCGTGGCGAGAAAGGATCGAGGGTACCCTCGGTGGACCCGAAGTCATCGCGTCGCCGGAGAAACTCGACGGCGATTTGACGGCTCCGGGTGGTTCGAAATCGTTACCCGCAAAAGTAGCGCCGACATTCGTGAAACGCCATCCGGACTTACCTGCTCTTGCGCGATCTCGAACCTCCGATCTCTGTCTCTTCTTCCTGCAGAAATACTTGGTGAGACATTTACCAAGCGCAGATTTTTATCTTTTTCCGCTCAGGCGGCTGAAAAGATAGCCGTCAACTTGAGGAATTCCTAATTTCTCACCGCTGACCACTCACCCACTCGTCTCATTTCCGAGCAGCGGTTCGAGACCGCCACGGTTATGAAGAGCGTACAGATCGTCGCAACCGCCGATGAGTTTATCGTCGATGAATATCTCCGGGACCGTAGTCCTGCCCTCTGCCCGATCGATCATCGCAGCGCGCACGTCCGGGTCCGACGCGTCGATCTCGATGAACTCCTGCCCAAGTTCCGTGAGCAGTTTTTTCGCCCGGACGCAATACGGACATATCCTCGTTGTGTAAATTTCTATTTTCGCCATTGTCAGCGCTCCACATTGGTTCGATCATCTGAGGTCTTTGTAACTGTTCACGGGGTAGTTCGCAGTCTATAGCGGGAATCTGTTCGTAGTGTGCTCGTGAGAGCATATTTTCAGATAGTAGGGGATAAAAGAAACGCCTTACGGCGCCACTACAAACGCGAACTACCCCGTGAACAGTTACAGGTCTTTTATGCTATGAACCATCTGCCGCGGGATCAACTTCCCGAAAACTGAAAATTCATCGTGCCGCTTCCAAGGACTCTTACAGAAATAAAGGAAATCCTCGATTCCCGCGGACTCCTTGCGAACACGCGAAAACTCGGCCAGCATTTCCTTTTCGACAAGAACCTCCTCAATTTCATCGTAAACGCTGCGGCGCTGACTCCGGACGACGTCGTGCTCGAGGTCGGACCCGGACCCGGAATGCTGACGGGAGTACTGCTCGACTCGGGTGCGAAAGTCATCGCGGTGGAACTCGACGAAGGGTTCGCGTCGTTCGTCGAAGAGAACGCGGATTCGTCAAGGATCAAGGTGATCCGCGCCGACGTTCTGGACGGCAAAGCGGCGCTGAATCCGGTGGTGGTCCGGGAATGCGAAAACGCTCTCGCGCGTAGCGAAGTATCGCGTCTGAAAGTCGTCGCCAACATTCCGTACAACATCTCCACGTCGCTGATAGTCAATCTTCTCGAGTCGGAACTTCCGCTCGAAAGATTTGTGCTCACGGTACAAAAGGAGGTCGCGCAGCGCATCGTCGCGACTTCGGGCGGAAAGTACGGGATCATCAGCGTCGTCACCGCTCTACTCGGCAAACCAAAACTACTGAAAAAGCTCGGAAGGGACGTCTTCTGGCCAAGGCCGAAGGTGGAAAGCGCAGTGCTCGAAATTTCAAACCTTCGCGTGAAGCCGTCAGACGTCGCGGGCTACGGACTTCTGAAAGACCTTCTGCACCTCGCGTTCTCGCACCGCAGGAAAACGCTTCACAAAGCTTTGAAGGGAGCGTATCGGGCGGAATCCATCGAACGCGCGTTCAAGATGCTCGCAATCGATTCGAACGCTCGTGCAGAGGAGCTTTCGCCGGAAACTCTGCTTGCGCTGTCGAGAAATCTATTGACCGCGAAAATCGAACATTAAATTTGTGACTGACACGAATTTAATGCAATATTATCCTATAGGCGTGGCACCAAACGACTTCTATAAACAAGACTGTTTGTACAGACGTATATGCGAGTATCAGTGTGAAACGCAGATAAAGGATAAAAGCATATATAATATTACTATATAGAAACTATCTCAAGCAAGCGACATCGATAAATTCGGAGCCGTCAAACGAGACGTTTGGCGACTTTTGCGGACATAGACGACCGCGGTCCCAGGTGCCTCCGATAGTTTCTTACGCTGTTGTGTGCGAGGTCGATCTGTCGCGCCGCCAAATCCATGTGGTTGACCGAACCGATACGATTTCTCGCGATACGCCGGAAACGGATTTTCGAACCCAATCGAAGAAATAATCGTTAGAATGAGTTCGGGCGCGCTTCAAGTTTTTCGATCGAGATTCAGAGGTCAAGTTGCCAAGAACAATACTCCGGGCTTTCATCTTCAGCGCGGCGCTTTCGATGCTTCATGCTTCGCTGGCTTTCGCGGAATGGCTTCCGTGGGAGGACGCGCTCGCGCTTGCGCAGAAGGATAGTCGATTCCTGCTCGTCGTTTACGATCCGCCAGGAATTTCGAGTCGCTGGCGGCGCGGGCCCGCGTTCATAGACGACGAGGTTCGCGCGCTTCTCGCGAGCGACTTCGCGCAGGTCCGGCTCAATCCGACGGAAGACTCAGACGCACGCCGGGCGGAGCATCTCGGGATGCAGGTCGGGTCGATGTTCGTGTTCGACGCAGATCAGACGAAGCTCGATGACTGGAGCAGTATCGTAGATCCGATGCCGCTCGCAGAGGCGATCAAGGCGCTCATCTCATCGCAGGGAACGAGACCGTCGCCCAGGGACGTTACGAGACTTGAAAGGGATCTCGAAACCGCTCAGGGTTACCGCGACGACGCGCAGATCGCTCGGTGCATACAACAGCTTCAGCGGATCACGGAATCCGGATTTCGTTCGCCTTCCGTTAGCGCTGCGAGGCGAATGCTCGCTGAATTTTCCGCGATCGCGAAGACGATGATCGAAAACGCGCAGAAGTCGGTCCAACGCGGACAGTTCGGGCACGCGATGCTCATTTACGACGCGATCGAGGACGAATACGACAAACTTCCGGAGGGCGAAACCGCGAAAGATCTGAAACGAGAACTCCTCCGCGCCGCGAATTATCGCGAATGGAAAACCGCCGCAGATGCGAAAAGTTCCGAGCTTTGGCAGAAGCTTACGACAGCGGAAACGGAGCATAACGCGCAGATCGTCGCGGAGACTCTGCGGGCGCTCCAGCACGTCGAGAATCCGAGCGACGCGCGCAGGCTGTCTTCGACCATCGCGCGAATCGGAAGGAACAACGACTACGCCTCCGCCATCGCGGAAGTGCTCGAGGCGGAGAATCGCGAATGCGAACGATTGATGGCGGAAGCCGCAAGCGCTGAGGAGTCCGGAAACGCGGACGCGGCGCGTGCAGCGTATCGCGAACTCATCGGAACGTATCCCGCGAGCCAGCGCGCGCAGGAAGCGTGGGAAAAACTGGAAGAATTGCGCTGACGGAAGGTAACTGTTCGCGGTGTAGATCGCAGTCTATAGCGGGATTCTGTAGTAGTGTGCTCGTGAGAGCATATTTCCAGATAGTAGAGGATCGAAGAAACGCCTTACGGCGCCACTACGAACGCGAACTACCCCGTGAACAGTTACGTCTATGGAGCGCGCTCAGAACGTCCATTCGGAAAGGAATCCGACCTCGAAGCCGAGACTCCGGCTTCTAGACTGCCGCGTCGTGTGTTCGAAAGGTTTGGTCCACAGCGGGATGATCACCCCGAATTTGAAGCCGTCGCCTTTGCGAAATAGCCCCCAGAGCGCGTCCTCCTGAAGATAGATATGGAAGCCGGTAAGGTAATCCGCGGTGATCATTCCGTCCTCCAGATCGATGAACGATCCCTGGTAGAGGGCTCGCGTGCTTTCCTGATACAGCCCGCCGACTTTGCCGTACCAGTGAAGCCAGGTCCACCACGTCGGGATGGAGCCGCCGAACATATAATGGAAGATTTCGCCGTTATCGACGTGGTATCGCTCGTCGACTCCTGAATCGTTCGGAAAAGTCAGACCTCGTGACGGTTTGTACTCGTACCCCATTGTTGTGAAAAATCTGATCAGATTGAAGTCGACGGTCCAGTCCTGAAACATGCCGTATTCCATCTGCCCGGTGCCGAAGGGAAGCGGGACGCCGTTCGCGGTGTTCTCCCAATCGCCGGTCGGGAACTTGATGCGCATGCTGGTGACGTAGTTCATTCCGATGAGCCGCCACTGATATGATGCGGAGAGCGAGATGTCGCCGAGACCTTTCGCGGAGATCGTGGTGCCGTCGTCGGTGTCGTAGTTGCGGAATATGTAGCTCAGGTTGAGACTCATCGAAAGAGGCGAACCTTCGGATATCAGAGATATAGGAATCGGCACAGGCGCTGACACCACCTGAACATCCTTTGTGAGAAGACTCGTTACGCTGAAGCTGAAATCGTGGTCGGCGCGGGTGAAACTGCCGGAGTAAAGGTCGTTCTGTCCTCCGGAGGTTCCGAGCTGTGAGCCTTCGGGCTGATTTCGTCCGCTTCCGGTTCCGGGGACGAACATAGGCGGAGGAGGCTGGGTGCTCGTTTCGTCTTCCGGCGTAGGCGGCGGAGGTTCCGGCGACTGCGCGCTCGCAACCTGGGCGAAAACCGCCGAGAGCGAAATCGCCAGCAGCGCTTTCGCGAATCGTTTCCTGATATCGAGACTCATTTTTTCAAACCGGGGGGTAGCTTCTCGCTTTCATCTTGCTGGTTCGAAGCGGCTTCATACAAGCCTTTTTCCTTCTCCGCAATCTCCGCAAGCTCCAGTTCCCGCAGCTTGATGAACTTCGCAAAGTTGTAGTACATCGCGCCCGCGGCAATCGCGATACCAGCGAGGCCGTCGAGGAAACCAAGCTGTAAAACGTATCCCCGGAAGAATCTGAAGCCAGGGCGGAAAAGAAGGTCGAGCCACGAAAAGCGCTTTCCACGCTCCTTCATGAACCTCGCGGCGATGGTAGAGAAACGATCGACCGTGCGAATCTGGTGAGAAAGATCACGATAAACGAAGTGGTTCATCGGGTGCTTCATCCTTCCGAATTTGCCTTCGATGACGATGTGGTCGTGCGGGTCGGTGCCTAGGATTTGAGCCTTTCCCCTGCGGATCAGCCGGGGAACGTAGTTCTTTCCGAACTCCCCGAAGCGGACCCAGCGGCCAAGATAGAAGTTCCGCCGGCGGATTTCGTAGCCGTTTCGCTCCGGGTTCGTTTGGAGGAGGGCGGAAATCTCCGCGGCAAGCTCGGAAGTGATCCGCTCGTCCGCATCCACGTTGATCGCCCACTCGGTTTTCGCTTCGCGGAGCGCGAGGCGCTTTTTTTCCAGAATGCCGTCGATGTCCGAGTCGATGTACGTGACGCCCCACTCCCGGCAGATTTCGGGGGTGCGGTCGGAACTCTTCGTATCGACGACGACGATCTCCCCAGCGAACGCGCACGACGCGAGGCATTCGTCAAGATGACGCTCTTCGTTTAGCACCGCCATCACGACGCTGAGATTCGGCGCGGTGATTATTCGGTCTTTTATGTTAAACTCCTGCATAGATTTCGTTCCCCACTCCAGACACAGATTATCACTATGGCGAACTTCGAAACAAATAGCGCCCGAAAAACTGAAGGCGTTTCCGGGCTTCCGGTTTCTCTTCTGTGCTCCTGCTCGCAAGGTGAGTTTGTCCTTGACCTTTGAATTCTTCCCCCCGATACTCTTCCAGACAAAATCAAGCGGGAAAATGCGGAGGGATTGATGCAGGATACCGGGCTGTTTGGACGGATCGCGGTCCACAACAAGGTACTTACAAAAGAGCAACTCGCGGAATGCGTCACGATCCAGGGCATGCAGCCCGACAAGAAGCTCGGGGACATCGCCGTCGAGCTCGGGTTCATCACCGAGGATCACAAAAAGGCGATCCTCAAGGCGCAGCGGCAGTTTCTCGCGCAGAAGGCGAAGGAAGCCTCGGCGAGAATCAAGGACGAATTCGACGACGATTTCGACGTGGCGGAGGAAAGCGCGCCTAAGCAGGCTAAGCCGGATACTTCAGTCGTCACTTCCGGAAACATCGAGGGCGCGATCTCGCCAATACTGATCTCGTGGCTCAAATCCGCGGTGAAGACGAACGCGTCCGACCTCCATCTTCAGTGCTCGCTCCCCCCTTATTTTCGCATTGGCGGCAAGGTCACACTTACGAAATCCGACCCGCTGACTCCAGACGCGCTGCTTCCGATCCTCGAGTCTGCGATGAACGAAGAGCAGCTAGGGCACTTCAGGGAGCATCACGACGTCGACTTCGCGTTCGAGGTCCTTGGGCTTTCGAGGTTCCGCGTAAACATATTCAAGGAGCGCAAAGGCCCCGCGGCGAATTTCCGCGTGATCGCGAGCGCTCCGCCTTCGCTGACGTCTCTAGGCCTCCCGACGAGTCTTGCGAAGTTCACTAATTTCCACCAGGGACTCGTGCTCGTCACCGGACCCGCCCGCTGCGGCAAGTCCACCACGCTCACCGCGCTCATAAACCTCATAAACGAGGAGCGCAGACACAATATCCTCACCCTCGAAGACCCGATCGAATTCGTCCACAAAAGCAAGATGGCGAACGTCATCCAGCGTCAGGTTCCGGACCACACGAACAGCTTCGCGTCCGCGATGCGCGCCGCGCTGCGCGAGGATCCGGACGTCATCATGATCGGAGAAATGCGCGACCTCGAAGCGATAAGCCTCGCGATCAGCGCGTCCGAGACAGGACACCTCGTGCTCGGAACGCTTCACACGTACAACGCGCCTCGGACGATCGAAAGGCTTATCGGAACCTTCCCGCCTGGGCAGCAGACGCAGATCCGCGCGATGATCAGCGAATCCCTCCGCGGCGTGATCAGCCAGCATCTCATTCCACGCGCGGACAATCAGGGACTCGTACCCGCGATCGAAGTGATGTTCAACGCTCCCGCGATCGCAAACCTCATTCGTGAGAACAAATGCTTCCAGCTTCCGGGCGTGATGCAGACCGGAAAAAAACTCGGGCAAAAACTACTCGACGAATCGCTCAGGGAACTCGTTTCAAGCAAAACCGTCACTCTCGATGCCGCGAAAATGGTTTCGCCGCAACTAAAGATTTATTAGAGGAAAGTATCGAGGGACGAGGGGCGAGTCGGAAGGATAATCCTACTGAACTTTGGAGCATCGCGAATAGAGAGTAACGAGGGGCGGAAAACAGTTAAAAAGAGACGAAGATGAGCGTTAAAAGTTACAAGGACTTGCTCGTATGGCAGAAAGCCATTGATTTAGTCGAAGAGGTTTACAAGGTATCGCGTTTGTTTCCGCGTGAGGAAATGTATGGACTGACGGCGCAATTGCGAAGAGCCGCGGTTTCGGTTCCCTCCAATATCGCGGAGGGCCACGCGAGGGATTCAACGCAGGAATTTAAGAGGTTTCTTTCGATTTCTCGGGGATCACTTGCCGAAGTCGAAACCCAATTAATAATCGCGGAACGTCTTGGCTACATCGCGGACGAGGACATAGCTCCAATTTTGTCAATACAAGTCGAGGTCAACAAAATGACGAACGCACTGATGAATCGCCTCGCCCCTCGCCCCTCGCCCCTCGTCACTCGTCACTCGCCCCTCGTCACTCGTCACTCGCCCCTCGCCCCTCGTCATGATCAAATCGACGGTTCCGCGCAAGATTAAGTTGAAGGACTATCCAATGCCAAAAATCGACGCACTATTCAAAATGATGATGGAAAAGGACGCGAGCGACCTTCACCTCGCGGTCGGAATGCCCATCAAGGCGCGCATCCACGGCGAGCTTGAAATCGTCGTTCCGGAAATCCTCACGATGTCGAAGGCGCAGGAACTTCTGAAGGAAATCGTCAAACCCGAACTCTGGGAAAGATACCTCGAAACCCACGACCTCGACTTCGCCTACGGCATCGAAGGTCTGCTCCGTCTCCGCGCGAACTACTTCTATCATTCTGGAGGACAGGGCGCGATCTTCCGCCAGATTCCGTCGCGTATCAAAAGCATCGAGGAACTGAAGCTGCCGCAATCGCTGCTGAAACTCGCGGACCTGCACTCGGGGATGGTGCTCGTCACCGGCCCGACCGGCTCGGGTAAATCGACCACGCTCGCGTCTATAATCGACTACATCAACCGCACGCAGAAGCGCCACATAATCACTATCGAGGAGCCGATCGAGTTCGTGCATCCGAACAAAAGCTCCGTGATCACCCAGCGCGAAGTCGGCGAGCACGCGAAGAGTTTCGCGTCCGCGCTGAAAGCCGCCGTGCGCGAGGATCCGGACATCATTCTCGTTGGCGAAATGCGCGATATGGAGACGACGTCGCTTGCGATCGAAGCCGCGGAGATGGGATTTCTCGTGTTCGGGACGCTGCACACGAATAACGCAGGCAAAACCATCGACCGAATGATCGACATCTTCCCGCCCGCGCAGCAGGATCAGGTCCGCGGAATGCTGAGCGAAAGCCTGCAAGCCGTCGTCAGCCAGCTCCTGCTCCGTACGATGGACGGCAAGGGACGCGTCGCAGTAAACGAAATCCTCTTCAACATCCCTGGCCTCGCGAACATCATCCGCGAAGGCGCGATTTCGAAAATCTACCAGATCATCCAGGGCGGCAAGGCTCAGGGTATGCAGAGTATGGACGGAACTCTGATGGAACTCGTCAAGTCGAGGACGATCAGCGCGCAGGAGGCCTATATGAAGGCCCGCGACAAAACTAACTTCGAGAGCCTCGTAAATCAGTGATCCGCATATAGCCACGTTTTTCGGATCGGTTCGGTGAACTTTCAGCACGTATCGCGCATGTAGTAATTAAATATTGCCTATATAGATTCAAATTTGAAATAAATTTGAAAGATACACCGCCATAATAATGAACGTAACGTTATCTTTGTGGTGTACGCTCGATGGACATGTGGCACAGACGTCTCATTCACGATTTCACGGCCTGGATTGTACAGGCCACGAACTTGTGCGAGCGTAGCGAGCTGCCGCCGCGAATCCACCGAAGCTCCGTCACGCTCTGCGTCGGCGAGGGAAAGCGCAGCGATCCGTGCGCACAAAAAATTCTCCGCGCTGAAGGTCTGCGAGGACGCTGGTTTCATTGCGTCGAAGCCTATGGCACCGAGCGATGAATTCCGCCGGAATCCTCGGCAAGACCGCGCATGACGTCACCTCCGCCGCCGCCGACCCTTCGTCCGCCGCGACCGCCGCCTGAGTTCGAACCTCCGAACCTGCTGTTTCGCGGGCGTATTCCGTAGTCCTGCATGCGCGGATCGTTTGCGTTCAGCATCCCGCCGATCATTCCGCCCATGCCTCCCATTCCTCCCCCGCCGCCGAGCGCGATCGTGTTGATCTCGATCTTGCGGTATCGGTTCCAGTAAAGCACCTCTCGCAGAATCCGGCTCGTGTTGATGATCCTTCCGTCCGTCGGCGTCCCGTCGGAAAGCAGATAGATCGTGTCGATCGGCTGGCCGTACGCGCGATCGAATTCGCCCGTCCCGGTAATGTCGAACGCAAGCTCGACCGCGTCGAAAATGTCGGTCGATCCGGTCGGCTTCAGCTTCTTGATCTCGTCTTCCATCGTTTGCTTGTTGCGCGCGTTCGCTTCGAGCATTCGCGGGCTTAGAAGCTGAACCGCGGACGAATAGATGATTACGTTGAACTGAGTATCCTCGGGAAGGTTCCGGATCGCCATAATAAGCTCTTCCTGAGCCTGGTTCAGTCTGTTGCCGCCGAGATATGGTCTCGCAGGGCCGCTGCCCGGTCCCGCGGTGTCCGGACCCCTGCGATTATCGCCGCGGGGCGCTTCCATCGAGCCGGAAATATCGATGATGAACATAATGTGCTTCGAAAAAATCGGCATATCGAAGAAGTTCGACGGCGCGGAAGTCCCGGCGGAACCCTGCGCGGTGTTCTGACCCTGATTCCTTCTGAAGGTTCCGTTTTCGATTTCCTCGCGATGCCTTTTAAGCCAGTCAGCCCAGAATTCCGGACTCGCGTACCCTTTTTCGCCTGTGAGTTCGTTCAGAGCTTCCTCCATCTCGACGAGCATTCTTCCCTTTTCCTGCGGCATGCGCTCGATGATCTTGATGATCGCCTTCGGGTTTTCGAGCGCTACGAGTGCGTTCAGCGCGGACAGCCTCACCTGCCAGTACGTGTTCCCAAGCACTTCGGCGATCTTGTCCCAGCTATCCATCACCTTCTGAAGACCGTGCTCCTTGAAAAGCCACGCGAGACTTTCGACCGCCATGCTCTGCACGACGGGATGTCCGTCTGAAAGCGCACGAGTGAGTGGAGCGATGCTGCTTTCGTGACCGATCTCTCCGAGCGCCCAGGCGCAGTCGCCCTTGACCACCCAGCTTCTGCGATGACGAAGACCCGCGTCCTCGATGAACCCGACGGCACTGTCGCTCGTCATCTCCGCGAGTCCGTCCGCGCCGTGAACGCGAATCGAAAGGCGCGTCGTGAGTTTGTGTCCGAGGTCCGGCATTCTGCCGAGGAGCTCCGCCGTTTCCTGATCGAGCATCATAACGGGATTGTTGTTGGCCATCGCCTCGGACTGAGCTTCGGAAAGCGCCCGTAGCGCCGCGCGCCAGTCCCTGAAAAGCTCCACCGTGTCAGCCGGCGGACTCGCGACGGCGTCGCATATAAGCATCGCGGAACCTTCGCAGTCTGCCTCAACGCAGCGCTCGACGCCCGCGATCACGAATCGCTCCTCCTCGCCCGCGAGCTGCTGGGCGACGCTGTCCTTTATTCCGCGCCAGTCCCGTTCCGACATCTCGGCCCTGAGAGGCGCGACCGACAAAACGGTAAGAATAATTGCGGCAAGGAGTAAACAGTTCTTCTTCGTTGCGATCACGGTGGCCTCCAGAGTCAGAATTACCGGGTTATCGAGTTACTTGAATCTATACTTCTTCGGGGGCTAGCCCGCAAGGCTTGTAATCTTTGCACTATAATTCATTGTTGAAGATTGTGCACGGATTTTGTTTACATGATATTAATCCCAAACCCTCCCCGGTGATTAAGGCTATTAGTGAGACGAACCGCAATTCTGATAGTGATCGAGGCCATCGTTGTTCTCGCGATGGTTCCGCTGAAGTCCTTCGCCGACATCCCGGAGCAGTTCGGCATCAATAACCGCGATCGCGCAATGGGAGGGACGGGCATCGCGGCCTGCGACGACTTCGCTGCGACGTACTACAACCCCGCCGCGCTCGCGATAAATCCCGCGATGGAACTTGGCGCGAGCTTCATGATCCTTAAGGGAAGCGCGAGCGCGTCCACCAGGGACGATCCTTCCAAAATCGGCAGAATCAGCCGAATTCCGGCCATGCGAACGTTTACGCTTGGTTTCTCGAATTACATTCCGCTGAAAGGACCTATGGGAAACCGCAGAGCCGCTTCCGTCTGTGGCAATTGTAGGCACAGCGTCGCGATGACGGATACGCAGTGCTCGTACTGCGGAATCCCGCTGAAACCCGCGTCCCGCGAAGGCGCGATCAGCCAGCGCGAAATGGGAATCGGCCTCGGGATGAGCATCATCCTGCCGATACCCTCGCTCGTCTCGATCGACAACGTCCGCGCGAGAGTTCCACAGTGGGTCAGCTACGACGCTAATCTCCATCGCATCGGCATAATCCTCGGGGCGGGGTTCCTTTTTGAAAAACGGTACAGCTTCGGCCTCAGCCTCTCGATGCTCGCCGACGCCGAGGTCTTCAGCGGCGCCGACGTCGAAATCGGCGGACAGGCGGACATCTCGTTCAGCCAGGAAATGCAGCCCGATATGGCGCCGAACTTCGGGTTTCTATACCGCGGAGACAACTGGAAATTCGGATTCGTGTTCCGTGGAGAACTTTCGCTGAAGGCTTCGACGACTGCGCTGACGAGAACAAAATTCTTCGGGGTTGGGCAGGCGGACCTCGTGATGAAAATCGAAAGCATCGCGCTGTTCACGCCGAGCAACTTCGGCGTCGGCGTCTCGTACGATTTCAAAAATGGAATCACCGCGACCTTCGACCTTACCTGGTACGACTGGTCCAGCTACCCCGCGGCGGGTCCGCAGGTCGATCCCGCGCCGGCGTCGGGGATTTCCTTTGCGCCCGTGGTTCCCGTCGAGCCAAAGTTCAAAGACATCGTCGTCCCCCGCTTCGGCGTGGAATATCTGCTTAAGGAGGGAGTATTTTTGCGCGCTGGTTATTACTATCGTCCGTCACCGATAACAGACGACAGCAACGTCAACAATTCTCTAGTCGATCCCGAGAAACACGTTCTGACGCTTGGAGCGGAATGGGAGTATGACGAAGTATTTTCATTTTCGGTATTTTTTCAATACCACAAACTGATGAGCGTGTCCGTCACGAAATCCTCCGCGCCAACACATCCGCAGCAGGTGACGGATTATTCCGTCAGCGGAAATATCATTACTATCGGACTCGGCGCCGCGGCTGGATTTTAGGCCGCGATTTCATGCACGTCATAGAAACAATGGTGTTGGCCGACTCTGCTTTGGCTTACGAATAGTGATATTTGCAAAAAATAGCAATGGAAAATAACGCGCCAAAATTGCCGTATCCAGTTTATTCCGAGGAGAAGTATACGCAGGCGAAGGCTGGATATGTTTCGGATACTATTCAAACTCGAAATGGAAACATTAGTTTCCCCGCATTCATCCCCGTAAGCACGTTCGGTGGAAAGTTCTTTTTAGACGAGATTCTTCACGCGTATCTGCCGCGATTTTGGGGCGCCGTGATGGTAAGCGTCTACTATGCAAAAAACATCGATGCTCCATACATTCTCCCGACGTTTATCGATTCCGGCGGACTTAGCGACGACTGCAGTTACGTCGTGTACCGAAGAACCTGAAGCTTCATCCCCACCACTTAAGCACGCGCATCGCGCGAAGGGTGTTCCATCTGCTCGGTTTTCCGGGTTTCTCCATTTCGAACCATACTTTCCCCGGATGCGGGTTCTGCAGGTTCCAGGTGCCGTCCCTATTTCGCTTTTTCCTCAGGACTTCGATAGCTTCGGCAAGACGCGGATCCTTTTTTGCACCGGATTCGCGGAAATAGTCCAGCGCGCCGAGGACGTCGTAGAACCATCTTCGCGGAAACGAAATCAGCGTGAACTTCTTATCGATCGGCGCGCCCGTTTCCGGGATTATGAAAAGATGGTGACGAAGCAGAAAGTCGCGACCATACGACTGCGCGGCTTTCGATCTCTTCGATTCTCGCGGATGTCTTTTCTCGTATTCCCGCAAACCTTCGAGAACCAGCAGCGTGTTGTCGAAATGATAACGAAATTTCACTCCGACGCCTGACGGGAACCACCTGCCGTCCGGGGATTGCTCTTTGCAAAGGTAGTCCGCGATCTCGTGCACCCGGGGATCGGGGTAACCGAACTGCGAGAGCATCGCGAGCACCATCGCGGTCACGCCGTTATCGACGGTATCGACGGTTTTCGCGAAACATATCCCGCCGCCTTCGCGGTAGCCTCCATCGAGAAGCTCCCTGCACGCCTCATGCGCTTGCGCATTACCGGGCGGAAGTCCCATCCGCATCAGGAGAAGAAGCGTGTAAGTCGTCGAGATCCACTTGTGATCGTAGAGCTGACGCGCCCACGTTCCACACCCGTCCTGAAAGGAGAGCAGCTTCGCGCCCCAACCCGCGTGGGCAATTTTATTTCTCTCCGCCTCGATCGTACGTTTGTCGGCAATCACAATGTCTCGAAGAACCTGGTACCGGATCGAAGGATCGCCTTCGAGCAGCCAGTCGATGACGTTTTCCTGATTCATAGAAGCTCCATAGGTCGCGCGGGAATAGATTTTAAGTTTTGCGGCGAGTATCGATCTAACATTATCCGATGAAAATGACAACACCAGCCGGACCGACGCTACCCTACCCGATATTTGGCGAACACTGCTATAGCTTCGTCGAGCGCGCTTCAGGCGGATCGATACTTCGCACACGGAAAGCCGACGTAAAGCTTCCCGCGTTCATACCCGTGACCACCTTCGGCGGGAAGTACTTCCTCGACGAAATGCTTCACGCGTATCTGCCACGATTTTGGGGCGCCGTGATGGTAAGCGTCTACTATGCAAAAAACATCGATGCTCCATACATTCTCCCGACGTTTATCGATTCCGGCGGCTTTGCGTCACTACCTATGGAATCGCGAGTCGAGAAAGCTCGTGGAAATCACATTTTGATAACAAAGCAAGGTACGCGAATCACTTCGGACGAAATTATCGAAACTTGCGAACGAATAGGCGAAGTCTGTTTCACGCTGGATATACAGACCCGCCCGGAAGACGATCTGAAAACCAAGGAATCGCGCCAGAAAATGACTCTCGATAATGCGGTGTACCTGAAAGAGAGAATTTCGAATCCGGATATCCGCGTTTTCGGATCGCTCACCGCCTGGGACTACAATAGCGCTTTCTTCCTCGCAAACGAATACAAACAACTCGGTCTCGACGGCGTCGGAATCGGCGGACTCGCGGTGAGAAAATCGCCTGAAGCCGCGGACGATGTGATCAGAGGAGTGATCGACGCAGCGGAAGAAATGTACGTTCACGCCTTCGGAGTCGGTCAGCCGAAGATGATTTCAAACCTTTTCGCCAGGGGTGTTCACTCGGCGGATTCGTCTTCGCCGCAGCAAAATGCAGTAGCGAGGGCAAGGCGCGAAAATTCTTTTGCCGTGCAAACGGATTACCTGAAATTCGCGCTCGACGAATTTTCTAGGGTCTCGATTTACGGAAAAGGCTCTATTTCCGCATTGCCGACGAATCGAAAGTTGAATTTTGCGAGTAAAAATACTGAACCGGGTTGAGAGTCTTTGGTCTAAATAATATAACCTTCGCAGCCTGGCGAGCGTGGCGGAACTGGCAGACGCGCTGGACTTAGGATCCAGTGCCTTCGGGCATGGGGGTTCGACTCCCCCCGCTCGCACGAGACAATAATCGAAAAAACAGCGTCCGGCGAATCAAACCATTTCGCATCGCGATCGGTTTACCAGCCGAATTTGCCGATGAAGTATTGGTATCGTTGCTGACCGACGTAGTTGACCTGCGCGGATGTCGGCGGGGCCTCAGGGCCCTCGATAAATTCCTTCACCTTCGCGATACGTTCGTCGGGGCTGCCGTGGCCGGTGCCCATGAAGTCCATCATTCCCGCGCCAGACTCTAGGGTCGTTTTGATCCGCGTCAGATAATCGAGCATCGCGCGGGTGTAATATCCCTGCTGGACGCCGTTTACATTTCCCGCACGACCCGCGACGACGAGTCCTTCATGGTCTGCCTCGAACTCTTTTTCCGCCGGCCAGCCGTTGACGATCGTGCCCGCAACCCCGGTGACGCATTCGCCGAAGAAATTGAGAATTTCTGGATCGATCGGCTGATCGGCTGAGGCCTGAGCAATTTTCGTCGCGAGTTCGACGTACGCAGCGATCGTTCTTCCGCTCTGAATCGCGTCGATTGCGTGTCTTTTCTCTACGTGGGTAATCTCGTGGCCGAGAATGCAGGCGAGTTCATCTTCATTCTTGACGGTCTTTAGCATTCCGGTCGTTATCAGAATGAACCCGCCGGGCAGCGCGAATGCGTTTACCTCGGGGGATTCGACGACCGTGAAATACCACTTGCCGACGGCATTCGCTCCAAGGCGCTCCTCCGGTCTGAACTGCGGCGTGCTGTTCACCGCGATGTAGTTACCGATAGTATTGATGTACTGCTGCAATTCCACGTCGGGGTGCATCTTCCGAACGTCGGTCGCGCCCGCGGGCTGACCTGTAAGGACGTGAACCTGCGCGCTGCGTCCGATGTAGTATTCGTTAGCCGGGGTAAGATCTTCGACTCCTAGCACGTTCTTCGTGAACCAGTCCATAATGAAGCAGCCGCTCAGAACGTGGGACGCGAAGAACACCGCGATCAATGTCAGCAATTTGTTATTCATTTTTATCTCCGGAATTCTATTTTTGATATTTATCGAAACGACAAGCTACTGCTGCGGACGCAAATTGCGTTGCCGCGCGAAATTGAGCATTGCATCTCTTGTTATGGTGCTATTCACCCACGCGATATGCGCGTCGAGTTCCGCCATCAGACGCTGCATAGTTGCGTCGTCTCCTACGTGCGCGGTTTCGTATTCTTCGGTGAAGCCTCTTGCCGCGCCTGCGATCTCTCCGGCCTGGACCTGTCCCGCCTGAGCTGTTCCACCGGCGACCGCGGAAGCGTCGCCCACAAGACTTCTGCGCGGAACCCAGCCGACCTTCGGGAGGTTGATCTTCCACCACTCCATCTCCGCGCGGTCATCGGGAACGTTGACCTTGGTTCCATACGGGAGTGTTCCGACTGGAGCGCCCATGAACGTGTCGTAGGTGCCGCGAGTAGCGTTGATGACGCCATCATCGTCGTACACCGTCAAATTGGGAGTCTGGACATAATATTCGCCGCCCATTGCGAGAACACAGCCGAGAATCAGGAGCGAAACGCTCGTGAACAGAATCCTTTTGTTCATAACGAAGCCTCGTTTCTATTTTGGTTATTCCGCACGCCTACATGTTAGCAGCGACGGCGAAATCGCGCAGTAAAAAACGGATTTTTTGGACGCCACGAATTCACCGAAAATCCTGACGTAAAATTCCTTTTCTCTAAGGACGTGGAACATAATGAACTTTCAAAAATTGCGCTCGGATTTGCGACAAGTTCGGTTCGCGCGAGGAAGCCAAACCGGAGGCGTAGCGGCGGTTCCGCTGAGGATTTGGCGACTGAGCGCGGGGCGAAGATGGCGTGAAGACGCGATGCAAGATTGGAAGGTTATTTTGTTCCACGTCCTAAATCTGAAATAATCGTCATTCTGCTTGTAAAAGAACCGTTGGAAGTTATTTTTTGAACCTTCCACGGAGAGGTGACTGAGTGGACGATAGTGCACGCTTGGAAAGCGTGTGTACCTCCGGGTACCGCAGGTTCGAATCCTGTCCTCTCCGCGTTGAACAGGGAGTAGGGAGCAGTGAGCAACCTCCTTCTATGCGCGGAAGCTCCAAAGGTCGATTGGCGTTTACTTTCGCGCAGGCCGGGGTATACTTCGCTGGATGAAATCGAAAGCCCTCTTACTCGCGATTTCGCTCGCGGCGCTATCGTTTTTCGCGGCGCCGGAAAGCGCGAGGACGGAATGCACCTGCGCGGACAATCCGCGGAGCGAACTCGATCTCGACATCGTTTTCGTAATCGACTGCACCGAAAGCATGCAGGACGAACTCGCGATAATCCAGGATCGCGTCAGGCGGATGATTCTTGTGCTCGAGCACGAGACCAGGTCCCTCCGGACAGGCGTTTCCGTGTTCTGGACGAGGTCGGAGGAGCAGTTCCGCGGCGTTCCCTGGGGTGTTCATCCAACTGCGAATCACGAGGAGGTCATCGATTTCATAAGCGCGCTCTACGCACACGGCGGCGGCGAGGAATGCATCGACACGGGTCTCGCGCTCGCAATTCGCGAAATGGAATTCCGCGCCGACGCGGCGAAGGTAATCATACTCGTCGGCGACGAAGCAGAACACTCGACAACGGACGAAGCTCTTTTCGATCTCGTGGCGGAAGCCCGCGCGAAAGACATCACGCTCCATACGATCAGCGCGCGGGAACGGACCATCGACGACGTCCGGGAATTCCTGCGGGAAGAGGACAATCGAAGACTCGCGGAGATCGACAGGCGCATCGTCGATCTCAGGATGAACCTCGATATTCGTACCAATCCGGATGGCGCGCGAACCATTCGACGGCTCGAAAGGGAGCGGGAAACGATGCTCCACGAAGCGGAGGGGAGAATTCCGGAGGAACGTCGTAGCGAGTTCGTCCTGCCGCTGTTCAAGGAACTTTCTGATCGCGGCGAAGGCGTCGCCGTGGCGATTTTTCAGGAGGAAGAAATCGTCGAGACCCTGCTGAAATTGTCGCTCGGGAAGCAGCCGGATATTGAAGTCGACGATCCGAGGCTCGAGTTCTGGCGAGAAAACGTGGTCGTCGATCTTCGCAGCGAAGAGATCGGGCTAGAGGTAGGAGAACTCGCTCTCGGCCAGATCGCGTTCGAAGGCGACTGGAACGTTCCACACGTAACAAAATACCTGACCCGGAAACTTCGAGACGACTACGGAGTGGACTACGTGGACGAACGGGTGCGCGTGGACCTCGGAGAGACGGACCTTTTCGAGTTTCCGCTGCTGTATCTAACCGGTCACGGTTCGTTCGAGTTCAGCGACATTCAAGTCGGTTCGCTGCGAAACTATCTCGATTCCGGCGGTGCGCTCTTCATCGACGCGTGCTGCGAAAACGCGGAATTTATCGAATCGTCGAGGAATCTCGCGCGCGCTCTTAGCGGCGGCGACTCGCCTTTGATTCGTGCCCGGGAGGACCACCCGCTGCTTTCGAAACCATTCGAGATTAGAACGACCAGGCAAAGACCGTCCGCACGACGCGGCGCAGTAAGCGAGCGGGAAACGCTCCTATACATTTCTGAACGCGCCTCAGGTGGTCTGATCGTACTATCTGAACGCGATGTCGGCTGCGGACTCGCGCACGTCGAAGGATTCCCGACCTGTTGCTATCTCGAGCCCGACGCAATGAAGCTCGGAATCAACATCGTCTTGTATGCGTTAACAAGATAGCGCTTCGAGTTTCGATATCCAGCGATCGAAATGCGGACACATCGCGCGAATACGGTCTATTCCTATGGATTCCGTAACAGAAGTTCCCGATAGAATTTTGTTATAACCTTCGTCGAGTCTTTTCAGATGTTTTGAAGGCGCAACCTCATCGTTTATTTCTTCAGGCTCTTTGTACTTATCAAATATATTTTTAAGCTCCGACAGATCAATCGAAGTTTCTTCGGACAAAATATCAATATCGCTGAACAGAAGCGCTTCAAACTCGTGCATTTCCAAATAAGGAATGAATCTATTTTCCGCATTCCGATTCGGTACTCGCTCAGCAATTTTTTCCGCGGTTTCCTTCTCTATCAATCCTGCTTTTTTTACAGCCTTGAATTTTGTTCCGTTCTCCATTTTTGCTTTGAGGTCCGATACTCCCGGCCAATTTGAATCAATACGAAAAAAGTCGAACATTGTCGACACATAGGAGTCCGGTCGCTGTTTTAGAAATCTTTCAATATCATATATCGCTCGTTCAAACCTAATATCGCCACCAGTTTTTCGTATCAGAGTCGCGTGAAGATATAATTCTTGTGGGTGAAAGTAAGGCGCGAGGACTCTTTCGATAAAAGCCCTCTCGGTTTGTCCTTCTACGACGATGTAAACGTCTTTGCTATTCAAATGTCGGTCCTCCCATCACGACATTTTTTCGCCAGAGTTCTCCCAAAGAGTAATCTTCGAGCCATACGTCAAGGTCTTCCTTGTCAAGTCGGTTAAATGCGGAAGCTCCATTTTCTCGTTTGACAACGATAACATCTTCAGGATCGAAACAATCTACAAGTAGTGGAGATTGGGTAGAAACGATTATTTGAGTGCTTTTCGAGGTTGCTTTGATTATTTCCGCGAGCAGGTCGATCGCTTGTGGGTGCAACCCAAGCTCCGGTTCGTCGATAACTATTGTTGAAGGTGGCCTTGGCTGAAGCAGCGCCGTTACGATGCAAACAAACCTGAGTGTTCCATCCGAGAAATGATAAGGCTGCATTGGATAGTCCGACCCTTTTTGCCTCCAAGACAGGTTCACCTTTTTCGCGGGTCCAAAGTCTTCGACGGACAGAATAAAATCGTCAAAAAATGGCATCACCATCCTTATCGATTTGACTATTCTTGTATAAGCCCGTGTTATTCACCGTAGGAACTGAAATTTAATTTCCCGCTGCTGT
This sequence comes from Planctomycetota bacterium, assembly GCA_024653775.1. Classification (GTDB taxonomy): domain Bacteria; phylum Planctomycetota; class UBA8742; order JACQVU01; family JANLHZ01; genus JANLHZ01. The sequence continues at coordinate 48 of JANLHZ010000108.1, read as the reverse complement.
AGTCATCATTCCAAATTATATCACTTTTCGACGCGGGGAATGCATGGA
>JANLHZ010000090.1 GCA_024653775.1 Planctomycetota bacterium | reverse complement strand
TAGGCGACAGGTATGAGAAATCTGGCATTTTTGACGGTTCGCTAGTACTCCCACGTTCGGTCTTGCCTACCATTGAAGGAATTTGTATCGCTTTCATTTATGCAACAAAGCCGGTTCGTTCCCCAAAAATGTCCAAATATAGATCCGAGATGTTTGCACGATTTTTTTGAGCGTAATCCTGTAGAGTACATATCGTGGACTTTCGCTTTTGAAGTTATAGATGCGTGCACTACTGAAAAGGGGCATCGCAGGTACGAACTTGCGCTAATTTCCGTAAAAGATTACGACTTGTTACTGGACGAGGAGTGTTCTCGTCCTTTACCAGCGGAAAGTTTTTTATGGGCGGAACTATTATCTCGGAAAGTATATTGGATTCCGTACGTCAACACCTCGGTAGCCCCTATCGAATATACAGCGTCCAACGAAAAAAAGCTCCACAGCGAGGAATTCATCTCGAAATACATCAAGGCTTTTCTGTCGCTTAGCTGGCAAGAGTTTGAAGCAGGATTGATGAGGATTATCCTTTCTGGATTGGGATTCCAAAATTTAGAACATACTGGTCGTCCCGGAGATGCGAATCGCGACTGGCGCGGGCGCTTATTCATAGCTCGACTGTTCCCAATCAATGTCATAGTTCAAGCAAAGAGATGGCGGGAGAACCTTGGAATCGACGAGATTCAGCGGATGAAAGGTACTTCTGATAATCCAACCAATGAACTAACGATGATAGTGACTTGCGGTAAGATTTCGAAACCTGCAAGACACGAAGCAAAAAAGAAAGGAGTTCAAATTATCGATGGGTCGTTACTGGCAAGAATATGCTTTGAGTGCGGTTTGGACCCAAGTGAAGTGGCTAGCATCGAAGTGACTGACCACCTAATTTCAGGTGAACCGGATCCGACATTAGTCGCTTTAAATATAGGTGACTCGGTAAATACTCCGCCGGGGACGGATCGAGAGTCAATCGATATCCTGCGAAAATTATTTGAAAACATCGACAAACTCGATCCAGCCATGTTGGTTACGTCGGACTACGTATACATAAATCTAAAAAATGTTCTGGATGAGTTACGTAAGATTCGAATCTTCCCAAAGGTATCGCATTTAAATGATCCAGAAATATTCAGAAAAACGCTGATTAGTGATGGAATCCTTGATAAGGGGCAAAAAAGTGAGGGGCGCAAAACTGTTAAACGGAAAGATGGACAAACGTATAGGCCTTATATGTATAAGATTGCGAAACAGAGACTTCTGAAGTGGGGAATAGAAGTGCCCTCGTAGTCGGAATTCGGGGCAAATGCCAGCGGAATGTAGTTTCCAACAAAAAAACCCGCGCGTTTCCGCGAGGGCTTTAGAATAAGAAAAACTGGCGACGAGCTACTTTTCCAATTCAGAAAAGAGAAAAGTCTATCTAAGAGTGATTATAACATACCTCCCAATTCGCTTGATAATAGGAGATGTCGTAATATGGGAGGAACTTTACGATGTTTTGCTTCTCTCGGAATTGGACAAACTGGTGTCTGGAGTTAGTATAGTTCCCAGACAGAAGGTTTGTCCAATTCCGAGAGAAGCAAAACAGTCGGCAGTCCATCGAATCAATTCCCATAACTTGATTTGAAGAGGCACCTGCGCAATTTATAATTCGTTGGGTCGATATAAGACAAATATAGACATCGTGAATAGTAGTAACAAAAAAAATTCGACTTTGACTGCGGAACGCGTCCTCGTGGTGGACGACGACCCAAGTATCCGCATGGTGCTCACGAAGGGACTCAAAAAGGACGGGTTCGAAGTTTCCCAGGCTGTCGGCGGCCAGGAGGCAATCAAGATCATCGACAGCGAAAGCCAGTTCGACCTCATCCTGCTCGACGTGATGATGCCCGTCGTGGATGGACGTCAGGTTCTCGAATACATCCGTTCTAACAAAATCCTCGCGACCCTGCCCGTTATAGTCCTCACCGCGGCTGGAGACGAGCAAACCACGAACGAGCTGCTCGCGAGCGGCGCGACCGACTTCGTCCGGAAGCCGTTTTCGCTGACCGAAATCTGCGCGCGGGTCCGTACGCACATAGGCCACCGAAAAGCAGCGCGGAACGAGATCGCCGTGGCGCTCGGAGTCGCCGCCGCGCACCACATCAACCAGCGACTGACGACGCTTCTCGGGAATCTAGAACTCGCGATGCGATGCGCGCCGGACAAAGCGGAAATACGCGAATACCTCGAAGTCTGCCGCGAAGACGCGATGATGCTAGCGGATTTCGTCAAACGGTTTTCGACCCTGAAGGACCTGACGCTCAGGCCTTACGTAGGTGAAAGCATGATGATCGATCTCTTCCCCGAACTCCAAAAGGAGACATGAATTTATACTCCCCGCGTTGACGATGGGCTTCCCGGTTACTCTAATTGACTTTTAAACGATTATGGAGTCAGCGGAAGATTGCAGCGTCAAAGACGACTGCTGCCAAAGCGGATGATAAGGAAGTCGAGGAAGCGAGATGACAGCGAACGTAATTCCATTCCGCGGAGTCGTGTACAATCAGGACAAGGTCGACATCACTAAAGTCGTGGCCCCGCCTTACGACAAGATTTCGCCCGAGCTTCAGGAAAAGCTATACCAGCGCGATCCGCACAACTACGTCTACCTTCACTTCGGGAAGATTTTCCCGCAGGACACAGAGGCCAGCAGCCGCTACACGCGCAGCGCCGAGACTCGCAGGGAATGGATTGACGAAAAGATTCTAGTCAAGCACGGCTCGCCTTCGTTCTATCCGTACGAGATCGAATTCATCGAGCCGGGGAAGCCCGGATCCGCGCCGCGGAAGCTGAAGGGGTTCATCGCGCTGCTAAGAACTTCCAGCGCGAAAGTCTACGAACACGAGCACACCCTTCTCGGCCCGCGCAAGGACCGTCTTTCGCTTATGCACGCGACTTCCTCCCAGTTCGGCCCGGTGTATATGCTGTATTCCGATCCGGACGACAAGGCTTTCCGGATTCTCGAAAACGCCACGACGAACCTGACGCCGTTTATCACCACTCCCGATCAGTTCGGGGACATTCACAAGATGTGGTGCGTGGATGACTCGGAGGTCACGAAGTCCGTCGAAAAACTGCTCGACCAGACGGAGTTCTACATCGCGGACGGCCATCATCGCTTCAACACCGCGAAGACCTACGCGCAGGAACTCTCGGCGTCGGGAGTGAAGATCGAGGGGCGCGAACGGGCGGAATACTGCCTCTGCTTCTTCACGAACGCCGGGAAGGACAAGCCGACCATCCTCCCGACGCACAGGCTCGTAAAGCCCAAGGCGGGGTTCGATCGCGCGAAGTTCCTCGCGACGCTCGCGGAAGAATTCGAAATCCACGAGTACCCATGGCATAACGAAATCGACCAGCCCCGGATGAGGCAGGAATTCCTCGAAGACCTAAGACTCGACGGCACCGCGAAAAAGGTCATCGGCCTCGCGATGAAGGGAGAGCGCGCTTACAGACTTCTCACGCTGAAGGACTTCAAACGAGTGAAGAAGTTCCTCCCGGCAAGGGAGAGCCTCGCGTACCAGCAGCTTACGATCGTCGTTCTGCATTCTCTGATCCTCGAACACTACCTCGGCATCACCTCGGACGAGATCGGCCGCGGCGAGCACATCGGCTACCAGCGGCACATCGAGGACGCGCTCGCGTCAGTCGAGAATGACGATTTCGAAATCGCGTTCCTGCTGAACCCGACCAAAATCGAGGAAATGCTCGAGGTCGCTAAAGTCGGCGGGAAGATGCCGCAGAAATCGACTGACTTCTACCCGAAACTGATGAGCGGGCTAGTACACTTCGAGGTGCAAAAGTAGTTGAATCGGCGGTTGGCGGCGGGTTGATTCCACTCACCACTCACCCTACTCGATCCTTCTGATGATCGAATAACCCTGCGCGGTTTCGACGATCTGCGAGCGTCCTGCGTTTTCACCGATGATAAGCGCGAGAGACGCGTCCACGAACTCCGCCTCGCCGGCGAAACTGACTCCGCCGCCGCCGCGGAGAGTGACGGCCTGCGCAAGATCGCGATCCGTCACCACGTACGCGGCTCCAAGCTGTTTAAGCCTCGAGTCGTCGCCGCTTGTGACCATAATCGCTTCGAAATCGTCTTCGTTATCGAGGCGCGTCAGAAATTCCTGCGCTTTCTTGAACGCGTCCTCGCGGGTGCGGCCAGAAGCTCCTCCGATGGTCACGAAAATCCTCTGAACCACGACCTCCCGCTGAACGCGGTGGATGATGTAGAAGCCCTTGCCCTCGGCTTCTACGACCGGACTCGTTCCATTCACGTCGAGCGCGAACGCAGCGTCGAGATAGGGCCTGGAAAATTCCTCGTGGCTGCGTGAATTCTTCAGTTCGATAGAAAGCCCCTTCACGAGCGCATCTCTCCTGTCTTCGCCACGGGATTGTAAAAGCGAAGTGAACGTCGTTCCTTCGAGATTCAGTTCCGCGCGCGTGCTCGTCGCGAGAGCCGACGCCGATTCGCGGGTCCTGATCCCTTCGCCGTATCCGATGAAAATGTGCTGGACGTTGATGACCCTCGTGTTCTCGCCTTCGAGCGTCGGGAGTCCCTCGACGAGGTCTTCGAGCGTGAACTTGTACGAGATTCTGTGATCGCTAGTCGAACGGACGCCGCCGTATTCTTCGACCGACCTGCTCGCAAGAACGATCTCGTTCGTGACGAGCAACTTTCTGACAAGATCGATTTCCGCGGTTCCCGTCCACGTCGGAGGAGTACGCTGAGCGTCCGCGGGAATGCTCGGATACGAACTGCCGTTCTCCCGTCGATCCTCCGTAAGCGTTGGCGCGTGGTCGTGCCCTTCGTGCTCGTCCGCGCCCTCCGGCTCCGGACGGTACGCCTCGTCGGTGACGATCTCGCCTTTGTACGAAATCTTTGCGAGATGGGTGCCTGCGTCGTAGCTTTCGAGCTTGTAAGTGAACTTCACCAGGTAGCCATCGATGCGCTGAATGTCCTCGTCGACAAGAAGGAAGTCGACCGTCTCGCTCCACGTATCGCCGAAATTCACGGGCTGCTCCGGTAGCTTTGGAAGGCACAGCGACGCGAGGTCCTGCAAATCGAGTCCCCCGAAAAGCTGCTCGAACGTCGTCCGGAACTGCGACGAAAAATCGTTGTGGAACGGCGGCGCCACGCGGCTCAGATTCTGAATCCCGCCGCGGCTGTCCATCTTCAGATCGTGGATTGGCCTCGTGAACACCCTTCTTATGCTCGCCTCGTTCATATCCCGTTCGTCGTCACCGTAGAGAATGCCGCTGAACCTGCGCTCGTACTTCGCCTCGCCGTTTTCGTAGGCGAACAGAACCTGGCTGACGTCGTCGTCGAACCTCGTCGTTCGCTCCACCCGCTCGATCTGCGTGAAAACGTCGTGCAGCGGGTTCCCGCTTTCCGCGCCCAGCGTGAAATCCACACGCAGCCGGAACGTCACGTCGAACTCGATTTCGTTCGTCACCGACCGCGTCTCGATTGCGGCGCCGGTAAGGTTCGTGTCAGTCTTTCCGCTAGCGGAATACTTGTAAACGAGCGTACTGCCCTCGCCCAGATGGTATTGCAGCGCAAACGGCGGATTCATCTCCACCGGAGCCACCGACGCTTCTTCCGCTGCGGGCGCGCCGCCGCCTTCGGGAGCTTCTTCGGCGCGCAGAACCTGCGCGGACGGAATCGAAACGAAAACGTATGCCAGTGCGGCTGCGAAGAGTAATTTTGCTTGAGTCATTTTTGTCTGGTAGGATTGTTGATTCGATGTTGACGAAGCGCGTTAGTTGATACTCAGATTCACCGCCTCATTTCCTCTCTGGACGCGGATCGTCTTGACCTCAGAGTTTTCGAGCGCGGCCTTGAGCTGCTCGGCGTTGCGTACCTCGGTTTCATTGACGCGAAGGATCACGTCGCCGACCTGGAGTCCACGGGACTTTATCGGGGACGAGTCTCCGATTTCTGTAACCTTCACGCCGATTTCCGCGTTGATAGTGCCGACAAGTCCCATAGGCTGAGGCTTGGTGACGGTTTCGTATTTCACGCCTTCGAGAAGTCCCATTCCCGTCACCGCGACAGGCGTCGGAAGCGGCGGATTCAGCGGCGGCGGCGTTGCGGTTTCGTTCGTCACGGCGTTCGCGGCGCCCGAATTGCCGGTTCCGGATCCGCTCGAATTCGCAGCCGCGTTGTTTCCTCCTGCGCCTGCGCCGGTCCCGCGACCGGAAGCGTTATTCTGGGCGGAAGTGTTATTCTCCGCGGCGGTTTCCGAGCCGTTTCCTTCAGTTACCGATGGATTTCCGCCTTCCGGATTTCCGCCGTCACCTGAAGGCTCCTTCGGCTTGCAGCCGGTCGAAGTAAAAACGACAAACAAAATCAGCGCAACTAAAATTCTCATTGCCACTCCCAGAATATTCCCAAAAGCCGAGGGATAATAAGACATGGTTTATGGACATTCAAAAGAATATTCCACAATCTTGTCACGCCGGTTTAGCCGCCTGAAGCCTTCCCTGTTCAGGTTTCACTGTTCAGATTTCCCAGTTGAGGTTTCCCAGTTGAGGTTTCCCAGTCGAGGTTTCCCAGTCGAGGTTTCCCAGTCGAGGTTTCCCAGTCGAGGTTTCCCTGTTGAGGTTTCCCTGTTGAGGTTTCCCAGTTGAGGTTTCAGGCGTCGGTGACGCCGCGACGGTAAACGCTTTCGAGATCGTAAAATTCTGCCCTGACAACTTTTTCCGTGAAAAAATTCTTGTTGTCCTTGGTGTTCTTCGGGAGGTACAGTTTGATCTTGCCGATCCCCATTCTTACCGCGTCGAGATCTTCATGTTCTACGAAACCAGTGGAACCTGTCTTCTTGTTGATCACCTTGCCGCCTAGGTAAAGCTTCTTCTTACCACAATACGAGTACTTCATTTTTTCCTCTTCGCCTCTTGATGCTACCCACGATTCTCTATCTTCAAGTATCTCGAATCTCTGTGTTACGGGATTTTTTTCACTTGAAACGACCATCATCTTAGTACAGGTCGAGGTTAAGCGAAAGTTTACACTTGAAAAATTTTTCAAAAAAATATGATGTGAATTTTCTCTCAGAGCGTAATCTAATTAGCTAAAAATAATGTTTTAGTGGCTTTTGTCTGTTTATTGAGCGCAATTCCAGGGGCATTTCTCGATTTACGAAAATGATTGTAAGACATTGAAATCCCACCCCTGGAAATGCTAAAAAGCCTGTAATCATTCGGTGGAAGGTTCAGGTTTCGTCAACTTCCCGTCGAAATATTATAAAAAGCATGGTGTGGGGTTCAGCATGATTGCAATTGGCGAATCCGCCGGATTCCTCTTCGACCTCTTCTACAGCGACGCGGCGCTGCATTCGGGAATACGAATATTCATCCTGATAAACATCGTGATGCTCATCGCGGGGTTCCTCGTGTACTTCGAGCGCAAGGTCTGCGCGCTGATCCAGAATCGCCTCGGGCCAAATCGCGTCGGACCGCGCGGGCTTCTGCAATGGGTCGCGGACGCGATCAAACTGATTACGAAGGAAGATATCTTCCCCGACAAGGTGGACAGAAAAATGTATTTCCTCGCGCCGATAATAGCGTTCGCGCCCGGGCTGATCGCGCTCGCGGTGATTCCGTTCGGCTCGATTGGTGGCGACGCAAGTCAGGCCCTCGTTATGACCCATGTGAATATCGGCCTGCTCTTCGTTCTCGCGGTAACAAGCATCAGCGTGTACGGCATCGCGTTCGGAGGATGGGCGTCGAACAACAAATTCAGCCTGCTCGGTTCGCTAAGGTCGAGCGCGCAGATGGTCAGCTACGAAATCGCGATGGGACTCTCGCTCGTCGCGGTGATTCTCGTCTGCGAGAGCGTAGACCTCCGCGAGGTGGTCACGAGTCAGTACGGCACGATGTGGGGCTTCGTCCCGAACTGGTTCTGCTTTCGACAGCCGCTTGCGTTTCTGATCTTCTTCGTCGCGGCTTTCGCGGAAGGCAACCGGCTGCCGTTCGATCTGCCCGAGGCGGAGCCGGAACTCGTCGGCGGCTACCACACGGAGTATTCGTCGATGAAGTTCGGGATGTTCTTCCTCGGCGAATACGCGGCGATGACGCTGATGGCTGCATTCACTGTGACGCTTTTCTTCGGCGGCTGGCACGTTCCGTTCGTGTTCGGGAATCTGGTGCAGGCGGGCACCATCGGGTTTGCGCTCGTCAGTGTGCTCGTGTTCGCGATAAAACTCGCGCTGGTGCTGTTCTTCTATCTCTGGGTTCGCTGGACTCTGCCGCGGTTTCGCTACGATCAGCTTATGAACCTCGGCTGGAAAGTGATGATCCCGCTCGCGCTCGCGAACATCGTCATTACCGGCGCGTTCGAAGCAGCGCGTTGACAACCGTCCGAGACTTCGAAGGACATCGCAGCCGATGACGCTTCCAACAAATCCGCACGACAGGCTGTTTCGGAAGATGATGCGGATAGAATCCGTTTCTTCCGAGATGCTTCGCCTGATGCTCGAGGAAAAGGTATACGCGAAACTTGACCTCACGCGCATCGAAATTCTGCCCGAGAGCTATCTCTCGCCGAATCTGCAGGAGTATTTCTGCGACGTTCTTGTCCTGGTTCCGTACAAGAACGATTTGCTCCTGCTCGTCTACATTCTGATCGAGCATAAGAGCTACAACGACAGAAACGTGCTCGTACAGTTGCTCGGCGGGCAGTACCACATTTTCACCGATCTCAGCGGCAGAGGCGAGAAACTGAAGTACGTCATCTGCCTTCAGGTCGTTCATCCGGAAACAGCAGCGAACGCGGAGGAATGGCTGTCGGATATGCTCGAACAGCGCGACGAAGACCTCGACGAGTACTTCCCCGACTTCCGTGCCTTGAAGAGAAATCTGCACAGCTTTCCGGAAAGGACTCAGATTCGTGTCGCGGAAGCTCGTCTGATGATCCAATTGTTGAGAAATTGTCGCTCGCCTGATATAATTATCGTGCTCGCCGACGCGTTCAGCGAAATTGAAGGGTCCGAGGACGAATACCTGCTTCAAACGGTCCTGATTTACGCGCAGAAAGTGTCGCGGCTGCCAAAGGAGGAATTTATGAAACTTGTCGAACAGCACATTTCTTCGAAAGCCACCGAGGTCGCTGAGACTCTCTGGGAACAAGCTGTTCTGGAAGGAGAGATCAAGGGAAGAACCGAGGGACGAAGAGAAGGTCGGGTCGAAGGCAAGGTCGAAGGCAAGATCGAAGGTCTGCGGGAAAGCATCGAGACAATTCTGAATCTCAAACTCGGCGAAGACGGTGTTCGGATTTTTCGGGAAAACAATCAACGATCAAGCGAAAACGATCTCCGGCTGCTTCAGCTAAAACTTTTTCAGGCAGAAAGCAAACCTGAGATTCTTGCGCTGATCTCCTGATCCTCGCACGAAAATTCGATCCGAACGAAAAGCGAACGTCGTTCACTCGAAGTTCTTCCAGACGTCGTCCCATCCACGGTCGAGCATCGACCTCTGGTGCGAAGCTTCCTTTGAAATCATCGATGGCACGCAGGTCTGGATCACGCCGGCAAGCTGCGGCCTTGCTTTCACAGTCTTGAACACGCTGTGCTCAGCCTCGATCGACGACAGGCCTGAGAGAACCGCCGATATCCCACGCTCCTGCCGCTGAGTGTAGACCCGAAACGCGGCTGTGGAGATACCCTCGCCCGTCTGGAAGAACTTGTCGATGCTCTGAACCCGGTCGATGTCGTACACGGCTGCTTCCGAAACGAGCGCGCCCTGAAGCATCATCAGACTCACTCTGCGAAAACCCGGCACAGGGAAAATCTTGGTCGTGTACAAACCTCGCTCCGGGGCCTGGCGGAACGGAGCGTCCGACTCGCGATCCGAGATTACGTTCAGAGAGTAGTTCTGCGCCTTGAAATTCGCCATACCGAACCGCACCGCCCTGGTCGCGCTTCTCGCCGCCGAGGATTCCGCCACGTTCACCTGCTCGCCGTAGCTCTGGAACAGAATCTGCGCGTACGGAATCGAAGGCGTTTCGCCCGCGTAATCCCAGATCATACCGACCTGCCAAGGCGAGTGCGCGCCGCCCTTGATCGTCGTCCTGAAAGTCACCGCGCAGAGGGCTGCTCCGCGGGCGGAGGACGCGGCTTCGATTTTCGACGCGCTTTCCTGATCCAGCTCATACTGGACGAACGACTGACCGTCGAAATTCCACGCGATCTTCGGTGCAAGCTGGTAATAGGCGGCTTCGATGGCTTCCTTCGGGAGAAAGAAAACGAATCTGATGTCCCGCTCGAACGCGCTCCCGTCCCGACGTTTGACGTCGGTGTGGGTCAGAGAGCCGTCATAGAGCATCCCTAGGCACCAGCCGCCGCGGACGCTCACGAAGTCGATCGCGGCGCTGAGTCTCGCGTCCGTCTGGCTGCGGCCCACGCTCGTAATCGTAATCGGACCGAGCGCGGGATCGTCCTCCGAAGGACGCGCTATGCCGTTCTCGAGGGTCATCGCGACCCAAGGCGGCGCGTAGAAGGCGTTGTTTCCGAGCGTATTCGAGCTGATGTTCGGCATAATCGCAGGACTGTAAGTCGGTGCGATGGACTCGATTTTCGCGGGTTCGTCCGTTTGCGGATCGTATCCCGTGACCCTTGCCCTGTAATCCGGAATCCCGACGCCCTTGGGACTCTGCCAGACGAAACAGCCGCCCAGAAGGATTGAAAACGCTAGTGTGACCACGAAGCCTACAGGCGTAAATCGTGATCGCATTTCGACCTGATTCATAAGACGCTCCTGAATTTCAAAATTCGACAGTGTCTAGCGTTTTCTTCTCTTTTTTCTGTTCATCAGACCCGAGATGTTGCGCTTGCGCTCGTCCTCCACCGTCCGAACTTTGTTCTTACGGGCGCTAGGCCTTCGGTCCGCGTCGAGCACGTCCTCGCAGGTCGTTTCGTCTTCATCTTCGAAAAGGTCCGCGTCTTCGACGTACACGTTCATTACGGGCCGGCTTTCGCTTGCGAGAAGCGCTTCGATCGCGAACCTGAGTTCCGTCGGGTTCTGGAAACGCTGCGCAGGGTTCTTCATCATCATCCGGCCGATGAGACTCTCGAGCGCTTCGGAAATCGCTGGATTGATCGCGCGAATCGACGGCAGCGGCTCGTTCACGTGCTGCGTCATCACCGTCACGGGCGAATTTCCCGGATACGGAACCCTGCCCGCGATCATGTGGTAAAGCGTCGCGCCGAGACTGTAGATGTCGCTCCGGCTGTCGATATTCTCGAGCCCCTGCGCCTGTTCGGGAGAAATGTAGTGCGGCGTGCCCATGCTATGCCCGGCCTGAGTGAGCGACGAATCGGAATCGAGCATTTTCGCAAGCCCGAGATCGCAGAGCTTCGCGACTCCTTTGCTGCTCACCATTATGTTGTCGGGTTTGATGTCGCGGTGGATGATGTTGTATTCGCTCGCGTGTTCGAGCGCCCGCGCCACCTGGTGGATGATGATCAGCGCCTCTCGCTCCGGAAACGGCCCGCGGCTCATCAAGACCTCGCTGACGGTGGGCCCGTCGACGAATTCCATCACGAAGTAGTGGATGCCGTTGCTTTCGCCGACGTCGTAGCCCGCGATGATGTTTTCGTGGTTGAGCCTTGCGACGCTGCGGGCTTCGCGCAGAAACCTTTTCAGGAACTGCGGGTCTTTCGCGAGATTGGGAGACAGCGTCTTGATCGCGACGATGCGGTCCATACTGAGCTGTCTTGCCTTGTAGACGCTGCCCATGCTCCCTTTTCCGAGTTTTGCGATAACTTTGTACCCGGCGATCTGCGACGCGCTGCTCGACCGTTTTCCCTGGACCGCGAGCATGGCCTGTATCTGTGACGGATCGAGCCAGCCTTTTTCGATGCAGATGTCGCCGACTTTTTTGGGTTTCAGGCCCATGTCGGACATCTTTTGCTGGATGATCAGCGCTTCGCGAAGCTGATCCTGCGACAGATACTTCAGCCTGACGGCCAGTTCGCCAAAACTAATGTCGTCCCTTGAACTCATGCAATGCCGATAATTGTGCGCCCAATATCCATCGAAAAGGGGTCCCTCGAAGGGGGGAGTTGCCCCGGGACAGGTTGATACAGGCAGTGTATCACCACACCCGAAATAAATAAAGACAAAAGAATCTATGCATGTTAAAGAACCTGAGGTAATCTCCCAAAAATCTAACTGAACGCGCCTGTAGCTTAATGGAAGAGCGCAGGTCTCCGGAACCTGATATGGAGGTTCGATCCCTCCCAGGCGCGCGTAATCTCCCACATGCCAAGCGCTTCGAAAAGAGACCGGCACGCCACAGATCGATCGTCTATGCCGAGCTTCCGGGCGACTTGACGCCGAAGGGGACGATGCTTTCGATCTTCGCGACAAGCTCCTGATTCGAAATCGGCTTCGGCATGAAATCGTCCGCGCCGGCGTCCAGAATGCTCTGAACGAGGGCATTGTTCGCCACCGCCGAGATCGCGATGATCTTTATGTTCTTGTTCCTCGGGTCGGAACGGATTTTCGAACAGACCTGCACGCCGTTGATGTCGGGGAGCATTATGTCGAGAAGAATCACGTCCGGGCAGAAGTCGCTTGTCAGGTAACCCGCCTCGTAACCGTTGGTCGCGGTCCTGACGTTGTAACCCTTGTTCTTGAGTCCTTTTTCAACGACGAGAAGGATCGAGACGTCGTCATCGACGATAAGTACCTTCATCGGTCCGCGAGCGATCTGCTTGCCGTCGAAATCGAGAAGAATCCCGCGTTTTCTAGAGAACTCCATCAATTCTTCACGGGAAATTCTCGCATGACCGCCGGGAGTCTTCACGGCAAGTAGTTTCCCCTTCTTGATGGACATTATGATCGTATTGCGATGCATGTTGACCAACTCGGCGACTTCGCTCGTCGAAAAGTATTCTTTGTCAGCCAGATTCTGTTTTTTTGTCACTTCGTTCCTTCGCAAACGCCATAGATAGTTGTATCTACAAAGGCATAACTGTTAGTAATTCTAATACAAGTCCCGTGATCTTCAATAGAATTTTGCACATTAGGGGCTATGTGAAAAAATACAAGTACCTCTCCGGGTTTTTCAGTTCCTTATTGAATTCGACTTCTGGCAAAGGCTCCATATACAGTAGTCAGTAGTTCAATCTGAAATCTCGATAACTTTGGCGCCCTATCGGGCGCGTGACTGAAATCTGAAAGTCGGGCAAGAACAAGGTTCACCGGAGGAGGCATTATAATGGAACACACGACATGTACGCTAAATCGTTTTGTAATCGAACAACAAAGAAACTTTCCAGAGGCGAGGGGTAAATTCACCGAACTTCTCGAACATATCGCGTTCGCATCCAAGATCGTGAACCGGGAAACGAGCAAGGCGGGCCTCGTGGACATTCTCGGACTCACGGGACATGTGAACGTGCAGGGCGAGGAGGTCCAGAAGCTCGACCAATTCGCACAGAGCACGTTTTTCAAGGCTCTCGACCACACGGGGCTTTGCGCCTGCATCGCAAGCGAGGAGGAGCCGGACATCCTCCCGATTCCCGACCACTTCCCCTGCGGCGATTACGTCGTAACCTTCGATCCGCTCGACGGCTCGACTAACATCGACGCGAACGTTTCCATCGGTACGATTTTCGGAATTCACAGGCGTGTCTCAACCGGTGATCGCGGCGAGACCAGGGATGCGCTTCAGCCGGGAAGGAATCTCGTCGCAGCCGGGTACGTAATCTACGGCTCGTCGACGATCCTCGTCTACACCTGCGGCGGCTCCGCGGGGGTTCACGGATTCACTCTCGACCCTTCCGTCGGCGAGTTCTTCCTTTCGCACAATTTCATCAGGACTCCGGTCAGCGGCTCGATTTACAGCACGAACGAAGGCAACTACCAGAGCTGGAACGCTCCGACGCGGGAATTCGTCGACCGTCTGAAAACGAAGGACAATCCGAGAGGGAAGTCGTATTCGACGAGGTATATCGGAAGTCTCGTCGCGGACTTCCACAGGAACCTTCTCTACGGCGGCGTGTTTCTCTATCCCTCGGACACGAAGGATCCGAGCAAGCCCACCGGAAAATTGCGCCTGCTTTCCGAGTGCGCGCCGCTCGCGTTCGTCTGCGAAGCCGCGGGCGGAAAGGCGAGCACGGGCTACAAACGAATCCTCGACGTCGAGCCGACGGAACTGCACCAGCGCGTACCGCTGATCATCGGCTCTCCGGCGGAAGTCGAATTCTACGAGCAGATCTGCGCGAAACATTCCAAGGGTTGATCGAACTGTTGAGAAAAAGCCGATCGCTTGATACAATTGTAGTGCTGGAGGAAATCTTTCACGAGTTGCACGGCGTGAAAGATAAGTATCTGGTGAGCACCGTGATAACTTACGTGTTCGCGGTCACTATGCACAAGGAGGAGCAAATCGTGAAATTCGTGGAAGAACAAATATCGAAGGAAGCCGGGGAAGAAGCGAAGAGCACAATGGATCGTCTTCTCGATCGCGGTCGTGCGGAAGGTCGTGCGGAAGGAACCCGGAACTGCATCGAGGAGCTTGTGCGCTTCAAATTCGGCGGCGAAGGCTCGAAACTTATCGAGTCCGTCGCGCTTCCGAAGGATCATGTGTCGCTCAGCACGATTCTGCAGCGTCTGCTTCGTATAAGCGACATCGAAGACGCAAGGAAGCTGCTTTCAGGTGATTGACACGACTCCTAGTATGGCTAAACGTCGATCGTTAAACAGGACTTCCGTCACCAGCGTGTTCGACTACACGCTGGCTCTTGAAGGATTGCTGCGCGACATGTGCGAACGGTCCGAAGTGTTCTCCCACGTCGATATGGGGCGGGTGCTCGTGATGTACAGCCAGTGCCGCAGGAGCACGTCTTACGGTATTTACGCCAAGGTCGTGCCACTACGGTTCGAGGACGGAAAGCGCGACATCGAGCACCGCGGCTCGATCTTCCGCTGGCCAAAGGTGATACACAAGAACGTCGAGCAGCTCTACGCTCTCTCCGTGTATATGCCAAGGTTTCAAAACCTCGGCCCGCGAGATAAGCTCGCAACCCTCGTGCACGAACTCTACCACATTTCGCCGCATTTCAACGGCGACCTCAGAAGGTTCCCAGGAAAGAACTTCGCCCACGGCGAGAGCCGAGAATCGTATGACGAGGCGCTACTCCCTGTCGTTAACGAACTCGAACAAAAGCTCGATCTCGATCGCTACCCCTGGCTGCGAAAGGACTTCGCGGGACTTCGCAGACTCTTTCCTTCGATCAGCGGGCTGAACCCCCGCGGGATGGCTCCGGTGTACGTCGGGAAGGCGGTGAAAAAGAAACCAGAAGGCGCAGCGAAGGAACCGGACGCGGAAAAGCCGGTTGCGTTCCTCGATCCGTTCGACGAAGCCGACCACGATTTTTTCGGACTGTGAGCGGAATTCGGCCGTCAGGAATAAAATTGCAACCTGGCTCGTTCTGACATAGATTGAAGAAATGAAATTCGCGATAATGGCGTAGTTCAAATGCAGCAATGGAAAACGGAGATAAGGAAATGAGCGAACAAGACGTAACCACAACTGAAGAGACCAATACCCAAACCGCGGAATCCGCCACCGATCGAGATGGGGAAGTCACATTGGAAGCTCTCGAGGAATTTTTCACCCGCAGCATCCGCCCGGTGCTGATACAGGACGGCGGGAACATCACGCTGATCGACGTGCGCAACAACCGTCTGTACGTCAGACTCCAGGGCGCGTGCGGCTCCTGCCCCAGCTCCCAGATGACCATGCAGATGGGCGTCGAGAGAATGGTGAAGGAAAACTTCCCGAGCATCCAAGCCGTCGTCGCGATGTAAGCGAATTCCTTCCGACTGTACATTGCCGTCCGGAACTTGTATACTTCGCCTGAATTGAAGACGTAACCGGAAGGTGATTTATGATTAGCACGCTTGCGCTTTTTCAACTTGGGCCGATGGAAATCGTGGTTTTCGTCGTGATCCTGCTTCTGCTCTTCGGACGCAGACTTCCCGAGATCGGCCGCAGCCTCGGCCGCGGCATTGTCGAATTCAAGAAGGGGGTCAAAGGCCTCTCCGACGAAGTGAAGGACGCTTCGGACCCGATCAAGGACATCCGTAAGGACATCGACGATCAGGTGAACAAGTCCGACAAAAAACCGGAGTGAACCTGAACCTCAAACTCGTGGAATTCGGCGCGATCCGAGGAAAACGTCGGTGATCAGTTCCCGAGTGCCCGTTAAGTAAAGCGACTCCAGAAGATCGACGCCGCATAGACCTGAGAGCGCGGCGGAATCGAGTTCGACGGCGAATGCCTCCAGCCGCTCCCCCACGGCTATTGTCGGCGGCTGGAAACCCGTAGACGTCGTTCCAAGCCCGCGTGAGACGTCAGCCAGCGCGAGCGCGCCATGCAGAAGTCCGTCTCTCGATTCCCGGCGAAGCGCGACGCGCGAGTTCGACGCGAGTCGCTGGACGAACTCGAGTAGCGAAACTTCCCGCAGAGGATCTATTATGACGTTCGAATCGGAGCCGATGCCGAGGGGGACAGAGCGTTCGAACAGTTCCCGCGCGCGGGGGACGCCGTCGCCGAGGTCGGCTTCCGTCGTCGGACATAGGCAGACGCTTGCGCCGGAGTCCGCGATGGCGCAGGCCTCGTAATCGTCAAGATGCGTCGCGTGCACGAGAGTCACCCGCTTGGAAAGTAAATCGTTATCCGCGAGAAGTCGCACCGGAGTAACCCCGTGCTCGCTGAAACATTCCGCGAGTTCGCGAAGCTGCTCGCTTACGTGAACGTGCAGCGAAAGGTCCAGGCGCTCCGCGAGTTCGAACACTGTGCGCATCGACTCGATATCGACCGCGCGAACGCTGTGAGCGCACGCCGCGACGTTCACGTCCGGATCGCTCGCGTACAGATTTGCGAGCGCTTCGATGTCCGCGAGTGCTACGTCCACTGACGGATCGATGAACCTCCGCTGGCGTGGATTTGCGGGAATGCCAAAACCGCCGCGGAGGTAAACCGTGCGCGCGAGGCATATCCGCAGTCCCGCGGCTTTCGCGGCGTCGATAATGAGCTTCGAAAGCAGAAGACGATCTTCGTAAGGAGTTCCGTCCGCCTGGTGGTGGACGTAGTGGAATTCGACGACCTGCGAATATCCCGCGCGCGCCATCTCCTCGTAGCAGCGCTTCGTGATTTCGAAAAACAACTCGGGCGTCATCGCGCCCAGCGCTGCGTACATGGCCATCCGCCAGCTCCAGAAATCCGCATCGGGATTATCTTTCGAAACGCGGGACGTCCTTCCGCGCAAAAGCCGCTGGAAGGCGTGCGAGTGAAGGTTCGCCGCGGCGGGCACGAGTAGCTTTCCGGGAAGCAAAACATCCGCGGCTCGCCCCTCGCCGCTCGCCCCTCGATCCTCGACACTGGTCACGACGCCTCTTTCATCGATCTCGATGACGACGTTCGATTTCACTTCGTCTTCGATGAACGCTTTTTCGGAAAAGATAGTCGTCATTCCCTCACCCGGCGCCCTGCTCTGCCCTTTCCAGGCCCCGCACCCGCAGCCGATAGGCTGCCAATATTATAAAGATTTCGGATTTCAGATTGAATTAATTCCTAATTCGTAATTCCTGGCGTGCGATAGCGCACAAAAGAGGGGTGGCTCGATCCGTGAATGATTCAGCTCCTGAAAAACTCCGCGACCTTGCTCGCCACGTACAAGGTCGACGCGTCGTCAAGCTCCGGATACACGGGCAGAGCGAGCACTTCGCGGCACACCTTCTCCGTCACCGGGAAATCGCCTTTTTTATGCCCGAGGTACGCGAAGCATTCCTGCTCGTGAAGGCCGAGGGGATAGTAGATCGCGCTCGATACATCGTTCTGAGCGAGGAACTTCTGCAACTCGTCCCGGCGTTCCCGCGCGCGGATCACGTACTGATTGTAAGTGTGCCGGCCGTGGACTTCCTTCGGCGTGACAACAAACTTATTGAGGTCGGCCCGCGCGAATAGTTCGTCATACTTCCTGGCGACCCGCCTTCGACCTTCGATGAACGAACC
This sequence comes from Planctomycetota bacterium, assembly GCA_024653775.1. Taxonomy (GTDB): domain Bacteria; phylum Planctomycetota; class UBA8742; order JACQVU01; family JANLHZ01; genus JANLHZ01. Next base: position 3,456 of record JANLHZ010000090.1, on the reverse strand, counting down.
TACGTGTTTCAGCTTCACGCGAAGCGCCGCGGCCTGGATCGTGTCGAGCCGGAAGTTGCCGCCAACGCGCTCGTGGAAATACTTCACCTGCGCGCCGTGATTGCGGATGTTGCGCACGAGTTCCGCGACGCGAGAATCGTTCGTGGTGACAAGCCCGCCGTCGCCGAGTCCGCCCAGATTCTTGCTGGGGAAGAACGAAAAGCACTGGATTTCCGAAAGCGTCCCCAGAGGGTGATCCTCGAACGTGGCGCCCATCGACTGCGCGATATCCTCGATCACCGTGATCCCGCGCCGGCGCGCGACGTCCGTCACCGCGGGCATATCCGCGTTCTGCCCGAAAAGATGCACGGGAATGATCGCGCGCGTGCGCGGCGTGATCGCGTCTTCGAGTTTTGCGGGGTCGATATTGAACGAGTCCTCCTCGATGTCGACGAACTTCGGACGGAGTCCCGCGCGGTGGGTGCAGCCCGCGGTCGCGAAGAACGTAAACGGCGTCGTGATCACCTCGTCCCCCGGCTCTAGCTCGAGCGCCATCAGCGCAGCGAGCAGTGCGTCGGTTCCCGAGGAAACGCCGATCGCGTGCCTGACTCCGAGCCAGTCCGCGACGTCCTTTTCGAACTCCGCGACGTCTGGACCGTTAATGTAGATCGTGCTGCGAACGACGCGAAGAATCGCGTCCTCAAGCTCCCGCTGGAACTTTTCGTGCTGCGGCCTTAGATCGAGAGACTGGACTTTCATAGACTCACTCCAAAATAACCTTGCCGTCCGCGAGTTTGTATTTAGAGCCGAGGGAGTCCGTCGCGTTTCCGTCCGCGTCGAACTCGATGCGGATTCCGTCTTTGCCGACAAAGCCCTTCTGCCTTGCCGGGTTTCCGACGACGAGGGCGAAGTCGGGAACGTCCTTCGTAACGACCGCGCCCGCCCCGACGAAGCTATAGGCGCCAACGGTAGCGCCACAGACGATGACCGCGCCCGCTCCGATGGTTGCGCCGCGAAGGACGCGCGTGATCTTGTACTCGTTCTTGCGCTCGATGAACGCGCGGGGATTGATGACGTTCGTGAAGATCATATGCGGGCCGCAGAACACCTCGTCTTCGATCTCGACGCGATCGTATATCGAAACGCCGTTCTGGACCTTGACGCGGCTTCCGACCTTCGCTGTGTTCGCGACGAAGCATCCCTGCCCGAAAATGCAGTTCTCCCCGATGATCGCTCCCGCGCTCACGTGGCAGAAATGCCAGATTTTCGTGCCCTTGCCGATGGTCGCGCCCTCGTCGATCACCGCGGTTTCGTGTGCGAAATATTCCTTCAAGATATCCCCCTTTTGCCGGAGTTTGAAATTTATCAGGTTCGCGCGGGGCTAACAACCCGGATCGGCAATTTCGATTTCATCGAGAACGAATTCGCCCGCGCCTTCGAGAGTCAGCGGAAAGTGCCCACAGGCGGGACATGTTGCAAGAGTCTCCGCGACTTCGCCGAGACTTCCGCAAAGGTCGCAGCTTGCGCTCGCGGATTCGCGGACGATTTCTAGCGCGACCGGGTAGCCGATGCTCGCGTTCGCCGCGAGGGCGAAGTCCTCCGCAAAGTGATCCGCGTCGACCCCGGACAGAGGATGCCAGCGCATCCTGACCTTTGCCAGTCGCCCCGCGCGGTCGTTAGTGGCGGCGGGGACCAGGGCCAGGGCGGCCTCCAGGATTTCACGGATCAGACGGACGTAGTGCATAGTGGCTCCTTCCCGCGGCCAGAAAGGGAAAAGGGAGTAGGGAACAGGGAAATGAAATTATAATCGGTTTTCGCTACCCCACAGCCGCCAGGATGAAATTATAATCGGTTTTCAGGATAACGTCTGAACTCCCATCGGGTTTGGGGGCGGCTTCCGTGGAGGGACGCGCAGACGTACGCGGATAACATCGGAACCCTAGCGGGTTCGTGGGAGGACCAAATGAAAAAGGTTTACGATTCGATTCTAGATACCATCGGGAACACGCCTATGGTGAAACTCTCGCGCATAGGCGCGGGGCTTCCTGGCGTGATCTACGCGAAGCTCGAGGCGTTCAATCCCGGGCAGAGCGCGAAGGATCGCATCGGGCTGTACATGATCCGCGACGCGGAGGCGAACGGAAGAATCAAGCCAGGCGGGACCATCATCGAGTCCACAAGCGGAAACACCGGAGTCGGACTCGCGATAACCTGCATACTCCTCGGCTACAAACTCATCTGCACGACGAACGATAAGCAGAGCAGCGAGAAGATCAACCTGCTGAAAGCTTTCGGAGCGGAAGTCATCGTTTGCCCGACCGCGGTCGAGCCGGACGATCCGCGGAGCTATTACAGCGTCGCGCGGAAACTCGAAAGCGAGATACCGAACAGCGTGTGGGTCAACCAGTACGACAACCAGTCGAACCCGCTCGCGCACTACGAGACCACCGGCCCCGAGATATGGGACCAGACCGACGGCAAGGTCGCATACTTCGTCGCCGGGATGGGAACGGGCGGAACCGCCACCGGCGTCGGCAGGTTTTTGAAGGAGAAAAATCCGACTGTGAAGATCGTCGCGGCTGACCCGAAGGGCTCGCTCTTCCACGAGTACCACCACAAAAAGTCCATCGGGAGGGCGCATCCGTACCTCGTCGAAGGCGTTGGAGAAGACATCATTCCGAAGGCGATCGACTGGGACATCCTCGACGACGTTCTTCAGTTCGACGACAAGATGTGCTTCCTCGCGGCGCGGAGGCTCGCGCGCACCGACGGCGTGTTCATAGGCGGTTCGGGCGGACTCGCGCTGTGCGCCGCGCTGGAGGTCGCGCGGAAGGCGAAGCCCGGAGAGATCGTCGTCGTGCTGTTCCCGGAGACGGGGTCGCGCTCGCTTTCGAAGCTGTACAACGACGAGTGGATGCGCGAAAACCAGATGCTTCCGTCCCGCGGGCAGTTCCAGGTCGAGGACATCGTCGAGAACAAGGCGCGGCCTTACCGCAGCCTGATTTCGATCGCGCCGTCGCAAAAGGTCAGCGAAGGAATCGCGCTGATGAAGGAATACGACCTCAGCGTCGTGCCCGTCATCGATGACGGAAACGTCGTCGGCTCGCTGTCGGAAAGCGAGGTCATCGACTTCTTCATGACCGCGAAGGACCCGCATGCCGCGCTTATCGAAGAAGTGATGAGCGAAGCTCCGCCGGTGCTATCCGCGCGGGACAGCTTCGATCAGGTGAACAGACTTCTGATCGAGCAGCGCGAACCGGCGGTGCTCGTCAGAAACCTCGACGGCTCGCTCGACATCATCACGAAGGCGGACCTGATCACCCTGCTTTCAAGCTCATAGTAACGCAGCCGTCTTGTCCGTAAAGATACGGATAATTGTAAATGTTCGGTGAACCACATTCCCTGAATTACAAAACCGGCGTCCTCGCAGTTCTTCAGCGCCGAGACGCGGAGAGCGCGGAGATTCGCAGAGAATTT
>JANLHZ010000087.1 GCA_024653775.1 Planctomycetota bacterium | reverse complement strand
GCGTACAAACTCGATGTGGCCGGCGACATCAACTTCACGGGTTCGCTACTACAGAACGGCTCGCCTTTCTCAGCAGGCGGCTCCCTCTGGACCGACAACGGCGCGAACATCGGTTATTCCGGAGATTACGTACAAATTCTTGGCACGAACGCCGGGGGGCTTTTAAGACTCGGTGGCGGCGACGGCTCGAACGGAGATTTCAATCAGGTTCAAATCGCCTTCGGCTACAACGGCTCCGACGACTACCCGCAGTTCTTAAGGACGAGACACAACGCCAGCTCCACTTCAGGCAACGCGATAGATTTCTTCACCTCCGACGGCGCGCAAAACGGCGTTTTCCCGACCAACGCAATCCTGGGACTCAGCGTTACGGGCGGAAAAGTCGGCGTCGCGAAATCGAACCCTGCGTTTGAACTCGACGTTCTTGGCGACATCAACTTCACGGGTTCGCTACTACAGAACGGCTCGCCTTTCTCAGCAGGCGGCGGCTCCCTCTGGACCGACGGGGGCTCTGTAATCTATTACGACGGCAACGTCGGGATAGGAACCGGGACGCCATCGGTCGCGCTCGACGTTGTGGGCGACATCAACTTTACAGGATCGCTGCTCCAGAACGGCTCGCCTTTCTCCGCAGGCGGCGGCTCACTCTGGACCGACGGGGGCTCTGTAATCTATTACGACGGCAACGTCGGGATCGGGACTAGCTCTCCGTCTGAAGCGCTCACCGTCGATGGAAACCTGCTTCTCACCGCTGCAGGCGCAGGCGCCGCGACGGACATAGCGAGTCTGCGCGTCCAGAGGCCGGACGACGTCGCGAGTGAAATCACGATGAGACGCTACGGCGCGTCCGCGGGCGCGACGAGGCTTGGAGTATCGGAAGCGAATTCCGCGATGATCTTCACCAATAATGGCGGAGCCGGAGAGGCGTCTCTCCTCGCTATCGGCACCGTCGGCAACATCCCGATGATCTTCGGCACGAACAACGCGGAGCGGATGAGGATATTGAACTCCGGAAATGTCGGCATTGGCACGACCTCGCCTTCGTTCACCCTCGACGTTGTAGGCGACATAAACTTCTCCGGACAGCTACTTCAGGGCGGCTCGCCTCTCGTGTTTGGAAATATGAACGCCTCGACGTACGACGCCGACTCAGATAACGTCGTCGATAACGCCGAGGCTCTGGCGACTTTCGTTCCGGGGCAGACGGGATCTAACTACATACCGTTCGTCGACGGCACCGGCATGATGGGCATCGGCACCGCGTCTCCGGGCGCGACTCTCGACGTCGTCGGAGGCATATCGCTGACGGGAACCCTGAACGGCGTCAGCGGCGCGATTTTCAACAATCCGTCGGCGGGATCCGGGTACACAATGATCCACACCGTCACAGACGCGCACGATTTCCGTATGGGTGTGGGACAGTCCGGCGAGACGACTCACAACGTGCCCGGCAAATGGTTCCTATTCGACGGAACCGCGAATACGATGCGAATGGTCGTCGACGGAACGGGGAACGTCGGAATAGGCACGCCGACACCGTCGACGCTACTCGACGTAAACGGCACCGTCACCGCATCGGCGTTTGTCGGCGACGGGAACGCGCTCACGAATCTTCTCCCCGCGAACATCGCGACCACTGGGACCATCAGCAATGCGATTCTTCCCCTTGGAGGTTCCTGGACGCTGAGTAGCGCGCTGAACCTCGATGCAAATACACTTGTTGTGGTTCCCTCCGTCGACCGGATCGGCATTGGTACAGCGTCGCCGCTTTCGAGGTTACACATCAAGCAGGCGAGTGCGCTTGCACCTGGAGGGCTGATTTTAGAAAGCGACAACGACACAAACTTCTGGGCGCAGTATCTCAATTCAAACGACACGCTTTTATTCTCTTACAATGACAGCTTCGAACCTTTCGTCATCGAAGCGAGCGGGCAGGTGGGTATCTACAACACGGCTCCCGCGGCACCGCTGCACGTCAGCTATCAGGTCGCGAACGGAGACGTAAGCGTTCCCGCGTTCATCATCGAGAACCCCGCGACCGGATCGCAGGCCTCTATGCAGTTCCGCACGAACGGAACCGAGAACGCGCGCATCCGCGGCGACACCTTCGGCAATCTCACGCTCAGCGCGGAAGGTGGATCTATATACTTCGAAGTGCCGGCTGGCACGCCCCGTCTCACCGTCGAAGGAACAACCGGAAACGTCGGCGTCGGTAACCCAGCTCCACTCTCCACTCTTGACGTCGCCGGGTCGGTGGCGAGGGCGTTCACCGCGGTTCCAATATCGGTGACCACGACCCTGGACGATACGCACTACTTCGTGCTTCTCGATTCTACGCCAAGCGCGTTCACGCTTTCTCTCCCGCCCGCGGCGTCCTGCCCCGGAAGAGAGTACGTCCTGAAAAAAGTCAACTCCGGCGCCTCGATCACGGTCGACGTCGCGGGAGGCGGAAATATCGACGCTTCACCCACCCTGAGCCTTTCGACTCAGTGGACGCTTTACCGCGTAATTTCAGACGGAACCCAGTGGTACGTCGCGGGTCAGTAAATTTCGGTAGCTAATGTCAGAGGCGTCTTTCGACTGTAAAATCGAAGGCGCCTTCGACAATTCATCCTCATCGGAGCTACCGCAATGATTAAGGACGTAGAACATAATAAACTTTCAAAAATTGCGCTCGTATTTGCCTCAGGTTCGCTTCGCGAGAGAGAGCGGGACCGGAGGCGTAGCTGTAGTTCCGCTGAGGATCCCGCGACCGATCGTGGAGCGAAGATGACGCGAAGACGTGATGCAAGATTGGAAGGTTATTTTGTTCCACGTCCTAACGCAAGATCGACCTGGTTGATTTTCGCCTTCGCGCTATTCCCTCTTTTCCTGGCGTCCTGCCACAATGCTATGCGCGATGGGGATATGCGCGACGGGGATATGCGCGACGGGGATATGCGCGACGGGGACTTTCGCAATGAAGACAGGTCCCTCGATGGTTTCATCATCCGAAGGAACCAGATCGCCGGCCAGGACAAACGCGAAGATCGCGGTGACGACGTCAATGAAGTCACTCTGGACGAGCTGATCTCCATCGCGCTTCGCGAAAGTCCGAAGATAGCCTTGGCCGCCGCGAGGCTCGATGCGGCGCGAGCGGAAATCGGACGCGCGTCGAGCGCTTTCGTTCCCAGCGTCACGCTTTTTTCAACAATGCGCAGAACGAACACTCCGGGAGAAGCGTTCGTCTACATGCTTAACCAGCACGAAATCTCGCCGACCACGAATTTCAACCGCCCGGGCTGGATGACGAACTTCCGTAACGGAGTATCGATCCAGGTGCCGCTGTACGTCGGGGGAACGATGTCGGCGAACCTCGACGCGGCGGTGAACTTCGAGCAGGCGGGCCGTCATCAGATGCTCGCCGTGAAACAATCGATCGCCTACGCCGCCGCGGAGATTTATTTCCGCTATTTTGAGGTTTCGCGAACGAGCGAGATCGTCGCTTCGCGCCTCGCGGCGCTGGAGTCCGCGCATAACCGCGCGAAGGCTCTAGCCGAGGAAGGATTGCTCCTCGAAGCCGACGCGCAGCGGATCGAGGTACGAGTGCTCGAGCTAGAGCAGGCGTCGGTCAGCGTGCGCGAATCGAAGAACCGTCTTATGAACGCGCTCATGCTCCTTCTCGGAAGAACCGGCGGATCGCTTCAGCTTCGCGCACCCGCAATCGGCGTTGACGATATTCTTTCGAGCTTCGATTTCCTGACTTCCAGAAGCGACCGCGGAGACGCGGAATCCCTCGCGCATCCCGCGGACGGAGAGGCGGAAGAACTCACCGAGGAGGAATGGAAAGAGATGGCGGCCGAGATCGACTTCTCCGAGCGGATAAGCATCGAACGCCTCGTTCAAAGCGCAATCGAAAACCGCGAAGAGCTGGACGCGCTGAAATACCGCATACTCGCGCTGGAAGACCAACGGCGTGCCGCGGATGGACGCGACGCTATCCACGTATACGCGGACGGCGCGATAAACATCGACGATCGCACGTCTCACCTCGATTACGGCTCGCGAAGCTTCACCGGAGGCGTGAGCGTGATGTGGGATATTCTCGCGTTCGCGGGCGCGGAGGCCGACGAGCAAGCCGTTGGCGCGCAGATTCGCGAAACCGTCGGCGCGTCGCGGGAAATGCTCGCGAACGTGGTGCGGGAGGTTCGCGACGGAGCGAGCGCGGTAGCGGAAACGGAGAGCGCGCTGAAGAACGCGGTCCGCGCCTCTGCCGCGGCGAGAAGCTCGGCGGACGTCGTGCGGGCGCGGTTTGAAGAGCAGCTTGCGACCACCTCTGACCTGCTACTTTCCGACGCTGCGCTTTTTAGTGCGGAAATGAACCGCGAAATCGCGTTCTGGGAACTCAAAATCGCGCTTCTGAACCTCCGCCGGGCACAGGGCCTTCTTAGGTGATATAGTTAAGAAAGACCGACGTCGCTCCGGGCTGAGCGCCGCGAATGTTGATAGAAAATGGAGTAAGGAGCCTCAAAGAAATAAATCGTACAAAATCGCGCTCGAATTTGCGCCAGGTTCGCTCTGTGCGAGGGAGCCAAACCGGAAGCGTAGCCATAGTTCCGCTGAGGATTTTGCGACCAAGTGCGGAGCGAAGATGGCGTGAAAGCGAGATGCGAGATGTAGGATTTATTTCTTTGAGGCACCTAAGGTGGAGAGCGCCATGAAGGCAAGGGTGATGCTGTATCTGAAGCGGAACGCCCGCGCGACTCTGAAATGGGCGCTCCTGCCCGCGGCGATTTTCGCGCTGTTCCTTTTTTTTGAAGGCGCGTTCGGCGGAGGCATGATCTATCCCGGATTCGCGTCTATGCGGGAAGAGTCGATTACGGGGAAGTTTGTCCCGGTCATCGTCAGAAAGTTCCCGAAATACGTCGATCTCACGGGAGTCGTCGAAAGTCGCAGGCAGGCGGAAATAACTTCGCAGGTGATGGCGCAGGTCGTCGAAATCCGTAAGCGCCCCGGCGCTGAAGTTTCGAAGGATGAGGCGATCGTGGTTCTCGACTCGAGGACTTTCGAGGCAAGGAAGAGCCAGGCGGAGTCCGGAGCCCGCGCGATAGAGAAAAACCTCGCGCAGCTCGAACTCGATCTCGCGAGATTCGAACGCCTTTCGGCACGCGGCGCCGCGACCGCGCGCGAGGTCGAGCTTCTACGGACTTCGGAGGGCGCGCTGAAGGATTCACTCGCCGCGGCGAATCAGATTATAGCGGAAGCTCGCGCGTTCGAATCCTACTGCACGATCCGCGCCCCGTTCGACGGCGTTCTGGGCGACGTCTTCATCGAACAGGGCGACGTCGCGACCCCCGCCCGCTCGCTGTGCGTCGTCTACGCGAAGGATGAGTTGATTCTCCGCGCTTATCTTCCCGCAAGCGTCTCGAGGTCGTCCACCAGAACGCCGATGGTGATCGTTCCCACCGCGAACGTGCGAAGCGAGTCCGCGAATTTCGAAATCGCGAAGAGCGCGGACTACGCGGCCCAGAGTTTCACGATCCGCGCGGAGATTCCTGCGGGATCTCTCGCGCTTCCGGGACTGAGCGGGACTGTGCGATGGTACTACGAAGACGAGGAAGTGCTGCTCGTTCCGCTATCGAACGTATCCAGAGTCGGTCAGCTTGAAACCGTGATAGTGCAGGGTGAAAGTCGCGCGGGGAGAAGAGCCGTCCGCACTGGTAGGCGCTTCTCGGACGAAGGACAGGACGATCGCGGCGGGCTTGTGGAGATTCTTTCCGGACTCGCCAGGGAAGACCTCGTCCTGACGAACGAATGATAGTTCCGGCGACGAAACGCAGAGGGTGTGACGATGGAAGAGAATCACGGATTCATCTCAAAACTCGTTTCGAGGTTTCTCGAAGGACCGCTCGCGATAATGATTCTGCTCGTCGCGGCGCTGCTCGGCGGAATGGCGCTGCTTATGATGCCGCGGGAGGAGGAGCCGCAGATCGTCGTTCCCGTGGTGGACGTGCTGATAGACGGAGCGGGATGCAGCGCGGACGAAATGGAAAAACTCGCCGTCACGCGCCTCGAGTCGATCCTCGGAGAGATTCCCGGCGTCGAAAACATTTACAGCATGTCCCGCGCTGGCCTTGGCGTAGTCACGGCGAAGTTCTTCGTCGGCGAGGACCGCGAGACTGCGCTTACGAACGTGCAGACGAAGATCGACGCGAATATGGACCGCGTGCCGACGTTCGTGCGCGGATTCCTCGTCAAGAGTGTCGAGCCGGACGACGTACCGATCGTGACGTTCGCGCTGTATTCGAAGACGCTCGCGGAGGCGGACCTGCGCAGAGTCGCGGAGGAGTGCATCGATAAACTGAGCGCGGTCGACAGCACAGGCGCGATAACGATCATCGGCGGCGATCCGGAGCAGGTGGTCGTGAAGCTCGACAAGAACGCGCTCGCCTCGACCGGCCTCAACCCGCTATCGGTAGCAGAGGCGCTCCAGAAAGCGGATTCGCGCCTGCCGGCGGGATTTCTCGTGGCGGAAAATAGCTCGATCCTGATCGAGACGACGTCGCGCCTTCGCACCTTCGAGGATATAGAAAACGTAGTTGTCGGAAGTGGCATCGGCGTCCCGCCGATGAGTCACGGGCAAGATGCCCGTGCCACTGTCAAGGTTCGCGACGTTGCGACGCTCGAACTCGCCGCGCCGGAGAGGTCGAACTACGCGTCCATCGGCTTCGGACCCTGCGCGGATCGGAAAGACGTCGCGAGCGAGTTTCGCACGAACGATTTCTATTCACAGGTGACGATCACGGTCAGTAAGCGCAAGGGTTCGAACGCGGTGACTGTCGCGGAGGACGTCATCGCGCGGATGGAAGAGTTCCGCGCGAACAATCTTCCGGACGACGTGCATCTCCTCGTGACGCGAAACTACGGCGAGACAGCGAACACGAAGGTCAACGAACTGATTGGGCACATCACGTTCGCGATAATCATCGTCACAGCGATCCTGCTACTTGGAATGGGATGGCGGCAAGCGCTCGTCGTCGCGATAGCGGTGCCGCTGACGTTTGCTCTGACGCTGTTCGTCGATATGCTCCTCGGGTTCACCATCAACCGCGTGACTCTGTTCGCGTTAGTTCTGAGCCTCGGCCTTCTCGTCGACGATCCCATCGTGGGCGTCGAAAACATTTCGCGGCATCTCGGACTCGATAAAATCCGCACGCCGCGGAAGAAGACTCTCGACGCGATGAGCGAGGTGCTGCCGCCGCTCGTGATGGCGACGCTATCCGTGATCGTGAGCTTCGTCCCGATGTTCTTCATCACGGGAATGATGGGGCCGTATATGAGGCCCATGGCGTTCAACGTGCCCGCGGTGATGTTCTTCTCGATGCTCGTCTCGCTGACGGTTACACCCTGGGCGGCGTACAAACTTCTCCGGAAGGCGGAGGGCGCGCACGAGGACGCCGCTGGCGATCGAACCCGCCGCTGGTATTCGCGGATTATGACGCCGCTGATCGAGAGTTCGCGAAAGGCGAAGCTGTTTCTGCTGCTCGTGACGGGACTGTTCTTCGCGTCGCTGCTTCTCGTGGTTTTCGGACTCGTACCGCTGAAGATGCTCCCGTTCGACAACAAGGACGAATTCCTCATCGTCGGCGATCTGCCCGAGGGCGTAGCGCTCGAGATGACCGACCGCGCCGCGCGGGACGTCGCCGACTACCTGCGCACGGTGCCAGAGGTCAGCGATTTCGAAATTTTCACCGGCGTCGCAAGCCCGGTCGATTTCAACGGCCTCGTAAGACACTACAATCTCCGCCGCGGGTCGAACGTGTTCGAGATTCGCGTGAACCTCGCGGAGAAAAAGCAGCGCGCGCAGCAGACCCACGCGCTCACGATGCGAATCCGCGACGATCTCACCCGCATCGCGGCGGCTTCCGGAGTCGCGCTCAAGATCGTGGAGGTTCCGCCCGGACCTCCGGTGCTGTCTACGCTGACCGCGGAGGTCCGCGGACCCGCGAATGCGACGTATGAAGAGCTACAAGCGGAGAGCGCGAAGGTGCAGAAGATGTTTGCGGAGATCGAAGGCGTCCGCGATATAGACACCACGCGGGAGCACGAAAGCGCTAAACTCGAGTTTCGCATCGATCAGGAAAAAGCGACGATGCGCGGCCTCGATCCGATGACGATCGCGATGAGCGTCAGCGCGCTCCTGCGCGGCGCTCCCGCAGCGGTGATGCACCGCGATGGCGAACGCGAGGAACGCAGCGTCGTCGTCCAGCTCCCGCGCGAGGATCGCTCGCGCCCGGAGGACGTGCTCGCGCTCACGATCCCTACGATGAGCGGCGGAAGGATCGCGCTGTCCGAGCTTGGCTCGATGCGAGAAGTACCAGCGGAACAGACGATCTACCACAAAGACCTCGCGCGGGTCGTGTTCGTGACGGCGGAGATGGCGGGACGCAGCCCCGTGAACGCCGTCCTCGATGCGGGATCGATGCTGAAGGAAAAACCGCTGACGGACGGATTCACCGCGGAATTCTCTGGTGAAGGAGAGTGGAAGATCACCGTCGAGGTGTTCCGCGACCTCGGCATCGCGTTCGGCGTGGCGCTGCTCGGCATCTACATTCTCCTCCTGATTCAGACGAAGAGCGCGGGCATCCCGATGATTATGATGGCCGCGATCCCGATAACGCTGATCGGAATCGCGCCCGGATTCGCGGCGCTGAATTTCCTCGGCGCGGAAACCGTCGGCGGCTACGACGACTGGATCTACTTCACCGCGACCGCGATGATCGGGATGATCGCGCTAGCGGGGATCGTGGTGCGGAATTCGATAATCCTGATCGACTTCATCGACCTCAAATTGAAGGAAGGCTCGACGCTCGAAAATGCGGTCGTCGAAGCGGGCGCGGTCCGCCTCCGCCCGATCGTCCTCACCGCGACGACAAGTCTATTCGGGTCGCTCGTGATGGTTCTTGACCCGATCTTCAGCGGACTCGCGTACAGTTTCGTCTTCGGCATCCTCGCGTCGACAGCGTTCAGCCTCGTCGTGATACCGCTGATTTATTATCTGATCGTAAAGCGAAGGCACTTACCAGTGACGTGAGGTCCTTCCCTGAAACACGTCTGGAGCGACTTTGGAGACGACGGAACGAAGCAGATAGTTGTAACTGTTCACGGGGTAGTTCGCGTTCGTAGTGGCGCCGTAAGGCGTTTCTTCGATCCTCTACTATCTGGAAAATATGCTCTCACGAGCACACTACGAATAGATTCCCGCTATAGACTGCGAACTACCCCGTGAACAGTTGCAGATAGTTTTTAACCGGACTTGAAGCTCGTGCGAGGATGGTACATTCTTGTCCGCGGAAAGAATTCCCACGGCAAATGTCTGAAATTTCGAACAACGTCGCAATAAACGAGCAGATCGCGAAAAGCGTTTCCGGGTTCGATTTGCTCGACTGGATGACCGTCATTTTGGCGAGCGTCGCCGCGCTGGCGCTCTTCGGGTCCGGAGTGACGTTCGGTCCAGCGGAAACCGCGATGGCCGGCGCGGCGTTCGCGACGCTCGCGCTCGGATTCCTCATAAGGTTCTACGCGCAGGAATTCATCCTCTTCCGCAGCGACAACGTCAGCGTCCCCCACTCCGTCTACTGGGTCGTCGGACTGCTGCTTGCGCTCGCGGTTTCGAGCGCGTTCTGGGCCGTCGACAAGAGGCTCTACGCGCTGCCCGCGGTAAGGACGCTCCTTTTCTGCATTCTCGTGCCCGCGTTCGGCGCGGCGCTCCGTAACGCGATGGTCCGGAGAATGGTATTCGCGATAGGCGTCTTCGCTCTGCCCTGGATCTGCATTTTCGGGACGACGGCCACTTACGCGAATCCGCGCGGCGCGATGCTGGACCTCGTCGCGCCCGCGTCCGAAGTCGCTGGACTCGCGAGCGTGCTTACGTTCTTCGTCGGACTTTCGCTGCTCGCGTTCGGACTACCGAAAGTTCTCAGAAACGCCGCTGGTCTGCTGCTCGTCGTCAGCGGCGCTATCGGACTTACAGAGACGATTTCATTCCCCGTCATTCTCGGCCTGATTTTCGGATTCATCCTCGTCCTGCGGACCGTCTGGACGCAGTACGCCAAGGTGGGACTCAGAACCGCGCTGACGGTATTTCTGGGCGGAGCTGCGATCCTCGCGATTGCGCTGACGTACCCGGAGAGCGACGCCGCGAACGTTCGACGGGCGCTCGTCGGCGCGGAAAACGATTTCGACGACTACAGATTCATCGCAATGTACAGCGCGGGGGGCAAACTTGCAGGCGAAGCGACGACGGTAGAAAAACTCGTCGGAGGCGGCCTAGGATCGAGCGCGGTCAGCGCTCCCTTAGCGGCGACGCGCGAGAGTATCGCGGCTCGCGGCGCGCCGGAGTCGGCGATGTATTATCCGTCGGGAGCGTTCCAGATTTTCGCGGAATTCGGATCGCTCGGACTTCTGCTCGCGGCGTTTTTCATCGCGAGGCTTATCAGATCGCTCGCCGCGCTCGACGCCAAGAACGAAGTTCATCCTGAGCCGCGGGAGCTTCCACTTGCGAAGACGATGATAATCGCGATTCTTTCTGCGACGATCACGGCTCTCGCGGGATCGGGAATGATGCACCCGGTTTCGATGATCATCGCGGCGCTCACGCTCGGCGCGACAATGGCGCTGATGAAGGAGGTTTATCGCGAAGACGCAGAGACTGCCGCGCAGGAATTCCATCCCGGCAAGAACGACGTGCTGCTTTACAAACTCGGATTCGTGTGCGTAATCGCGTTCGCGGGGGCGTTCGGGTGGCTGATCGCCAAACCGGTTTACGAAGACGAACGCGCGGCCTACGAACTCGGGGACGACTTCGATTCCGGCGTTCTCGAGGTGAATCGCGCAGCCGCGGCGAATTCCGCCTCGATCCCCGCGTTCCCGTCCGCGGCTGGAACTATCAATCTGTATTCGAAACTCGCGCAGGCGGGCAGCGTCACATCGAATCTCGAAACGATGATGAGCATTTCGCATTCTCTGTCAGACTATCGCAGAGCGCCCGTGCTTCTTTCGTCGATGAGGTTCCAGTTGGAGCGCGAAAGGCTGACTCGCGCCGATTCCCCCGGCGCTTCCGGCTCCGTCAGGGTGCGCGAAACCTCGCGGGAAATAGCCTCGTACCTTCGCAGGCATCCGTTCGACCTGAAGGCCCACGAGTATTACCTGAGCCAGCTCTACAGCCCCGACGAAGCGCTCTCGACGCTCTATTTCGCCGAAAGCTTCGGCGAGCAGGGCAAGGATTATCTCGATGTTCTTTCGTACTCGAGACGCGCGCAACCAGAGGCGTTCGAATTCGCGTGGTTCGAGGTCGAGTACATCGCGAGGTATCGCTGGCATCAGCTAAGAACCTTCAGCCAGGGCGCGTCGGCGCCGGACCTCGAACGTATCGACAAACTATACCTCCGCGCGATCGACAATCTCTGGCGGTTCGCGGAGTCGGACCATACGCGAATTCTCACAAGAGTACGCGCGATCGAGAATGAGTTCGCCCGGCGGGGAATCGACGGTCCCGATGCGCTTCTGCGCGAACTTCGCGAACGCGTCGAGCTTTCGTATCCGCGCTGATCTGCTTTCTAAAGTGGCAGCATCGCGCTGACTCGGTGCAGATCGCTTTTCGAATTCACGCTCGTTATCAGACGGTCGTCTGGGAACAGCACGTAATTTACCGCGCCCTCCTGGTCGAACATGTCGATTACCCTGTTCCCCCTGTCATCCGGCCCAAGTCTCAGAAAGAAGTCCTTCGCGTCGGAACTGAAAAGCGCCGGGTGGCCGCGACGATTGCCGAAGGAAGGCACGACCGCCATCGGCTCGGGCTCGGACGACTTCCATTCGTAGATGAGCCTGCGGACATCCGCCGGAGTCACAAGCACGTCGGTCGGCGTCAGAAAAAACGGAGCGCCGCTGTCCGCTATGGCCTTTACTCCGCGAAGGATGCTCGTGACCATCCCGATTTCATATTCCGGGTTCCGGACGAATGTCGCGTAATCCGGAATCTCCGCCTCCACCTCATCGTGACGATTCCCGGTGACGACGACGATCCGCCTCACTCCGGCGTTTCTGAAACTATCGCACACGAAACGCACCAGCGGCACTCCGTTAACTGTCGCGAGCTGTTTCAGTTCCCCGAATCTTGTCGATTTCCCCGCGGCGAGGACGACGGCTTCGAAATTGCCTCTCGTCATATTTTTCACCTCCGGACCGTTTCTCGACCGGTAGTTTCATTCTATCACAAAAAAGGGCGAACTTCCCGTTTCGGGAAACCCGCCTTTTTTTTGGGAAAGGAGATCGTTCTCAGTCGAATTTTCCAATGTCGATTTTTCGGATCAGGTCTGCGACGTAGCGCGTCTGATACGGATTGCGGTCCTCGCTCATCGCGCCGCGGACGTGGTGCGCGTACGGTCGCGGGCTTTTTGTGTCCTCGGGAGTCTTCCGGCGACGCTTCTTTTTCTGAGTAGTGTCAAGCAGATCGTTTGATAGATGCCTCATCGAGGCTTCGAGTTCCGCGTCCGATCCGATAGTTCTCATTGCTTCTGACATAGGGCTGTACCTCGTTTTCTTACTGGAACTTATATGACGAAGAATGGTGCGACCAACTGACACGAAGAGTACTCCGGCAAGTTCATGGCGGAGTTTCTTTTTTGTCATGGTTCAAAAATCTTTTGTCAGGGGTCTATATCGCGAATGTCACCGCAAGGTCTCTATCACCTCGACTCCATCAAAACGTATTATTCTTTGACGGCTTTGCGGCCTTCGTATCTGGGGGTAACTTAAGAATACCACAGTTTGAACGCTAGGCGAAGAACTTTTCCCGCCGGACCGTTTCGAAAACCGCTGCGGTCTTCTTCGCGATGACTTCCCAGGTGTGATCTCGCAGGAACAGGCTTTTGATTTCATCCCGCGAAAGCAGGCTCGTTTCACCGCGGAGGATCGAACCTATCGAGCGCGCGACGTCCGCCTTATCGAGCTTGTCCACCAGCACGCCGAGGCGGTCCCGTTCCAGAAACTCGAAGTCCTCCCTGCGCGGCGCGATAACCGGAGTTCCCGCTGCGAGGTATTCGAACAGCTTCAGAGGCTGAGCGAAAATGCCGCCTTGTCGCGCGATGACGCTGACGTCGAAATTCGCGATCGCGCCCGCCATTTTGGAATGCGGAAACGAACCCGTGAAGATCGCTCGCTCCGGATGCGGCTTCCGCTTCGCGTATCCGCGCAACTCGTTCTCCCGAGGTCCGCCGCCGATGACGACGAGGCGCACCCAGTCCGCGTCCCCGGATTCGCAGACTGCGTCGATGAAAGGCTCTAGGTTCGTCCAGACGAAAAGATCGCCAATGAAACCGACGATCTTCGCGCTCTCCGGAATCCCGAGCGAGCTACGAAATTCCGCGGATGGCGGAACCTTCGCGCGATCGGCGTCGCTTCCATTGCCGGTGACGCTCAGCCGGCTTTCCGCGAGCCCGTACTTCTGCGAATATCTCTGCGCGAGCCGTTTACGGATTCCTTCGCATACGCATACTGTGTGGTCGACTTCCGCGTATCCTTTGCCCTCGACCCGCTCGAACACCGCCCGCTGGACCATGTTCGCGCCCGCGGCTTCGAGTTCGTCGATGAGAACGCCGTTCGCCTCGCAGACAACCGGGAATTTCAATCTCTTCGCCGCGGCGGGAACGTACGCCCACGGCCCGCGAAGATAGAGTATCGTGTCTTCCGGCTTCGATTTTCCGAGCGATTCTCCGAGGAACTTAGCGATCTTTTTGTGATAGCGGAGCGTCTTCACTGGTCCGAATGTCGGAACTCCGACACTGGCAACCTCGCAGCCTTCGAGTTCGATCCCTCCGGAGCGATCGACGATGAGCGTGACCTGGTGATCCAGCTTCGCAAGTTCCCGCGCAAGAGAAGTCGCGTGAACCGCTCCTCCAGCCATCTTTTCGAGATTCAGTCCTGTGACGTATACGATATGCACGCGAGTAGTAGTCAGTAGTCAGTAGTCAGTAGTCAGATTGAATTTTCTGACAACTGACTGCCGACTACTACTTACATTTCAAATTGATTTTCCGACTACCGACTACTGACTACTGACTACTTTTCAAAACATCGTCCGCGAGGCACAGGAAACTTTCGCCCTCGACTTCGACTCGCGGGAGTTCGTCCCTTGGAACCTCGAAAATCCGCGCAAGAATCAAAACCGGCGCAATGCGCATTTCCGACGGCACGCTCATAGCAAGAGACTCGAACTTCCGTTGCCACTCTACAAGGTCTTCGGAAGGAAGCTCCGACAGAAGGACTGTCTGTAATCCGGCGACGGATTCGATCAGCCTGCTCGCGTCTTCGTCCTCTCCGCCTTCGACTTCCGCGGTAATGAGCCTCTCCGCGAGCAAGCGCACCTCCGGCGAAGTTCGTTCGCCTGCGAGCGCTGCGAAGGTCGCCCGCTTCCATGCGTCCTCCAAAGGAGACGCGAATCTATGAACGCATAGAAGCGCGAGCACTCGAACTAAATCCTCCTCCGTCACAGCATTCGCGAGCCTGTAATCGATGAGCTGCAGAAGCAGCGGCCCATCGAACGATCTGCCTGCGAGCGCAACTGCCACCTGTGCGTCGATCTCTTCTACGGTAGAGTTCGCCTGCGCGAATGTCACCTGCGATCCTTCTCCCTCGGCGGCTTCCCGCGTGAAGAGCACGTTCAAGACAGCCTCTGTTGCGTCGCCCGGTTTGAGCGCCTCCTCGATCACATCGACTTTCTCGTCGAACCTCCCGAGCCGGTTATAGCACGCGATCAGCCTTGAAAACCCTGCGCGATACACGTTCGGGACGCTTTTGTGAAACTGCGAAATATCGAGGTAGCTCGCTATCGCGCGCTCCAGATTGCGCGAGAGATCGTCCGCGAGCGCGGGATCGTTCGCGCCTGCATTCGCGAGTAGCGGGCGTAGTCTGTCCGCGTACGCCTCGCATTCCCGACCCGCGCTGTAGAGAAGCCTCGCCTTGAAAGGCTGATCGCTCTGGTGGGTCCGGATAAGCAGGCCGTCGACGACGAGCGTGAAACTCTCGCGGAGGAAGGTCAGAATCCGCGCCTGCCCCGGCTCCGTTCGCTCGATCCTCGCCGCAAGATCCCCGCAGAAGTATTCCAGATGCGTCATCACCACCCTACGGAAGTCGTCGGTCGGGTCGGCGCCAAGAATTTCTCCGAGCGTGGTCAGAATCTGATCGATAAGTTCCCGGCTCCGCAGGATGAGGGGGTCGAAAAATTCGACTTCGTTGTCTGCCCCGGAAATACGCTGGACGAGGTTCAGGTTCATCCGTAGTTTCCGCTCGAGAATCTCTAGCTGGACGAGCCTTGCACGGTTCGCCTCCTTTCCAGCGCGCCTCTCCGACAGCAGATCGCGAACTATCGAGTCCGCCCGCTCGATCAGAGCGATCCATTCGTCCGCGGGAATCCTTTCCGCTTCGGTTCTTTCTTCCTCGCTTTCGATGGAAACGATTCGCCGAAATACGTCCGGACTTTCGAAAAACTCAGGGCTATTCGCGACGATCCCGCTGGTCAGTGTCAGCGAAACCGCCTGTATCAGCCGCGCTTCGAAACGATTTTCGGAATCCGGCTCGAACTCCGGCTCGAATTTTCCCGCCAGCTCGGCAACGTACGAAAACAAGAACGAATCGTCCCCCGCTCGAAATGCGAGATCGAGCTGGTTCTGAACGAGCGCGAGCCGCGAGATTCCATCCGGTAGACCGGGCGCAGCCACGGATATCCTCGCGACGGAAAGCCTCGTGTTCTCGTAGGCGATGTACGCGAGACTGTCGTATCCGCCTCGTGGCCCGTAGACGTCCGGAATTTCGAACGAAACCTTCGCGTCTCCGATTTTCGCGTTTACGGACAGCGTATGCCTGCGCAGAAGGAAGTCGATCCAGACGGAAGCGCCGGATTCCGAGATGGCGGGAAGCTCGAAGGGAATGCGCGTCACGACTATGCCGTCGCGCTCGACCCGGACGCAGGTATTCTCCTCCGCTCCGAAAAGCACCGCGAGTCCGCCATTCGACGTCGCCTCCGGATAAAAGCGTGAGTCAGACGTTTCGCGAGACTCGATACCGAAATCCCTGCGCTCGCCGGACGAAATCCCGATGCCGAATAATGCCCCGTCCGCGGTCGGCTCAATCCTGCCCGCGACGGCCGCGGGGTGCAGACCTCCGGAGTACGTCAGCCGGCACTCGCCCTGGATGGTTCTCGCTAGTCTGTAAACCCGGAATCCGCTCTCCGCGGGATTCAGATAGATCGCGCCCGATTCGCTCTTTTCAAGTCCCTCTACCGGCGCGAAGTCCTCGATTTTCGGGAGGGGCAGGTCGTCGCTTTCGACCCAGAAAATCGGATCGTCGAGGTTTGCTTCCCTCCCGACGATCGCAACCACGAACACCAGAAAAAGTATCCCCGCGATGCTGACCGCGGCGATGGAATCGAAACTCAGAATCCTGCGCCAGACCTTCGACCGCGGGCTGATTTTGACCGAAACGAACTGCTCGTCGTCGAGAAAAAGGCTGACGTCCCGCGCGAACTCCGCGGTCGTTTGATAGCGATCCTCGGGACGCTTTTCGAGGCAGTGCAGCACGATCGTGTCGAGCGCGTGCGGAATCTGCGGGTTCCACTTCGAAGGCGGCTCGGGCATCTCCTCGATCGCGCGGTAGAGCAGCTTCACGCTCGCGGTATCGACGAAGGGAGTCCTGCCAGTCAGCATCTCGTAAAGCGTCGCGCCAAGGCTGTAGATGTCGCTTCGCTCGCCCAGAGTCTGCATCTCGCCGCGCGCCTGCTCCGGGCTCATATAAGGCGGAGTCCCCATCGCGATTCCGGTCTTCGTGATGTTGTCGTCCGCGTCGACCTGCTTTGCGAGGCCGAAGTCCATCAGCATCGGACG
Organism: Planctomycetota bacterium; assembly: GCA_024653775.1. Classification (GTDB taxonomy): domain Bacteria; phylum Planctomycetota; class UBA8742; order JACQVU01; family JANLHZ01; genus JANLHZ01. The sequence goes on along the minus strand of JANLHZ010000087.1, from coordinate 9,760 downwards.
GGTTTCGTTCGCGAGAATGATGTTTCCGGGCTTGACGTCGCGGTGGATGATCTTGCGCGCGTGGGCGTATCCGAGAGCCGACGCGATCGGACGGATTAGCTGCAAAGCCCGACGGACCGGAAACGGCGCGATTTCGAGAAGCTCCGACATCGCGCTTCCCGGGATGTAGTCCATAGTGATGTAGTGCAGACCGCCGTAGATTCCAACGTGATGCACCGTCACGATGTTCGGATGGCGAAGCCGCGCGATAGACTCCGCCTCCTTGTAGAAGCGGACGATCTCCTCGTCCTCGTCCTGCTGGCTCGGAATCAGAATCTTTAGCGCAACGTCCCTCCGGAGCGCGTTGTGCCTCGCCTTGAACACCCGGCTCGTCCCCCCGCGGCTGATTTTCGAAATGATTGCGTAGTCGCCGAAGGGGACTTCCTCGCCGCGCTCGAGCGCTTCGTCGATGACGCTCACGCTCAGCATACTTGTCTGGATTCTCTGTTTGTCCGTGAATTCCATTTTTCGCCTGGGACTGCGAACGTCTCGTCCGCACTGTGGCACGGACGTCTCGTCCGTGATTCACGGGCAGGATGCCCGTGCCACTCGTGGGAGTGCGGACGTCCCCGCCCGCGCATTTTTCCCTCTCCCAACGGGAGATGGTTAGGGCGATGGCAAAAAACAGCCAACAACTCTAAGACCTATAGTGTCAGCGACTCGCATTCCCCTTTCAAGGTATTAGTGGCCGAGACCTGAAATTTGTTCTGTGAATTGATTCGCGCCTCCCCGAAATTGCGTTTGTATCCAGAGGCGACTTGTGCGAATATGAACCAGCGCCAGATGGGGTTCGGCGCGGGGAACGAGAGCCGCAAGACGGTTCGCAAAGGGGGCGCGATGATAGTGGGCGAAGAAGACGTAACCTTTTCACTCGACATTTTCACGGGACCGCTCGATCTGCTTTTGTATCTGATCAAGCAGCACGAGATCGACGTGTACGATATTCCGATTTCGGACATTACGACGCAATATCTCGAAATGCTCGACGTGATGGAGTCGATGGATATTTCGTACGCCGGGGATTTCCTTGTGATGGCCGCGACGCTGATGGAGATTAAAAGCCGGCAGATGCTTCCATCCGACGAGGAGGAAGGCGAATCAGACGATCCACGGCTCGAACTCGTGCGCCAGCTCCTCGACTACAAGAAATACAAGGATCGCGCGGTGCAGCTCGACACTATGCGCGAGCGCGCGGCGCTATTCGAAAGGCGCGGCTACGACGAAATACCGGCGAAGAAGGTCGAGGGTAAATTCCTGCACGAGATCACGGTGTGGGACCTTTTCAGCGCGTTCCGCGACGTCACGAAAGACATCCTCGCGGAAGAGTCGTATACAATCAAGTACGACGACAAACCCATCAAGCATTATATGGAGCAGATCGAAAAGCGTCTTCACGCGGAGGGCAAAGTCCCGTTCAATTCGCTTTTCCGCGGCGGGATCGATCGCATCCAGGTCATTTCGCTGTTCCTCGCGCTGCTCGAACTCACGAGGCTCGAGACGATAATCGTCGAGCAGCGAACGACCGGAGAGATCATCCTCCGCCTCCGGGAAGCGGCGTGACGCGATTCAAGATCTCAGATTCCAAATTTAAAAATCCTCACGAACTGCTATAAAGCCGGCGAAAGGTTTTGGAAATTCAATCTGAAATCTGAACGTGAAGCTTTAAAATTCCCTGCGAGTCTCCGCGCTCTCCGCGACTCTGCGCTGAAGGAATTCATCCAAGGTCGGCATGGCGATCCAAAGATTTGTAACGAAAGGCGACGTCGAAGACACAGACGTAGTCATCGTCGGCAGCGGCTTCGGCGGCTGCGTTACCGCGGCGCGGCTGGCGGAGAAGGCGCGGGTAGTCGTACTGGAAAAGGGAAAGCGCTGGAAGAGCGAGGATTTCGAGCAGAGTTTCAACCCAGTGCATTTCGCGTCCCTCTGGGACCTCTGGGGCGGGAGCGGCACCGGAGTCCTTAGCGGCTCCGGCGTCGGTGGCGGCTCGCTGATCTACTCGCAGGTGAGTCTCCGCGCGCCGAGTTTCGTGTTCGAGCTGGACGAAGACGGCCGAAGGCTGTGGCCGGCGGAATACTCGCGGAAGACGCTCGATCCGTACTACGCGAAGGTCGAAGAGATGCTGAAGGTCGTGCAGCTTTCGTTCGACCCGCAGAGTCTTCCGGATGCGGAAAAGTGGCGCAGCGTCTCGCGTCGGGACTTCGTGTTCGCGAAGGGACTCGCGCGCATCGGAAAACGCACCGACGCGATGCGCGTCGCGCTTCACGAATGCAACGACTGCGGCTGGTGCAGCGCGGGGTGCAGGTTCGGGAAGAAGCAGAGCCTGATGCTCAACTACGTCCCGCTGGCGGAATCTCTCGGCGCGGAGTTCCGCGAAGGCTGCTCCTGCGACGTCGTCGAGAAGCAGATGGATCGCTACGTCGTACACTTCCGCGACAAGCGCACGCGCGAGAAAAAACGCATCCGCGCAAAGGTCGTCATCCTCGCGGGTGGCGCGATCGCAAGCGCGGGAATCCTTCTGCGCTCGAAGCGCTTCGCGGGACTGCGGGAAGTGAGCGCGATGGCGGGCGAGCGCCTTTCGCTTAACGGAGACCTCCCTATCTGTGGCATCGTGCCCGACGTGACGGACACCTGGAAAGGTAAGATCGACGGTTCGATCAGTTACGATTTTCTAGAGCAGGGATTCACGCTTCAGTGCGTTCATCTCCCACCAGCGACGGGGACCACCGCGATGGCGTTCGAATTGATCGCGCCGGACGGAAGGACCTGGGGCGGACGGTACAAGGAATACCTGCGCGAAATTCAGCGGCACTTTCTTCCACTCGGCGTCCTGGGACTCGACAGGAGCGAAGGCAAGGTGCGCGTCAAGGCGGATGGCAGCGTCGTCCTCGGCTGGAAGACCCATCCGGAAACGATGCGAATGTGGGCTGCGTCGATCAACGCCGCGCACGCGCTAGTCGAAAGCCTGGGCGGTTATCTGATCAAGAATCCGCTCGAAACGTTCGGGTTCACGGGAACCGTGCATCCCCTCGCGACGTGCAGGATGGCGGAGAGTCCGGAACACGGCGCGTTGTCCCCTGAGGGAGAAGTCTTCGGCTACCGCAATCTGTTCGTCGTCGATGGCGCGACGATCCCCGCTCCGATAATCGTAAACACGAGCCTCACCATCGCAGCGGTGGCGGAACGCATCGCGGAAAGAATCAAGTCCCGTCTGAATTCACAGTGAACTTTGTTCGTCTGGTTCGCATCCCGGATCGTCGTTTTCAAGTATTCGTTCCAACTATTCGATAAGCGGTTCTAGTTCGTTTTTCGCGGTTTGCCAGACCTGGTCATAGCTGACGGTGACATAGCCGTGAACCAGTTTATGCCTCATTCCGATAATCGGGGGCCAGGGAACGTCCGGACATTTGTTCCTGAATTCCTGCGACACGCGCGCCGCGGCTTCGCCTATGGTTTGAAGCAGGTACGTGACAGCCAGTTTAAGGTTGTCGTCTCCATCGAATTCGCCACGTTCGATGTTTTCGACCTTTTCCCATGCTCTGGACGCGTACTCGAGCATGTGATGAACGTAAACTGTGTCATCTTTTTTCATAAACGAGCTCGGCCTCCCGCAGCACTCTGTTTCTAATTTTGTGGTAAAGCGCATTCCTTGGAACCATCTCGACTTTGCGATTTTCGAAGATGCTGGTGAGTTCCTCTTCCATGTAGTAGAGGTCGAAAAAACTCGGAGAGTGTCCTGGATCGAAATCCACTAGGACGTCAACGTCGCTCTCCGCTGTGAAATCGGCGCGCACAACAGAGCCGAAGAGGGAAAGATGGATTATATGGTGACGCTTACAAAACTCGGCGATCTCGTTAACGTCGATTGCAATTTGGGTCGTCATACGTTGCCTAAGATTACCGGGGAACTTTTCATCTTGATTTTATCACACGGGATCAAAACTGCAAAGTCTGTGATAATCTGGCGCTAATGAGTCTTTTATTGCCCAAGCCAACCAAAGATGACGTAAATACCTGCGCCGGGTGTCCGAAGCTGTGCCGTCATTCGTGCCCGGTGGCGGAGTCGCTCAAGATCGAGGCGTACACGCCGACCGCGAAGCAGACGACGATCAAGATGCTTGACGACGGGCGCATTCCGCTGTCGGTGGACGCGCTGCAGGCCGCGTACTACTGCACGCTCTGCGGCTCGCACACGGATCACTGCAAGCCGCAGATCGACGGCCGCGGCGCGATTATGCGCGCGAGGATGACCGCGTATGACGAAGGGCTGATCCCGGACCGCCTCCGCGCGGCGCTTGCGAAATACCGGGAGACGGGGAGTCTCTTCGATCCGGCGGGATCGCGGATAGGCGCGCCGTTCGCGCGGGAGGCGGATGCGTATGTGCTCGTCGATCCGCTGGATAAGGACGACGTCTTCGCCGCGGAGCGATACCTCGCGCTTCTGGCGAAACTTGGCGAGCGCGTCGGCGTCACCCTGGTCTCCGGACTCGCGAGCGGTCCGCTACTGTTCGAACTCGGACTCCGGGACGAATCGCTGAAGATCCACGAGCGCGTCGTGCGCCAATCCAGCGGCGAAGGACTCAAACTCGTGACGAACCCGCAGGCGCTCGCGTGGCTTCTCGGCGACGGCGTGTACCGCCTGATGACCAGCGATGCGATTCGCCGCGAAAAGCCGGACACGATGAAGCTCAAGGGACACCGCTCGCCGTACTTGGCGGCTTCTGATTATCTGTGGAATCTTTTGAAGTACGCCGTGGAGGACTTTGACTATGAGCGAATCGCATTGCTGGATTTGAATCAAAAATCAAAAATCAAAAATCAAAAATCGATCACCCCAGGTTTATCGTCCTACATCTTCGGCGGCGCGTTATCGGTCGTCGATCCTTCCGCGGAAGACGCGATGGCTTGCAAGCTGCTCGCGGACGCGAGCTATTTCGGGATCGAAACGATCGTGACGTCGTCGGTCCGCGCGCTACGCAAACTTTCAAAGCGGAGCGAGAAACCACGGATAGTTTTTGTGACCGAATTTTTGAACCGCGAGTGAGCGTAATCTTATTTCGTGTCGTTCGTGTATTTCGTGGTTTTATATCATCTGTGTAAATTCGCGTTCATCTGTGGTTAAAATCATCGGACACAATTCGTTTGCCGGAGAGTCTTATGAACGTTCGCTTAACCGTTTTTATTTTCGCGTTCATATCCGCGGTTTCTGCGGCAGCGAGCGCGCAGGACATAATCATCGATAACGGCGGCAGCGGCTTCAGCGTCGTCAGCGGAACGTGGACCGCGGGGAATTCGAGCTCCGGAAAATACGGAGCCGACTATCAGTACGTAGCGACGACAACAGGCGCGGCCACCGCGGAGGTCGAGTGGCGGCCGACGATTACGACCGCGGGAGAGTACGAGGTCGCGATTCAGTACCCGGAGGGATCGAACCGCGCGACGGACGCGACCTTCGTCATCGACCACGCGAACGGAACCACCACGATGAATACGAATCAGACCGTTAACGGCGCTGGCGCGTTCCGACGCATCGGGATATTCAGCTTCAGCAGCGGAACCAGCGGCAGGGTGGCTCTGAAAAACGACGGCATCGCGGGAGCGGTGGTGATCGCGGACGCGGTGCGCTTCCGCCCCGTGACCTACGCGACGGACGAGTATCGCGGCATCTGGATTTCGCGCTTCGAATGGCCAAGTTCGAACGCGCAGACCGCGAAGAACAACATCATCACCGCCTTCGACAACGCCGCGCGGGGCGGGTTCAACAGCGTCGTGTTCCAGGTCCGCGGGCAGGCGGACGTGCTGTACCCTTCGCCAAACGAGGTGTGGAGCACGCTGATAGGCGGGAGCAATCCGGGGTTCGATCCGCTTCGCTACGCGCTCGACGAGGCGCACGCCCGCGGGCTTGAACTCCACGCGTATTTCAACACCCACGTCGTGTGGGGTTCTGCCAGCGCGCCTTCGAATACGAACCATCTCTACTACGCGCACTGCAATCCTGGTGACAGCGCAAAGCAGGACTGGCTCATCGCCGATTCGTCGGGAAATCCGATTTCGTCCCCCGTCGACGGCTATCTGTGGATGATCCCAGGCCACCCGGACGTGCAGGCGTACCTCCGAACGCAGGTAATGCACCTCGTGCGAACCTATTCCGACCTCGACGGCATCCACTTCGACCGCATCCGCACGCCGAGTCCGGGTTACTCCCACGATTCGACGACCACCGCGCGAATGTCGGGCGACGGCAATCCGGGCGCGCTCGGCTTCGCAGACTGGACGCGAGACCAGATAACGCGGTTCCTGCGCGACACTTACGCCGAGGTCCACAGCGTAAATCCGAACTTGCAGCTCAGCGCCGCGCCTCTCGGACTGTACACTCAGAGCCACTATCCGGGCTATCCGGCGGGGTTTCAGTACAGTTTCGATCAGTGCTATCAGGACGCGCAGGGCTGGCTCGCGAATCGCGCGCTCGACTGGATCGCGCCGCAGGTCTACTGGGCCGACGGAGGGAACAAGCCAGACTTCAGCGATCTTGTTCCGGATTGGGTAGCGAATGCGAACGGACGACACATCCACGCCGGGTTTACGGGGTCGAGCTCATCGAGCGCTTCGACAAACGTCAGCCGCGCGGAAAACGAAATCTCCGCCGCGCGCTCCCTCGGCGCGCAGGGCACGAACTACTGGAGCTACGGGCAGGCGCAGACCGACGATCTCTTCACCGCGCTCGATACCACACGCTACGCGCTTCCCGCAAAGGTGCCCACGAAGTCGTGGCTCGATTCCCCAACTACGGGGATCATCTACGGCTACGTCACGGACGCTTCGAACGGAGGCATGATCGTCGACGCGCAGATTACCCGCACCGGAGACACGAGCGCCTCGCTTTCTTCTGGCGACGGACTCTACAGCTTCCTCGATGTCGCGGTCGGCGCCAGCACCACGATCACCGCCACGAAGTCCGGCATCGGAAGCGCGATGGTCGTCGTCCCCGCGCTCACCGCCGGCGAGGTGCGTAGAGTCGATATTCCGATAAGCGCGCCGGGGAGCGCGACTCGGCTTTCGATTACGACGATTCCGTCGTCGGTCAACACCGGAGAGACGTTCAGCGTGACCGTGGAGGTGCAGGATTCGACAGGCGCGGTGATATCGAGCGATAATCGCCCGGTGCAACTTGCGATCCAGAGCGGGAGCGGCGCGCTCACCGGGACCACCACGGGAACGACATCGAGCGGCGCGTTCACCTTCAGCGCGGCGCTCGACACCGCCGGGCAGGTGACTCTGCGCGTCACCGACACCAGCGGAACTCCGCTTGTTTTCGACGAGCGGGCGATCACCGTCAACCAGACGGGGACTCCGCCTCCGCCGAGCGGCGCGGTGAAGATCGAGTTCTTCGGCCCGCCTGCGAGCGTGGAATCGGGACGCGAGTTCCAGCTTACGGTACATGTGCTGGACGCGAACTCGCAGATCGTCAGCACGGGATCGAGCGAAATCACGATCAGCGCGTCCGGGCTAACGGGAACGCTCACGGGCGCTACGACGCTAACGTCGAACGCAGGCGTCGCGCGCTTCACGCTGACGTATGGCGGCACCGGCGCAGTCACGTTCACCGCGAGCGAAACCACCTCCGCGCTAACGAGCGCGACCGCAAGCGTCACGTTCACCGCCGCATCGACGGGCGGCGCGGGAGGAACAACTCCCCCCGCAACGGCGCCAGTGGCGCAGCGACGAAGTCGCGGAGGGTTCTGCGCGACGAATCCCGCGAACACGCCCGAGGACACGATTCAAGGACTAGCGACTATCGCCTTTGTAATTGCGATTCTACGTATTCTCCGCGGTCGATGAGCTGCGGAAAAGTTTCCCCGTGATGGAGGAATGGTGGCAGACAACAACGAAATCGATCTCAAAAAATTCGAGCGCCGGATCAAGGTTCGTCCGCTGCGGAAAAAGGACTTCCCCGCGCTGATCGAGATGGGGAAGAAGTGTTTTCCCGGAATGAAGCCGTGGGATGAAGGGCAGCTCGATAGTCAGATCGCGAACTTTCCGGAAGGTCAGTTCGTGGTCGTTTACGAGAATCGGTTGGTCGCGTCCGCGACCAGCCTCGTCATCGACTTCGACGAGTACGAGGAAAAACACAGTTGGGCCGAAATCGCCGACTCGGGCTACATCCGCAACCACAACCCGGACGGCGATACGCTTTACGGCATCGAGATAATGGTCGACCCGGAGTTCCGCGGAATGAAACTTTCACGGAGGCTCTACAACGCGCGCAAGCAGCTATGCCGGGAAATGAACCTGCGAAGGATAGTCATAGGCGGAAGGATACCCGGGTACTCTGTGCATAAGGACAAGATGAGCGCGCGGGACTACGTCGATCACGTCATATCGAGAAATCTCTACGATCCGGTGATGACCGCTCAGATAGCGAACGGCTTCGTGCTGAAGCGCCTCATCCGCTCGTACCTTCCGAGCGACGCGGAATCGGATAGCTACGCTACGCTGCTCGAGTGGGTGAATCTCGACTACCGTCCGCCGTCGAAAAAGCGGTTCCAAAGCTCACGGCACGTTAGAATCTGCTGCGTGCAGTACCGCATGCGCACGATTAAAACCTTCGAAGATTTCGTCCAGCAGGTCGAGTATTTCACCGACGTCGCTTCGAACTACCACAGCGACTTCGTTCTCTTCCCGGAGATTTTCACCACCGAGATGCTTAGCTTCATCAAGGCGAAAGACACCGCGACCGCAGTGCGAAAGCTCGCGGAGTACACGCCGAGGTACCTGGAGGAGCTGACGGATCTTGCGGTGAAGTACAACGTGAACATCATAGGCGGCTCGCACTTTTCCATCGAGGAAGGCTACATCTACAACATCGCGTATCTGTTCCGACGCGACGGGTCGATCGGGAAGCAATACAAGTTGCATATCACGCCGAACGAGCGCAGGTGGTGGGGCGTCGAACCTGGGGATCGAATCGAGGTGTTCGACACCGACGCGGGACGAATCGCGATACAAATCTGCTACGATATCGAATTCCCAGAGCTTGCGCGGATCGCCGTCACCCGCGGAGCGCAGATCATCTTCACGCCGTTTTGCACGGACGAGCGGCAAGGTTACCTTCGCGTTCGCTACTGCGCTCAGGCTCGCGCGGTCGAGAACCAGGTGTTCGTTGCGATCGCGGGCACGGTCGGGAACCTCCCGATGGTCGAGAACATGGACATCCAGTACGCGCAGAGCGCGATCCTGACGCCGTCGGATTTCGGGTTTTCCCGCGACGGCATCGCTGGCGAGTGCGCGCCCGGTCTCGAGACGGTCGTAATAAACGACGTCGACATCGAACTGCTCGATCGCGCGAGGCAAGGCGGCGCCGTCCAGAACTGGAAGGACCGTCGGCTCGATCTGTACGAAGTCCGGGGAAAGGACGATGCCCCGGTTCGCAGCACTCAGGAACTGCCGAAAACGAACAAGAAACCGGATACCATTGATTGAACGGCGGAACAGGGACGCTTCTGACGGCGGTCGGGTCGAACTACGGTCGCACGGCGTCAATGAACCTTGTGATAGAGATTCTATGAGCGTTCGGTAAACCACGTCACCTTGCGTTTCAGGCATCTTATCCGCGGATCCGCAGTGGTAACCCAAGTTGACCAGATAATCGAAAAAATCGGGAAAGTGAAATTTTTTTTGCCCGCTACGCGACGATTCGGGGCGAAGTAGCGTTTTTTGAGCTTCG